>NZ_LDUR01000016.1:0-404491 GCF_001043705.1 Chromobacterium sp. LK11
CGCTTTCTCAGCCGTTTTCGCCTTGTCTCGCTGTAGCTCGCGAGATCGTAAACACGTTCTCAGACGGCGCCGCAGGCGCGTTGGAAAAATTGAATGGCGGAAGTATCCGGGCAGGGCGGCGCCAGTGTCAAACCTTGTCGCCGCGCAGATCCGGCAGCAGGGCGGCCACCAGGCCCAGCAGCGGCAGGAAGGCGCACAGCCGATAGACGAACTCGATGCCGTGGCTGTCGGCCAGCTGGCCCAGCACCGCGGCGCCGATGCCGCCGATGCCGAAGGCGAAGCCGTAGAACATGCCGGACACCATGCCCACCCGGCCCGGCAACAGTTCCTGCGCGTAAATGATGATGGCGGGGAAGGCCGACGCCAGCACGAAGCCTATGCCCAGCGACAGCACGCTGGTCCAGAACAGATTGGCGTAGGGCAGCAGCAGGGTCAGCGGCGCGATGCCGAGGATGGAGAACCAGATCACCCGCTTGCGGCCGATGGCGTCGCCTATCGGGCCGCCGAAGATGGTGCCCAGCGCGACCGCGAGCAGGAACAGGAACAAATGCAGCTGCGCGGCTTGCACGCCCAGGCCGAAATGCTGGATCAGATAAAAGGTGAAGTAGCTGGTGATGCTGGCGGTGTAGAAATATTTGGAGAACAGCAGCACCAGCAAGGCGAACAGCGTCAGCTTCACGCGCGCCGGCGACAGTTGCGGCGGCGTAGCGGCTGCGGCGGTTTTGGCCTTGCGCTGTTGATGGCCGTACCACTGGCCGATCTTGAACAGCACCGCCATCGCCAGCAGCGCGGCCAGGCCGAACCAGGCGATGCTGCCCTGGCCCAGGGGTATGACGATCAGCGCCGCCAACAGCGGGCCGCTGGCGCTGCCGGCGTTGCCGCCCACCTGAAAGATGGATTGCGCCAGGCCGGGCCGGCCGCCGGAGGCCATGCGCGCCACCCGCGACGATTCCGGATGGAACACCGAGGAGCCGGTGCCCACCAGCGCCGCGGCCAGCAACAGCAGCGGAAAGCTGCCGGCGCTGGACAGCAGCAGCAGGCCGCACAGGGTGGCGCCCATGCCCAGCACCAGCGAGTACGGCATCGGCTTCTTGTCGGTATAGAGGCCGACCAAGGGTTGCAGCAGCGAGGCGGTGCACTGGTAGGTCAGCGTCATCAGGCCGATTTCGGCGAAGCTGAGCTGGTAATTGCCTTTGAGCAAAGGGTAGATCGCCAGCAGCAGCGATTGCAGCATGTCGTTGAGAAAATGGGAGAAACTGATGGCGCCCAGCACGCGGAAGCGAGTGCGGTCTTGGTCGGGCGCGATGGAAGCGGCGGTGGTCATGGACTTGAGCATCATTCAACTAGTGGGTGAATGTCATACTAGCGAGCAAAATAGCGTCCGTCCTGCCAAAATAAGGCAGTTATCTTCGCAAAAGAGGCATTGTGGCGGACTTCGAACATTTGCATGACTATGACGGCGGCGCGGCCCCGGTAGTGGGCAAGGCGCGCGATTACGCGGCCGGCGGCGTGTCGCCGCGTCACGCCCACCCCACCGCCCAGCTGTTGTACGCGGTGGAGGGGGTGATGATGGTCACCACCGATCAGGGGCGCTGGATCGTGCCGCCTACGCGCGGCATCTGGCTGCCCATCGCCACCTGGCATCAGGTGAACATGCTGAGCCGGGTGAGGATGCGCACGGTGTATGTGCGCGGCGACGCCCTGGAGGGCTTGCCGGCGGAGTGTTGCGTGCTGGCGGTGTCTCCCTTGCTGCGCGAGCTGATCCAGGCCGCGACCGGCGTCGCGGTGCCTTATCCGCCGGACAGCCGCGCGGAGCGGGTGATGCGCTTGATTCTGGACGAGATCCGCAGCCTGCCCAGCCTGGCCTTGTCGCTGCCGCAGCCGGCTTCGCCGGCGCTGGATCAGCTGTGCCGACAGTTGCTCAGCCATCCCGGCGACGCGCGCGGCGTCGCCGAGTGGGCGGCGCAGGCGGCGATGGACCCGCGCACTCTGCAGCGCCGTTTTCAGCGCGAGACCGGGCTCAGCTTCGGGCAATGGCGGCGACAGGCGCGGCTGATCGCGGCCTTGGAGCGTCTGGCGCGCGGCGCCAGCGTGCTGGAGGTGGCGCTGGACCTGGGCTACGCCAGCCCCAGCGCCTTCGCGACGATGTTCAAGCGCGAGCTGGGGGCGTCGCCCAGCGCCTTTTTCGACGCGCCGCTGCTTTAAACCGGAGCGGCCAGCTTCAGCGCAATCTCCGCCAGCCGGCGGCCCTGCGCCAGCGCCAGCTGTTTTTCGTCGTCGCTGATCGGCAGTTCGTTGCGCACGCCGGCGACATGGCTGACGCCGTAGGGCGTGCCGCCGGTGCTGGTCCGGGTCAGCGCGGCCTCGGTGTAGGGCAGGCCCACCATCACCATGCCGTGATGCAGCAGCGGCACCATCATGGTCAACAGCGTCGATTCCTGGCCGCCGTGCAGCGAGGCGCTGCTGGTGAACACGCAGGCGGGCTTGCCGGCCAGCGCGCCCTGCATCCATTCCGGGCTGGTGCCGTCCAGAAAGTATTTCACCGCCGCCGCCATATTGCCGAAGCGGGTGGGGCTGCCCAGCGCCAGGCCGACGCATTCGACGAGGTCGGCGGCTTCGACATAGGGCGCGCCGGCTTCGGGGACGGCGGCCTCGGTGGCTTCGCAGACCGCGGACACCTTGGGCACGGTGCGCAGCCGGGCCTGGCAGCCGGGCACGCTTTCGACGCCGCGGGCGATCAGCCGGGCCAGTTCGCGGGTGGCGCCGTGTTGGCTGTAGTAGAGCACCAGGAGGTCCTGCATGGGGTTGGAATCCTTGATTGAGGTGAACAAAAGAACGATTGGCCGCGCGCCGCCGCGCAAGCCGGTGCATGATAAAGCAACTCTTTGCGGCTTGCCTGATCCGCGCTTTGCCATTATTTTGCCGGGATGCAAATGAGTCGAATCGAACCGTATCTGGGCTTCGCGCGCTTCCTGGCCCGGCGCATGGGCAGCCATCGCGTCGCGCAAGTGTCCGGCAGCCTGACCTTCACCACGCTGTTGGCGCTGGTGCCCTTGTTCACCATCGCGCTGACGGTGATTTCCGCGTTTCCGGTGTTCTCCGATCTGAGCACCCGTTTCAAGATCATGCTGTTGTCCACGCTGGTGCCGGAGTTCGCCGGCAAGGTGATCACCGTCTATATGCGCCAGTTCGCCGACAACGCGGAGAAGCTGACCGCCGCCGGCATCGTGATGCTGGGCGTCACCGCGCTGATGCTGATGTCCACCATAGACCGCACTTTCAACGCCATCTGGGGCGTGCGCCGCGGGCGGCCGCTGTTGCAGCAGAGCATGGTGTACTGGACGGTGCTGACCCTGGGGCCGCTGGTGCTGGGCGGCAGCCTGCTGGCCTGGCGCAGCCTGTTCAAGATCAGCAAGTTCGACCACGCGCTGCCGGTGCTGGCCAATGTGGTCGAGGCCGGCGGCTCCATTCTGCTGACCGCGCTGGTGCTGTCTCTGTTGTACCGCATCGTGCCCAACCGTTTCGTGCCGATCAAGCACGCCAGCGTCGGCGCCTTGCTGACCGCGATCTTGCTGGAGGCCACTCGCGCGCTGTTCGGCTTCTACATCGGCCAGGTGGCCAATTACCAGTTGGTGTACGGCGCCTTCGCCAGCATTCCCATCTTCCTGCTGTGGGTGTACTGCCTGTGGATGGTGGTGCTCAGCGGCGCGGTGTTCACCGCCTCGCTGTCCTATTGGGAAGGCGACGCCTGGCGGCGGCGCTTCGAGCCGCGGCGGCGCTTTCTCGACGCGGTGGAGGTGCTGCTGCTGCTGGACGAGGCGCAGAACCGCGGCGAGCTGTTGAGTCCGGTCAAGCTGCGCAGCCAGGTGAAGGTGGGCTACGACGAACTGGGCTGGGTGCTGGACATGTTGAGCTCCCGCGGCTTTGTGCAGAAAAGCCAGCGCGACGGCTGGGTGTTGGGCAAGAAGCTGTCGGCCATCTGCATGGTGGAACTGTTCGAGCTGTTCGTCTATCGCAGCGACAACTACCGCGACGACGATGTCGGCGCCGGGGTGGAAAGCCTGCTGGGGCCGATGACGGCCGAGCTTCAGTCGGTGACGCTGGAGGACTTCGCTCGCCGCGTCGGGCGGAAGTAGTCGCGATTGTCGTAAAAGGCCGGATCTTCGTTGTCCGGCCACCAGCCGGGAACGCCTAGCAGCGGCAAGGGCCACAGCGCTCGCGGCGCCGGCATGAAGGCGTCGTCGTCCAGCCGGCGCGCCAGCGCCTCGTCCAGGTGCGCCAGCCGGCGCGCCTCGTCCCAAACAAAGAACTCCGCCGGCACTTGCAGCGGCAGCGCCTTGCCGCACCAGCCTATATGCGGCCGCAGGCCGACTTCGAACAGCGCGTGGCCGATGGCGTGGACGCCGATGCGGCGGTTCCAGTCGTCGCGGTGTTTCAGGAACAGGTCTTGCCATGCCATATCGTCCAGCATCCGGCTGAAGGCCGGGTCGGCGACGGCGACGATGGCGCCGCATTCGTCCAGCAGCGTGGCCGCGTCGCGCAGCGGGCCGCGCTTG
Source organism: Chromobacterium sp. LK11 (assembly GCF_001043705.1). Taxonomy (NCBI): domain Bacteria; kingdom Pseudomonadati; phylum Pseudomonadota; class Betaproteobacteria; order Neisseriales; family Chromobacteriaceae; genus Chromobacterium; species Chromobacterium sp. LK11. The sequence continues at coordinate 4,557 of NZ_LDUR01000016.1, forward strand.
GCCTCGCCGCGGGCGATGGCGCGCAGGTGGCGGCGGTTCAGCGCCAGCTTGCTCTGCGGCCAGGCCAGCCAGGCCAAGGCGTTGAACCAGTCGTGCCAATTGCCGGTGCGGGTGGGAATCTCTCCGGTGTGACCGATGTGCATCTCGTAATAGGCTTCCGGCTCCAGATCGCAGGCGAAGCGCAGTCCGGCCGGCAGCGCGTCCGGACGTTGTTGCCGGTAGCGCTGCAGCAGCAGGTCGTAGTCCGCCTGCTCCGGCCAGGCGGCGGGAGCGATCAGCGCGGCGGCGTCGCGGACGGGCAGATATAGCGGATGGGAGAGGTAGTCGGTTTGCCAGGCGCTCACAGTGGACATCTTGGGAAAGGGATTCAAGCCGCCATTTTAGCGCAACAGCAGCAATTCCTCGCCGCTGATGCAGTTGCGGCCGTTATGTTTGGCCTGGTACAGCTGTTTGTCCGCCCGGCCCAGCACTTCGTCGATTTCGGTTTCGTCGGCGCGCAGCACGGCGACGCCGATGCTGACCGTGTATTGCAGAACGCCGGCCTCGCCGCCCGGCAGGCGGGCGTCTGCGACGACGCGGCGCAGGCGCTCCGCCGCCAGCAGCGCGTCTTCCATCCGCGTGTCGGGCAGCACCGCGGCGAACTCCTCGCCGCCCAGGCGGCCGCAGATGTCGGTGCTGCGCAACACCTTGCGGCAGCTTTGGGCGAAGTGGACGATCACCTCGTCGCCTTTGGCGTGGCCATGGAGGTCGTTGATGCTCTTGAAGTGGTCCAGGTCCATCATCAGCACGGTCAACGACAACTGATAGCGTCGGTTGCGCTCGATCTCGCGGCTGGCCAACGCGATGAACTGGCGGCGGTTGCATAGCCCGGTCAGCTCGTCCAGGGTGGCGAGTTGATAGAGTTTCTTCTCGTGGGCGTCGCGTTGCAGCGCGATGGCGATCAAGTGGGTGCTGCGCTGCGCCAGCTGCAGCTCTTCCGGCTCGGGCTGGCGCGGGTCCGGATGGTAGATGGCGAAAGCGCCGAGCAGGCGGCGATCGCTGGAGAAGATGGGCGTGGACCAGCAGGCGCTCAGGCCGAAGGGGGCCACCAGCTCGCGGTAGCCGGCCCACAGCGGGCTGGTGGCGATGTCTTCGACGATCACCAGGCTTTTACGGTGGACGGCGGTGCCGCAGGAGCCGGCCTCCGGGCCCACCGGCACTTGCTCCAGCAGCTTGCGGTAGCCGGGCGGCAGGCTCTGGCCGGCGGCCAGGCGCAAGGTTTCGCCGACGGCGTCCAAGAGCATGATGGAACAGACGCCGCGGTTCAGCTGCGACTCCATCATCCGGCAGATCTGGTTCAGCGTGTCTTGCAGCGGCGCGTTGCCGGCGATCATTTCCATTACCGCGTTTTCTTCCGCCAGCAAGCGCTCGCTCTGGCGGCTGTCGGTGATTTCGCGTTCCACCGCCAGAATGCTGCGGAGTTCGCCGCCCAGGCCGAACTCGGGAAACAGCCTCACCTCGAAGATGAAGCGCCGGGCGCCCAGGCTCAGCTCCAGCTCGAAGCAGCGCGCCTCGCCGCCGGCGATCAGCAGCTCGCATTCCTCGGCGAAGCGCGCGCGCGCGGCTTCCGGCCAGGCTTTGTCGTGGACGCTGCGGCCTAGGTGTTCCTCGCGCGTCAGCGTCGAGTAGCGGCTGACGCTGCGGTTGATGAATTGGCAGCGCAGATCCAGATCGTAGCGGGCGATGACGTCTTCCGAGTTCTCCACCAGGGTGCGGAACTCCTGTTCGCGCCGCAGCATCGCGGACTCGGCCAGCTTGCGCGCGGTGACGATCTGGCACAGCGCGTGGATATGGCTGATGCGGCCGGTCCCGTCTTTGTGAAACTGGGTGCGTTGCTCCAGCCATTCCCAATGGCCGTGGGCGTGACGCACGCGGAACTCCATGCCGCAGGCGCTTTCCTGCCTTTGCTCCGGATGGCTGAGCAGGGCGCTGAACAGCGAGCGGTCTTCCGGGTGCAGCAGCTCCAGCCAGCGCGAAAACGCCATGCGTTCGGCGTCGGCCGGCAGGCCCAGCAAGGCGTGCAGCGTTTGCGGCGCTCCGCGCACCGCTTGGCCGGCCAGGTCGAACTCCAGCAAGCCCAGCCGCGCGTCCTGCAGCACCAGGCGCCAGTCTCCCAGCTCGCCGCCGGGGCCGTGAACGGGGGACGGTGTCTGCAGGCGCAGCAAGAGGTGGCCGGGGAGCGGGCAGGGCAGGGGAAAGGCCAGCAAATCGGCATGGGCCGCCAGCAGGCCGTCGCGATGGCCGGGATGGTCCGGCTCCAGCAGCAGCGCGAGGTCGTGCCGGCTGAAGCCGTAGTCGGTCAGGTCGCCGTCCTGGCGCGCGGGCGCCGGCGCGCAGCCGGAGACGGCGAGCAGGCGGCCGGCGGCGTCGGTCAGCGCCAGCGGCTGCCGGCTGTCCCGGACCTGGCGGCGGAGCGCGGCCAGCTGTCGCCGGCGCCGCCACGGCGGCACGCCCAGCAGCGCCAGCAAGGGGACCAGCAGCGGCCAGCCGGCGAACCAGTCCTGCGTCGCGGCTTGCGCGTAGTCGGCCCCGAGCAGGCACAGCGAACCCGCGGCGGCAAACAGGCGGCGATGCGGGTTGGCCCGGCGGCGTAAGGCAGGGTTCAAGCGGTTCTCCGGAGGCGCGGTGGCGCGCAAAGCTGCAATGATGGCACCAGGCGCAAAACAGGGCGCTTTTCGTAATATTGATAGCATTCGCCAGCGTCGTTTTTATGCAACAAATGCAGTATGCTGCAAACATTGTTGCGGAGCTGGCCAAATGGATTACTTCCCGATCTTCCTTAAACTGCAAGGCGCTTCCTGTTTGCTGGTGGGCGGCGGCGAGGTGGCGTTGCGCAAGGCGCGGCTACTGTTGTCCGCCGGCGCGGAGCTGACGGTGGCGGCGCCGGAGCTGACGCCCGAGCTGGCCGAGATGGCGAGGCAGGGCCAGCTGACGCATTTGCGCGCCTGTTTCGATCCGGCCCAGGTCAGCGGCCGGCGCCTGGTGGTGGCCGCCACCAACGAGCGCGAGGTCAACCGCCAAGTCTCGGCGTCCTGTCAGGCCTTGAATATCCCCGTCAACGTGGTGGACGACCCCGAGTTGTCCAGCTACATCACCCCGGCCATCGTCGACCGTTCGCCCCTGGTGATCGCCGTCTCCACCGGCGGCGGCGTGCCGGTGCTGGCGCGCTTGATCCGCGGCCGGCTGGAAAGCCTGATTCCCAGCGGTTTTGGCCGGCTGGCGCGTTTCGCCGCCGGCTTCCGCGACCGGGTCAAGGCCGGCATTCCCGACGTCGAGCGTCGGCGGGCGTTCTGGGAGTCGGTGCTGGAGGGGCCGCTGGCCGAGGCGGTGATCAACGGCGACGAGGCCGCCGCCGAGCAGGCGATGGAGCGACGGCTGGAGGACGCCGGCGCGGAGGCGGCGCAGGGCGCGGTCTATCTGGTGGGGGCGGGGCCGGGCAATCCGGATTTGCTGACCTTTCGCGCGCTGCGGCTGATGCAGCAGGCCGACGTGGTCTTGCACGACAATCTGGTGGCGCCGGAGCTGCTGGAACTGGTGCGTCGCGACGCCGAGCGCATTTACGTGGGCAAGGCCAGAGCCAACCATGCGCTGCCGCAAGGCGACATCAATCTCTTGATGGTAGAACTGGCGCAGCAAGGCAAGCGGGTGCTGCGGCTCAAGGGCGGCGATCCGTTCACCTTCGGCCGCGGCGGCGAGGAAATCGAGACGCTGGCGGCGCACGGCGTCGCCTTCGAGGTGGTGCCCGGCATCACCTCCGCCAGCGGCGCGGCGGCGTACGCCGGCATACCGCTGACTCATCGCGATTACGCGCAGTCGGTGACCTTCGTCACCGGCCACAAGCAGGACGGCAGCATTCACCTTGACTGGCCCGCGTTGACCCGGCCGGCCCAGACCGTAGTAGTCTACATGGGGGTCTCCACCGCCCAGGAGCTGTGCCGGGCCTTCATCGAGCACGGCAAGCCGGCGGCGACGCCGGCCGCCGCGGTGGAATGGGCGACCACGGAACGCCAGCGCACGGTGGCCGGCACGCTGCAGGATCTGCCGGAACTGATGTCCCGGCATCACATCGCTTCGCCCGCCTTGATCATCGTCGGCGAGGTGGTGGGATTGGCGGACAAGCTGGGATGGTATCGGACCCGGATCCACTGAGCTTTAAGTTTTGCCGTTGCGCTGCTTGAGAAAAGCGCGCTATACAAGGCGGAGGGCCGCGGGAAAGGCAGACGCCGGCAGACCCGGGAAGAATACTGCTGATACAATGGCGGACTGACGTGTTGATCAACCTTTTTGCTTCAGCGTTCCGGCCTCGGGCCGACGACGCTGCCAACATGAAGAATCAGGCATGGTAGGTGTATTGATAATCGCGCATGGCGACCTGGGGCGCAGTCTGGCGGATTGCGCCAGGCATATCCTGGGCCGAGAGCCGGAAAATCTGGCGGTGATGGCGGTCGACAAGACCGATGACCCGGAAAGCAAGCAAGCTGAAGCCCAGTTGTTGGTGGACAGGCTGGACGCGGGCGACGGGGTGGTGATCCTGACCGATATGTATGGCGGCACGCCGTCCAATATCGCCAGCCGGCTGATCCGGCCTGGGCGGGTGGAGGCGGTGGCCGGGGCGAGTCTGCCCATGGTGGTCCGAGCCTTGTGCTATAGCAGCCAGCCGTTGGAAATCGTCGTCAGCAAGGCGATCACCGGCGGCCTGGAGGGCGTGCTTTATATTATTCCGGGGGAAGGCAATGCTGCGAATTGAAGTGGAAATCATCAACAAGCTTGGCCTGCATGCCCGCGCCTCCAGCAAGTTCACCCAGCTGGCCAGCCGCTACAAAAGCGATATCTTCATCGCGCGCAACAATCGCCGGGTCAACGGCAAGAGCATCATGGGCGTGATGATGCTGGCGGCGGCCAAGGGCGCGACCGTGGAACTGGAGGTGAGCGGGGAGGATGAGCAAGTGGCGCTGGACGCCCTGGTGGCCCTGATCAACAACCGGTTCGACGAAGCCGAATAAGCCGGAGCCTGAGGATGGGACGATGAGCATCATCCTGCACGGGGTGGCCATAGGCGGCGGCATTGCCATTGGCCGCGCCCATTTGATTTCGCGCAGCATGGACGATGTCGCGCATTATCTGCTGGAAGACGAGGAAGTCCCGGCGGAACTGGCGCGTTTCGACGAAGCCATCCGCGACACCCGCAAGGAACTGGAAATGCTGTGGGGCAGCATTCCGGAGAACGCGCCGGCGGAGCTGGGCGCGTTTCTGTCCTTGCACATCATGCTGCTGGGCGACGTCACCATCTCGCGCGAACCGCGCGAAATCATCGAGAAACAGCGCTGCAACGCCGAATGGGCGTTGAAGCTGCAATGCGAGTCCTTGGTCGAGCAGTTCGACGCGATCGAGGAGGACTATCTGCGCGAGCGCAAGAACGATGTGCTGCAAGTGGTCGAGCGCATCTTCAAGAACCTGGACGGCGACGTGCCGCAGCTGCCGGCGCCGGAAGACCTGGTCGACGACCACATCCTGGTGGCGCACGATCTGTCGCCGGCCGACATGGTTTATTTCAAGGACTCCAACTTCGCCGCCTTCATCACCGATGTCGGCGGCGCCACCTCGCATACCGCGATTCTGGGGCGCAGCCTGGACCTGCCGTCGGTGATCGCCTTGCACCACTCGCGCGAACTGATTCGCGAAGACGAGTTGATCATCGTCGACGGCTTGCAGGGCGTGGTGATCATCAATCCGGACGACATTGTGCTGGCCGAGTATCGCCGCCGGCTGCGCGCCTGGCGCGACGCCCGGCGCAAGCTGTCGTCCATCCGCAAATCCAACGCCAAGACCCAGGACGGCACCGCGATCGAACTGCTGGCCAATATCGAGCTGCCGCAGGACGTGGAGGACGTGCGCAAGTCCGGCGCGGTGGGCGTGGGCCTGTTCCGCAGCGAATTCCTGTTCCTGGGCCGCGACACCCTGCCGGACGAGGACGAGCAGTACGAGGCCTACCGGCACGTGGCGGAAACCATGAAGGGCCTGCCGGTGACCATCCGCACCATGGACCTGGGCGCGGACAAAAACCCCAAGTGGCTGAATCACGCGGTGGCGGACAATCCGGCGCTGGGCCTGACCGGCATCCGCCTGTGCCTGGCCGAGCCGCTGATGTTCCGCGAACAGTTGCGGGCCCTGTTGCGCGCCTCGGTGCACGGCAAGATCAAGGTCTTGTTCCCGATGGTGAATTCGCTGCCGGAGTTGAAGCAGGCGCTGGCGCAGTTTGAATACGCCAAGCAGGAGCTGCGCGAGGAGAAGATCGCCTATTCGGAAGAGATCGAAGTGGGCGCGATGATTGAAATCCCGTCGGCGGCGCTGGTGGTGGGCAGCTTTCTTAAGCACATCGACTTCCTGTCGGTGGGCACCAACGACTTGATCCAGTACACGCTGGCGATCGACCGCAACGACGACTCGGTCAGCCATCTGTACGATCCCATTCATCCGGCGGTGCTGAAGCTGATCCTGCACACCATCAAGGCCGGCATCAAGGGCGGGGTGCCGGTGTCGGTGTGCGGCGAGATGGCCGGCGACGCCAGGCTGACGCGCTTGTTGCTGGGCATGGGGTTGCGCAAGTTCTCCATGCATCCGGCCAACCTGCTGGCGGTCAAGCAACAGGTGCTCAACACCCATCTGGATCAGATCGCGCCGATTACGGCGCGCATGCTTAGAACCGAAGACCCTGATAAAATCGCCGATCTTTTGCAACAACTGAATGCCGAGCCGGGCGTCTGATCCGGCTTTTTCCTTTCTTATGCTGAACGATCCCATAGACCTGAACGCCGTGCGGCGGGTGCTGGTCATCAAGCTGCGCCACCATGGCGACGTGCTGCTGACTTCGCCGCTGTTTTCCGCGCTGCGGGAGCAGGCGCCGCATCTGGAGATCGACGCGCTGGTTTATCACGACACCCGTGAGATGCTGAGCCTGCATCCGGCCATTGCGCAACTGCACACCATAGACCGCAATTGGAAAAAACTGGGGCCGCTGGGCCAGTGCCGCGCCGAGCTCGGCCTGCTGGGCCGCTTGCGCGCCCGGCGCTACGATCTGGTGATCACGCTGACCGAGCATAATCGCGGCGCCTGGCTGGCGCGCCTGCTCGCGCCGCGCTGGTCGGTGGGGCCGCAAGGGCCTTACGGGCGCTTCTTCAAGAAAAGCTTCACCCACCGCTATCTGCAGGTGCCGGGCAATCGCCGCCACACCATTGAAATCCATCTGGACGCCTTGCGGCGGATCGGCGTGTATCCGGACGCGGACCAGCGCGAACTGGTGCTGGTGCCGGGGCACAACGCCGAGGCCACGCTGGCGGCCAAGCTGGCCGAGCGCGGCTTGCGGCCGGGCGCTTACATCCTGGTGCATCCGACTTCGCGCTGGTCGTTCAAGAGTTGGCCGGCGGAGAAAATGAGCGCGCTGATCGACGTCTTGAGCGCGCGCGGCGAACAACTGGTGCTGTCGGCCGCGCCGGGCGCGGAAGAGATGGCGATGATCGCCGACATCGAAGCGCGGCTGAAACGGCCGGTGGCCAGTCTGGCCGGCCAGCTGAGCCTGAAGGAGCTGGCGGCGGCGATAGACCAGGCGCGGCTGTACATCGGCGTGGACTCGGTGCCCATGCACATCGCCTCGGCGATGAAGACGCCTTGCGTCGCCTTGTTCGGCCCGTCTGGAGATGTCGAATGGGGTCCGTGGCAGGTGCCGCACCGGGTGGTGTCGGAGCCCGTGCCCTGTCGCCCCTGCGGCAACGCCGGCTGCGGCGGCGGCTGGCGGAGCGAATGTCTGCAGCGCATTGAAGTGGGCGCGGTGCTGGCGGCGGTGGACGCGGTCTTGAAGGAAAGCGCATGAAGCGGCTGGCGATTATCCGGCAGAAGTACAATCCGGCGGGAGGCGCGGAGCGCATCGTCAGCGCCATCGTCAAGCAATTGCAAGCCGGCGGCGAGTTCAGCCCGCTGTTGATCAGCCGCAATTGGGAAAGCCTGCCGGGCGTGGACACGCTGCGGGTCAAGCCGTTTTACCTGGGCAGCGTCTGGCGCGACTGGAGCTTTGCCCGCGCCGCCCGCGCCGCGTGGACGCAGGCCGGCGCCGAGCTGGTGCAGTCGCACGAGCGCATTCCCGGCTGCCATGTGTTCCGCGCCGGCGACGGCGTGCACGCCGCCTGGTTGGACGCGCGGTTGGAGGGCGCGTCCTGGTGGCGGCGGCTGAGCACCTTTTGCAACCCTTACCACCACTTCATGCTGCGCACCGAACGCGCGATGTTCCGGCATTCGGCATTGCGGGCGGTCATTTGCAATTCGGCCCTGGTGCGCGACGACGTGGTCGGTCGTTTCGGCGTGGACCCTGGGCGTTGCGCGGTGATCCACAACGGCGTGGACAGCGACTTTTTCAATCCGGCCGCGGCTCGCGAACAGCGGGTAGCGCTGCGCGAGCGCTACGGCATTCCGCCGACGGCGCCGACGCTGGTCTACGTGGGCTCGGGCTTCGAGCGCAAGGGCGTGGCGCAGGCGCTGCGCGCCGTCGCGCCGCACGCGGCCGTGCATCTGGTGGTGGTGGGCGGCGACAAGAAGCTGGCGCGCTATCAGAGCCTGGCGGCGCGCTTGGGGGTGTCCGAGCGCGCGCACTTCACCGGTCCGCAGCGCGATGTCCGCAGCCATTACGGCCTGGCGGACGGCTTCATCCTGCCTACGCTGTACGAGCCGTTTGGCTCGGTGGTGATAGAGGCGATGGCCTGCGGCCTGCCGGTGCTGACCAGCACCCGTTGCGGCGGCGCGGAGTTGCTGGAGCCGGGCGTCACCGGCTGGTTGGCCGCGGCGGGGGACGCCGCCGCCTGGCAAGACAATGTGGCGGCCTGGCTGGCCGCGCGCGCGGATTGGCCGCGCAGCGGCGAGCTTGCGCGCGCGCGGGTGGCGGGCTTGAGCGAGAGCAATATGGTGGCGCAGATGCTGGCCTTGTACCGGGAGCTGTCGGCCGCCGGCGGCGGGCGCGGAGCTGGCGAATGAGGGACGGGCGATGAGGCCGGGACGCTTTCCCGGGCGCTTGCTGATTTTCGCGGCGCTGTTGTTGCGGCTGCCATTGCAGTGGCTGCGCCGCAAGCCGGACCCCGAGAGCGCGCGCCGGATACTGATTCTGCACCAGTTTCTGCTGGGCGACGCCTTGATGGCGACCAGCCTGCTGGCCAAGGCGCGCGAGCGCTTTCCCAAGGCGGAGATCGTGCTGGCCTGCCCGCCGGGGCAGGCGCCCTTGTATGCGTCGCGGCCGTACGGCATCCGGCCGCTGCCCTGGCTGCCGCGCGATTTCGCTTCGATCCGGCGCTTGTTCGCCGAGGAGCGTTTCGACATCGCCTACCTGATGGGCGAAAACCGGCTGAGCTTTCTGGCGCGCGCGATCGGCGCCCGCTGGATTGTCGGCTTCGCCGGGGAAACGCCGCGTTACAAGAACTGGCTGTTGGACGAGGCGGTGGCGTACGCCGGGCAGCCGGAGGCCTGGACCGATACCGCCGCCCGTTTGATCGACGGGCCCGAGCCCCGGCCGTTTCGTCTGCGGGATTGGCCGACGGAGGCTGAAGGGCTGCCGCCCTTGCCGCCGCGTTTCGTCGTGCTGCACGTCGGCGCGAGTTCGGCGACCCGCTTTTGGCCCGCGTCCAGCTGGAACCGGGTCGCGGCCGCGGTCCGGGCTTGCCGGTGCACGGTGCTGTGGTCGTGCGGGCCCGGAGAGCAGCACTTGCTGTCGGCAGTCGAGGCGGCTCCCGACGATATCGTGATGGCCGGCACGCTGAGCCTGGCGCAATTGCGCGCGGTCTTGAGCCGAGCCAGCGCCTGCGTGTGCCCGGACACCGGCATCGCGCATCTGGCCAAAGTGGCGGGCGCGCCCTTGCTGATGCTGTTCGGACCGGGCAGCGAGACCTTGTTCGGCGCGAGCCGCTTTTTCGCCGGCTTCACCTGCGTCGGCGTCGGCCCCGCATGGTTTCCTTGCCGCAATCAGCGCAGCGTGCATTATCGCGATGTCGATTGGGCTTTGCGTTGTTTCAGAAAATTTGGCGATCAAACCGGCGAATGCCGTCAGGCGCAGTGCATGGCCGCAGTGCCAGCCGGGCAGGTGGCCGAGACCTTGGAAAAACTTCTGCATGCATGATCATCTGAGTATCGAGCCGCGCTGGCATGGCCGCTTGGCGGTTGGCCTGTCCCTGGCGTTTTTGACCTTGGCCAATGTGTCCCACACGATTGCGCTGCGCTATGTGATCTTGCTGGTGATGCTGATCCTGGTGGCGAAAGACTACGCCGGGCTCAGACGTCACTGGCGCGAGCAGCGAGGGCCTGTTGTAGCGATAGGCGCGTTCTTGCTATACGCATTGCTTCACACCCTATTGCTTTCGATGTGGCCGGAAGCCTCCGCCAGCGAATTCCGCAGCCAGTTATTGATCGGAGGCTTGTGGTTTGCGGCTGGCCTGGCCTTGTTCCGCGCGCCTCGCGGCTGGACGATTTCGGACTTGGTCATCGTCGCCGGCTGCGTATTGGCCTTGGTGGAGTTCGGCCATGGCGCTTACGTCTATCTGACGGCTGGGCAGTGGCCGTACAACGAAGTATTCACCACCGCCACCAAGCTGGAGTTCACCTTCTTCATGAACTTTGTGCTGGCGTTCATTGTGGCCGCGTTTTGCTTCGGGCAACGCGGGGCCCAGCCGCTGACGCGCTTTCCACGTTGGGCGCTATGCTTGGCAGCAGCCTTGATCCTGTTCGTCAGTCTCAAAGCGGGCGCTCGCAACGGCATGATTGGTCTTGTTTACCTGATGCTGTCCATGCTGCTGGTTTACTCTGTTTTTGAAGGGGTGAAGACAGGATGGGGCAAGACTTTGGCGATTGCCGTGGTAGTTTTGGCTGCAGTGGGCGGTATCTCGGCGTATACGATCAAGAAGGATAGCCGGAACCAGGTGTTTGTAGAGTCGGCGACTGCCGGATGGCACTATGGCGACACCAAAGCCTGGCTGCGGATGGAGCCCTATCCTAAGTTGTCAAATGGCATGGCGGTAGATGATTCTGCCTATGAGCGAGTGGCCTGGATCCACAGCGGTTTGGATCTCATCGCGGCCAAGCCCATGGGTTATGGCTATAGCCGCAATGCTTTCACCAATGCCTTGACGGCGACGGGTCGTCCCAACCACGTAGGTCATAGCCACAGTGGCTTCATCGATCTGGGCGTGGGTTTGGGCGTGGCCGGCATCGCGCTATGGCTGGCGTTCTGCGGCGTGTTGATCTGGACCGGCTACCAAGCCTTCCGTCTGCGCCGCGATACGCTGGGACTGGTGCTGATGCTGGTGAGCTGCGGTTTCCTCGGACGCATGTTGTTGGAAAGCGTGAACAAGGATCATATGCTGCATATCTTTCTGTTCACCGCCGCCGCCCTGTTGGCGGAGCTGAGACAGCGGGAGAAAGGCGCGGCGCATGAGTGATTGGGTGTTGTTCACCGAGTCCTCCCCCAATGTCGGCGGGCAGGAGTTGCAGCTTATGCAGCAAATGCGCCTGTTGGGGGAGCGCGGTTTTCGTCCGGTGCTCGCCTGCCGGCCGCAGACGCGGGTGATGGAGGAGGCTTGCCGGCGCGGCTTGGAAGTATTGCCGCTGCGTTTTCGCAACAGTCTCCACCTGCCGTCTATCTTGGCCTTGAGCGCCTGGATGCGTCGTCATCGCCCGCGGCTGGCCATCTGCCACAGCGGACACGACAGCAATAATCTGGCCATTGCCGCGCGGCTGACGGGACGCTGCCGGCCCTTCCTGCTGCGTTCGCGCACTTATCAGCCCGGCCAGGCGTCGGCCTGGAGCTATAACCAGCTGATGGACGCGACCATGCTGCCCAGCGCTTATCTGAAGCGCTGCCTGCTGGAAAACCCGGCGATACGAGCCGACAAGCTGCATGTGGTCTACCCCGGCATCGATTTCGCCGCCCTGGACCAAGCCGCCGCGCTGCCCTTGCCGGCAGAGCTGGAGCAGTGGCTGTCCCGTTCCGCAGGCCCCTTGTTGGTGCAGGCGGCGATGTTGCGCGGCGAAAAAGGACATAGGACGGTGTTGGCGGCCTTGGACTTGCTGAAGAACAAATGGCCGGACGCGCGTTATGTGATTGCGGGGGAAGGGCCGGAGCAGCAGGCGATCGCCGAACTGGCGCGGCAACTGGGCTTGCAGCACAAAGTCTTGCTCGCCGGCGTGGTAAGCCCGGTGGCGGCGCTGCTGGCGCGCGCCGATCTGGTGTTGATGCCGTCCAGCTATGAGCCGCTGGGCATGTCGCAGATCGAGGCGTTGGGCCTCGGCGTGCCGGTGATCGCCAGCGATACCGGCGGTATTCCCGAGACCATGCGCCACGGCGAAACCGGCGTGTTGGCGCCGCCGGGAGACGCTGCCGCCTGGGCCGAGGCGATCGACCAGGCGCTGAGCCAGCCGGCAGTGATGAAGGCCTGGGCTCAGGCCGGGCGCGTCGATGTGCGCTCGCGCTTCGCGCCGGAACAGAATTTGCGGCGCATCCTTGAACTTGGCGGTTTGAACGCGCCGGGGATGTGAGGCTCTGATTCATGACCGCCCGCGGACGCGGGCGTTGGACGATAGGAACGAATGAAGAATTCTTTGCATAGCAACTGGGCAATCTACCGCCGTTTGCTGGGATATTTGGGCCGTTATTGGAAGGTCTTTCTGATCTCGCTGGTGTCGATGACGGTGGCGGCCTTGACCGAGCCGGCCTTCGCCCGCCTGATGAAGCCCTTGATCGACAACGGCTTCGTCAACCGCGACCCGCATGCGATCGCCTGGGTGCCCTTGGCCATCATCGGCGTGTTCGCGGTGCGCGGCGTTACCAGCTTCATCAATGAATACACCTCCAGCTGGCTGACCGGGCATCTGGTGCAGACGCTGCGCGAACAGATGTTCGCCAAGATGCTGCGCCTGCCGGTGCAGTACTATGCCGACAACCAGTCCGGCCGTCTGGTGTCGCGGATTTCCTACGACGTCAACCAGGTTACCGAAGCCGGCTTCAGCGTGATCACGGTCACGGTCAAGGACGGCGTCACCGCGATCAGCCTGCTGGCCTGGCTGTTGTACATAGACTGGCAGTTGACGCTGATCTGTCTGCTGGTGCTGCCGGTGGTGTCGTTCTGCATGCGGGTGGTGGGCAAGCGCCTGCGCAATCTGTCGCGCGAGAACCAGCAGAATATGGCCTTGTTGACCCAGGTCTTGGGCGAGGGCATCAGTTGCCAGCGCGTGATCAAGGTCTACGGCGGCGAAGCGCGCGAGAGCGAGCGCTTTCACCAGGCGGCGGCGGCCATCCGCCGCAACGCGGTCAAGCAGAGCGCGGCGACCTCCGCCAACACCGGCGTCACTCAGCTGATGATCGCCTGCGCGCTGGCCGCCATCCTGTATTTCGCCACGCTGCGCGCCCAGGGCGGCGCGTTCACCGCCGGCGACTTCATGTCCTTCTTGACCGCGATGATGCTGCTGTTCGCGCCGGTCAAACGCATCACCGGCATTGCTCAGGCGATGCAGCGCGGCCTGGCGGCGGCGGAGTCGGTCTTCGATTTCCTCGACTTGCCGGAAGAGCCCGATCACGGCCGCACCGCCTTGCCGCGCACGCGCGGCAAGTTGCAGCTGTCGGGGGTGAATTTCCGCTACCCGGCGGCGGAGCGGCAGGTGTTGCGCGATATTAATCTACAGGTCAATCCCGGCGAAACCGTCGCCTTGGTCGGTTCGTCCGGCAGCGGCAAAACCACCCTGGTCAGCCTGATTCCGCGATTTTACGATCCGGACGACGGTGAAATCCGTTTGGACGACGTGCGCTTGCAGGACATGCCCTTGAACGATCTGCGCCGGCATATCGCCATGGTCAGTCAGGACGTGCTGCTGTTCAACGACAGCGTGGCGGCCAATATCGCCTACGGCGAAGCCTCGCACAGCCGCGAAGCGGTGGTGGAAGCCGCGCGCGCGGCCAATGCGCTGGAGTTCATCGAGGCGATGCCGGAGGGCTTTGACACCCTGATAGGCGAAAACGGCGTACGCCTGTCCGGCGGCCAGCGCCAGCGGCTGGCGATTGCTCGCGCCCTGCTGAAGAACGCGCCGTTGTTGATTCTGGACGAGGCGACTTCGGCGCTGGACACGCAGTCCGAAAGACTGGTGCAAAGCGCGCTGGAAAACCTGATGAAAAATCGCACCACCATCGTGATCGCCCATAGACTGTCGACGATTGAAAACGCCGATCGCATCGTGGTGATGCATCACGGCGAGATCGCCGAGGAAGGCTCGCACGCGCAGCTGCTCGCGCGCGAAGGACTCTACGCCAAGCTGCACAGCCTGCAGTTCAAGGACGAGGACGGCGCGGCGGGCTGAGTGGACTCTAGGACGAAATCAAGCCGGCCAGGGCGGAGGCCATGGCCGGTTTGACCGCATCGAGGACTCGGAACGCGTTTACGATCTCGCGAGCTAATCGTAAGCAGGTTCTCAGAGCTTGATTTCGAACAGCGGGTCCTGCGGCGCCAGCCGGCGCCCGTTTTCCTGAATGGTGTGCCAGACCGGCTGACCTTGCACTTGCGATTGAACGTCGCGCGCCAGCAGGCAGTAAGCTTCGCGATTGCATTCGCTGGAATAGGCGCGCAACAGCGTGACCTTGGCCGGAAGATCGTCCGGATTGTCGCGCAGCGAATCTTTCAGCACCCGCACCGCGTCGCGGGTGCGGCCATAGGCGAGAAAAACCTCCGCTTCGCCCACCGGATCGATGCCGCGCTGGCACGGCTTGGTGTAACGTACTTTCTTCCAAAAGAATCGCAGGGCGTAATAACCCGCCATCAGTCCGAAACTGGCGGCGAACGCGCTCAACGCTACCATGTGGCTTCTCCCCTTCCGCTTTGCAACGACTTGGCCTCGCCGGCGGCTCCCCGACATTGTGCGCTCTGGCTTCAAGCTTTGCGCGGGGCTTTCCTGCCGGCCTTCTCCATCTCCAGTAGATTCATTATTCTGATGAAGCGGCGCGAGCGGCAATCCGTAGAAATCCTTATCGAATCTGTACCGATGCCGTTTGAACGCTAACTATTGCCGTCCAGTATTTTCTCGAGTATTGCAGAGGGGAGGCCGGCCTGAATAGTGGCGCGTCCCAGCTGTTGCAATAGTACGAATCGAATGGTGCCCGCTTCGACTTTCTTGTCGTGGCTCATCAGCTCCAGCCAGCGCTCCAGCGGCATCCGCGGGCTCTTGACCGGCAGGCCGGCGGCGGCCACCAGGCGGCGCACGCGTTCGACGTCCGCGGAGGACAGCCAGCCCAGTTCGGCGGAGGCGGCGGCGGCCAGCACCATGCCGGCACCGATGGCCTCGCCGTGCAGCCAGACGCCGTAGCCCAGGCCGGCCTCGATGGCGTGGCCGAAAGTGTGGCCCAGATTGAGCAGGGCGCGCACGCCTTGCTCCTTTTCATCCTGGCCGACGATGTCGGCCTTCATCTCGCAGCTGCGCTTGACCGCGTGTTGCAGCGCGTCCGGGTCGCGCGCGCGCAGGCGCGGCATATTGTCCTCCAGCCAGCCGAGGAAGGCGGCGTCGCCCAGCAGGCCGTACTTGATCACCTCGGCGAGGCCGGCGGACAACTCGCGCTCCGGCAGCGTGTCCAGCAGCGACATGTCGGCGATCACCGCCTTGGGCTGGTAGAACGCGCCTATCATGTTCTTGCCCTGCGGATGGTTGATCGCGGTTTTGCCGCCGACCGAGGAATCGACTTGCGCCAGCAGGGTGGTGGGAATCTGGATGAAGGGCGCGCCGCGCTGGTAGCAGGCGGCGGCGAAGCCGGTCATGTCGCCGACCACGCCGCCGCCCAGCGCGATCAGGGTGGTCTTGCGTTCGGCGTTGCGCGACAGCAAGGCGTCGAAAATCAGGTTCAGCGTGTTCCAGTCCTTGTGCTGCTCGCCATCGGGCAGCACGACGCTGAAGGACTCGATCCGATGTTGGGCCAGCGCCTGTTGCAGCCGGGCCAGATAGAGCGGCGCCACGGTCTCGTTGCAGACGATGGCGACCTTGGGCAAGGGCAGATGGGGAAGCAGCAACTCGACCTGTTCCAGCAAGTCCCGGCCAATGTGAATCGGGTAACGGGTGTCGGGCAGGATCAGGTCGAGGGTAATCACAATCAGCTTCCTTGTGCGGGTCTGTATTTGGGGGGGAGGCCGGCGAGTTGCTCCATCAGGCGGGCAACCAGCAGGCTGACATTCTGCTGCGTGGTGTCGACGACGATGTCGGCCACCTCGCGGTATAAGGGGTCGCGCTCCTGGAACAGGCTTTCCAGCTTGGCCCTGGGGTCGGCGATTTGCAGTAATGGACGGTTTTTGTCGTGCAGGGTGCGGGCCAGCAGATCGTCTATGGTGGCGCGCAGATAGATCACGGTGCCGTGAGCGGCCAGGCAGGCGCGGTTTTGCGGGCGGATCACCGCGCCGCCGCCGGTGGCCAACACGATGTTGTCCAGGCGGGCGAGGTCGGCGATGACCGAGGTTTCTCGGTCGCGGAAGCGCAGCTCTCCCTCGATGTCGAAGATGGTCGCGACGCGAACGCCGGTCCTGGCCTCGATTTCGTGGTCAGAGTCGTAAAAGGTTTTGTCGGTGCGCCGCGCCAAAGCTCGGCCCACCGTGGTCTTGCCCGCGCCCATCAAGCCGACCAGAAAAAAATTGCCTGCCGGTTTCTCCATGGCAGGCATTGTAGCCGAGCTTGGCCGCGCTGTCTTTCGGCGTTGCAGCAGCGCCCAGAGCGCTGCGTGGCCGGGGTTTTATTGATTATTGCCGCTCAGGTCCTCCACCACTCGCGGCGTGATGAAGACCAGCAGCTCGGTGCGGTTGTCGTACTTCTGCGAGCTGCGGAACAGCGCGCCCAAGAAGGGGATGTCGCCTAGCAGCGGCACTTTGTTGACGATGTCGCTGATCTGCTGCTGGTAGATGCCGCCGATCACCACGGTGCCGCCGTTTTCCACCAGCACCTGGGTGGTGACCTTCTTGGTGTCCAGCGCCGGGGTGCCGCCCACGGTCAGCGTCGGGCTGACGCTGTCCTTGTTTACCTTGATGTCCAGCATCACATGATTGTCCGGCGTGATCTGCGGTTTGACGTTCAGGCTGAGCACCGCTTTCTTGAACGAGGTGGAGGTGGCGCCGCTGGACGAGGCCTCTTGATAGGGAATCTCAGTGCCCTGTTCGATGGTGGCCTCCTGGCGGTCCGCGGTCATGATGCGCGGGCTGGAAATCACTCGTCCCTTGTTCTCGGTCTGCAGCGCTTGCAACTCCAGGCCGATGATGGCGGATTTGCCCACGGTGTAAAGCGCGGTTAGCGAGCCGGCGGGGTTGGTAATGGGTAGATTGATGCCGGGCTTGATGACGTAGGGGCTGGCGGTGGCGTTGTTTAGACGGCCATTGGCGTTGGTGATGGCGTTGTCCAGTCCTCCGCCGGAAATGATGCCGTTACTGGTAAAACGGTCATAGGACAGCTTGACGCCCAGATTGCGGCTCCAGTTGTCGGTGGCTTCGACGATGCGCGCCTCGATCAGCACCTGCTTCACCGGCACATCGGTCTTGCCTATGATGTCGCGGATCTTGTCTATGGTGCTGCCGGTGTCGTTGATGATCAGGGTATTGGTCTTGGGGTCGATCAGCGCGCTGCCGCGCTCGGTCAGAATGCTTTCCTTCTTGCCGGTGGTGTTCGTGCCGTCCAGCACCTTCTTGAAGTCTTCCGCCGAGCGGTAGCGCAGCACGAAGGTTTCCGAGCGCACCGGCTCCAGCGTGGCCAGCTGTTGCCTGGCTTCCTGCACCTGCTTGTCGCGCGCCAGCAACTCTTCGCGCGGCGCGATCTGGATGATGTTGCCGGCGCGGCGCTGGTCCAGGCCCTTGGTTTGCAGGATCAGATCCAGCGCCTGGTCCCAGGGCACGTCTTTCAGCCGCAGCGTGATATTGCCGTTGACCGAATCGCTGGTGACGATGTTGAGGCCGGTGAATTCGGCGATCACCTGCAAGACGGTGCGCACTTCGATGTTTTGGAAGTTCAGCGACAGCTTGTCGCCCTTGTACTGCGGTTTCTGATTGACGTCGGCGCTGGCGGCGGATTCCGGCGCCGGCCGGCGGATTTCGACGACCAGTTGGCCGTCGGTCTGGTAGGAGGAGAAGTCCCAGTCGCCCTGCGGCTGAATCTGGATGCGGCTGTTGCCGCCCTGATTGCGGGCGTCGATCTTGGACACCGGGGTGCCGAAGTCGGACACGTCCAGGCGGCGCTGGTTCTGCCTGTCCAGCTGGGAGCCGAGCACGTCCACCAGCAATTGCTTGCCTTCGCGGCGGATGTCGACCGGCGTATTGGCGGACGGCAGCTTGATCTCCACCCGGCCCTCGCCGTTCTTGCCGCGGCGGAAATCCAGCGCCAGCGGCTGAGCATTGGCGGCCTGGACCTGGCTTGGGCGCGCGGCGGCTTGCGGGCTGACGGCGGGACGCTCCACCGGCGTGGCGGCCTGGGCGGCGTTGCCCAGGTTCGGGTTCAGCGTGACCCGCAACGTGTTGCCGGACACGCTGCTGCTGTACAGCGCGTTGCGGCTCAGGCTCAGCACCAGCCGGGAGCGGCCGTTGGCTTCCACCGCCACCGCCGATTTGACCAGCGAGCCGCCGAAGTCTTGCTGCGGCTTGGCCATCTTGACGCTGGCGCCGGCGAAGTCGAAGGCGATGCGCGGCGGATTGGCGATGGCGAAGCTGTTGGGCTGGACGGCGGGGCCGTCGAAGCTGACCTGCAGCACCTGCTGATCGCCGTCGCCGTTGGCCAGCTGGATCGCGGTGATCGCCGGGCCGGCGTCGGCGAAACTGAACAGCAGGGCCAGGCCCAGCCCGGACAACAGTTTGATGGAGTGCTTGCTCATTTGTTTTGCCCTTGTTCGTCCAGGTACATGCTGCTGTTGCGCTGCACCCATTCTCCGTTCAAATCTTCCACGGTCTCAGTCAACTGAATGTCCGTATCGCCGACCTTCTTGATCTGGCCGAAATTGGGCCCGACGAAATTGCCGGCCTGAACGCGGTAGATCGCGCCTTCCGGCGTGCGCACCAGGCCGTAGTTGGCGCCGCCGCGGCGGATGACGCCGACAATCTTCAGCTTGTCCAGATCGTAGTTTTCCAGCGCTTCGCGCGGCCGCTTCATGTCCGGCGCGTTCGCCAGGTTCTGGTTCTTGGCCGCGGCGAGTTTCTGCGAATTGAAGGGATCGAGCAGGTCGAAGGCCTGGTAGGCGAACGGCCGGTAAGACTGCGCCTGGGGCAGCGGCTCGATCTGGCCGCGCAGGCCCTGGGTGCTGGTCTGCATCCACTGGCGCAGATCATCGGTGTCGCTGCTGCCGCAGGCGGCGAGCAGCAAGGGCAGTAAGCAAGCGAGAGTTCTTGTCATGGGCTTGGCGGCTCACTTATTGGGAGGGGCCGGCTGCGCGGCCCGCTCCTCGGGCTCCAGCGCGCGGAAGGTCTTGGCGGTGGCGTCCATGGTCAGGCGCGCGCCCTTGACGTCCGGCGTCAGGCTGATGTCGGCGATGGTGACGATGCGGGACAGCTGGGCCACATCGCTGACGAAGGCGGCCAGATCGTTATAGCTGCCGGTCAGGCGTATGGTGATCGGCACTTCCGCCATCTCGGCCGTCTTGATTTCCGGATTGGGCCGGAACAGCTCGAACTGTAGCCCGCGGCCGATGCCTGCCTGGTTGATCTCGGTCAACAGCGTGTCCATGTTGGACTTGGTCGGCAGCTGTTTGAGCAGGGCGCCGAAGGAGGCGTCTATCTCCTTCAGCTGCTGCTGCAGCGCGTCCAGGTTGACCGCCTGGCGCTTCTTGTCGACATAAGTCTGTTTCAGCTGCTCTTCTTGCTGCTTGGCGGCGTTGAGGCGGTCCAGTTCGTCGCTGAGCACGAAGAAATAGCCGAGGCCGACGAAGCAGGCGACCAGCAGCGCCAGCGCGATGGCCTGGCCTTGCAGCGGCCAGTTGGCGATGTCCTTGGGGTCCAGCGTGCGCAATTCGTCCAGCGTCATGGCTTGGCTCCGGGAGTGGCGGCGGCCTGGCCGGTTTTGGGCGGAGCGGCTTCGCGCAGGCTGCAGTTCAGGGTGAATTCATTGGCGCGCTGGCCGTTGATGTTGGAGGCCTTCACCTCGACCAGCACCGGCGCGTCAAAGACATTGGATTGCGCCAGGCTGCGCATATAGTTGGAAACCCGCGCGCCGGACAAGGCGTAGCCGGACAGCGAGAACTGGTTGCCGGCCTGCTTGAAGCTTTTCAGATAGACGCCGTCCGGAGTTTGCCGCACCAACTGGTCGAAGACGTGAACGCCCTCGTTGCGGCCCTGTTCCAGCCGTTCCACCAACTGCTTGCGCGACAGCAGATCGTCGCGCTGCTTTTTCAAGGTGCCGATATTCTTGATCTGGTTGTCCAGCGTGGAGATTTCGCCTTGCAGGAAATCGTTGCGTTGCTGCTGATGGGACAGGCGGCTGCCTATGATCAGATAGCTGAGTACCACCAGGGCCAGCGAGGCCACCAGGGTCAGCCCCAGCATCAGCTGGAAGCGCAGCCGGTGCGCGGCTCTTTTCTGTTCGCGGTGCGGGAGGAGGTTGATGCGTATCATCAGTCGAACCTCCGCATGGCCAGGCCACAGGCCACCAGCAGCGCCGGCGCGTCCATCAGCAATTCCTTCAGGCGGATATGGCTGGACTGCACCATGGTGCTGAACGGGTTGGCGATCATGGTGCTGATCTGGGTGCGGCCGGCCACCGCGTCGTCCAGGCCCGGCAGCATGCTGCAGCCGCCGGCCAGCAGGATGTAGTCGACGCGCAGGTATTGCGACACGCTGACCGTGGTGTAGAAGAACTGCAGCGCGCGCTGTATCTCTTGCGCCAGCGAGTCGACGAAGGGATGCATCAGCTCGGACTCATAGCCGTCCGGCAGGCTCATCCCGCGTTTGCCGCTTTCCGCCTCTTCATAGCTGATGCCGTAGCGGCGCTGGATGTCGCGCGTCAACTGCTGACCGCCGAACACCTGCTCGCGATAATAGACTTGCTGATTGTTTCGGATGACATTGCAGTGGATGCGGGTGGCGCCGATGTCGAACAGGGCGAAGGTCTGGTTCATGCCCTGTTCCGGCAGTTGCTGCTCGACCTGTTCGAAAGCCGTCATCATGGCGAAGGATTCAACGTCCACCACCTGGGCGCGCAGGCCGGCCATTTCCACCACCGCCACGCGCTCCTCCACTTTTTCCTTGCGGGCGGCGCAGAGCAGCACTTCCAGATCGTCGATGCTGGATGGGGCCGGACCCAGCACCTGATGGTCCAGGTTCACCTCTTCCAGCGGGAAGGGAATGCTCTGATTGGCTTCTGATTCGATCAAGTCCGCCAGGTTGTCGGTCTGGCTGACCGGCACCAGCAGCTTTTTGTAGATCGCCATCGCCGTGGGGATGGCGATGGCGACGTGGCGGGTGGGGCTGCCCAGCCGTTTCCAGGCGCGGCGCAGGGTTTCCGCGATGCCCTCGATGTCCACCAGATTGCCGTCGCTGATCGCGTCCTTGGGCAAGGATTCGATCACATAGCGCTCGACCTGGCAGTTTTTCCCCGAGCGAGACAGCTCCACCAGTTTGACGGCGGTGCTGCTGATATCCAGTCCCAGCATTGGAACATTTTTAGCCTTCCCCAATCCAAGTTGTTCAAGCCAGGGAGGGGCGGATTTGAGTTTGTCGATAAGCATCAGGTGCCTCGATTGGTCCTATGCGACAGTTTTTTGGCCTGTCGCTGCCATTGTTTGTCTTGCGTGCTTTCACAAGACGTTATAATCCGGTTTCCAGTGAAAGCCCATTTGTAAATATGCTAAGACGAATCCTTGCAATACTTGCAGGTCTGTTTCTAGGTGGAGCCGTATTGGTTGCTGGCGCAGGCGCCATTGCAATCATCATAACCTACCCGCGCTTGCCGAGTCTTGATGTACTGACGGACTATCGTCCGAAAATCCCACTTCGGGTATTTTCCGCCGACAACCAACTGATTGGCGAATTCGGTGAAGAACGACGTTCTTTTTCCCGCATCCACGAGGTGCCGCAACTGATGAAACAGGCGGTGATGGCGGCGGAAGACGAGCGCTTCTACCAGCACAGCGGCGTCGATTACGTCGGCGTGGTGCGCGCCGCGGTCGGCAACCTGGTGTCCGGGCACGCCCGTTCCGGCGCCAGCACCATCACCATGCAGGTGGCCAAGAACTTCTTCCTGTCCAGCGAGAAAACCTTCACCCGCAAGTTCAACGAAGCGCTGCTGGCCTTCAAGATCGAACACACGCTGACCAAGGACCAGATCCTCGAGCTGTATTTCAACCAGATCTATCTGGGCCAGCGCGCCTACGGCTTCTCCGCCGCGGCCCAGGCGTATTACGGCAAACCGCTGGCGGACCTGTCCGTGGCGGAAATGGCGATGCTGGCCGGCCTGCCCAAGGCGCCGTCCGCCTACAACCCCATCGTCAACCCGGACCGAGCCCGTCTGCGTCAGCAATACGTGCTGCGCCGGATGCGCGAGCTCAACTTCATCACCCAGGAACAATACGACGCCGCCATGGCCGAGCCGATGAAGCTGGCCAGCCAGAGCGCGGACAGCAGCAGCCAGCCGGCGCAGTACGTGGCGGAAATGGTGCGCCAGGCGATGTACGAACGCTATCGCGAATCGGCGTACACCGAAGGCTTCAAGGTCTACACCACGCTGGACAGCCGCCATCAGAAATGGGCCTACGACGCCCTGCGCGCCGGCCTGGTGGATTACGACCGCAAGATGGGCTATCGCGGCCCGGAGAGCACGGTGGAACTGTCCGGCGCCGAAGGCGAACAGCAGACCGAAGCGCTGGACGACGCCATCAGCGAACTGCGCGACAGCGGCGACATGCTGCCGGCCATCGTGCTGTCCGCCAGCCCGTCCGAAGTGCGCGCCTATATGCGCGGCGGCAAGGTGGCGGTGATCAAGGGCAACGGCCTGGACTTCGCGCGCCGCTCGCTGGGCGGCAAGGTCAGCGCCGCGCAGCAGATCCGCCGCGGTTCGGTGATCCGCATCCGCGCGCATGAAAAAGGCTATTGGGAAATCGTGCAGATGCCGGAAGTGGAAGGCGCCTTTGTGTCCATGGACACCCGCACCGGCGCCATCCGCTCGCTGGTGGGCGGCTTCGACTTCAACCGCCGCAGCTTCAACCACGTGACTCAGGCTTGGCGCCAGCCCGGCTCCACTTTCAAGCCCTTTATCTATTCCGCCGGCATTGAGCGCGGCCTGACGCCGTCCACGATGATCAACGACGCGCCGCTGTCGGTGGTGGGCGCGGACGGCCAGCGTTGGGAGCCCAAGAACGACAACGGCAAATTCGCCGGCATGATCACCATGCGCAGCGGCCTGACCCAGTCCAAGAACCTGGTGTCGGTACGAGTGCTGATGGCCACCGGCACCGATTACGCCCAACAGTACATCCAGCGCTTCGGCTTCGCCGCCAAGCAGCACCCGGCCTATCTGACCATGGCGCTGGGCGCCGGCGCGGTGACGCCGCTGCAAATGGTGGAGGGCTACTCGGTGTTCGCCAACGGCGGCTACCGCAGCAAGGGCTATTTCATCGACCGCATCGAAGACCAGTCCGGCCGCGTACTGGCCAAGACCGTGCCCACGGTCGCCGGCCAGAACGCGCCGCAGGCGATAGACCCGCGCAACGCCTTCATCATGAGCTCCATGCTCAAGGACGTGGTGCGCTACGGCACCGGCTACCGCGCGATGAGCCTGGGCCGCACCGACCTGGCCGGCAAGACCGGCACCACCTCGGATTGGAAGGACGCCTGGTTCGTCGGCTACAACCCCAATCTGGTGGCCGCCGCCTGGGTGGGCTTCGATCAGCCGCGTTCGCTGGGCCGCTACGGCTACGGCGGCACCGCCGCGTTGCCGGTGTGGATCAACTACATGGCCAACGCGCTCAAGGGCCAGCCGGAAGTGGACATGCCGGTGCCGGAGGGCATCGTGGTCAAGGCCGGCGCAGGCCAGCGCGGCGGCGACGAGTACTACTACGAAGAGTTCCAGAAAACCAATCCGGAGCTGAAAGTGGACAACCACGGCGCGGTGCCGGGCGCGGGCGGCGACGCCAGCGGCGGCGCCAGCGAGACGCCGGACAAGCCGGCCGCTCAGGACGCGGTGGAAAACGTCAAAGACCAGCTGTTCTAGAAACGTGTTCCATTCAACGCTGCATAGCCCCGCCTTCCGGCGGGGCTTTTTCGTGTTCGCTCAGATCACGCCTTGCGCCAGCATCGCCGCCGCCACCTTGCCGAAGGCCGCCACATTGGCGCCGCGGGCGTAGTCCACCGTGCCGTCCGGCTGGCCGCCATGGCGCGCGCAGGCCTCGTGAATCTCCTCCATGATGCGGCGCAGCCGGGCGTCCACCTCCTGCGCGCTCCAGGGCAGATGGGTGGCGTTCTGGCTCATCTCCAGGCCGGACACCGCCACGCCGCCGGCGTTGGACGCCTTGCCGGGCGCGTATAGCGCGCCGGCGCGTTGGAAGCGCTGCGCCGCCTGGGCGGAGCAGGGCATATTGGCGCCTTCCGCCACGCAGAAGCAGCCGTTGGCCAGCAAGGCCTCCGCGTCGTCGGCGTCCAGCTCGTTCTGGGTGGCGCAGGGCAGCGCGATGTCGCAGCGCAGACGCCACGGCCTCTGTCCGGCGAGAAAGTCCAGGCCGCGGGCGGCGGCGAAAGCGGCCAGCCGGCCGCGGCGCTGATTCTTGTGTTCGAGCAGCGCCGCCAACAGCTCGGGGCTCAGACCGTCCGGCAGGCTGAGCGTGCCTTCCGAATCCGACAGGCTGACCACCTGGACGCCCAGCGCCAGCAGCTTTTCCGCCGCGTACAGCGCGACATTGCCGGAGCCGGACAAGGCCGCCTGTTTGCCGGCCAGCGTCTGGCCGCGCGTGGCCAGCATGCGCTCGACGAAATAGGCCAGGCCGTAGCCGGTGGCTTCCGGCCGCATCAGGCTGCCGCCATAGCTGGGCCCCTTGCCGGTGAACACCCCGGAAAACTGATTGCTCAGCCGCTTGTGCTGGCCGAACAGATAGCCGATCTCGCGCGCGCCCACGCCGATGTCGCCGGCCGGCACATCGGTCTCGGCGCCGATGTGGCGGAACAGCTCGCTGGCGAAGGCCTGGCAGAAGCGCATCACCTCGCCCTCGCTCTTGCCCTTGGGGTCGAAGTCCGCGCCGCCCTTGGCGCCGCCCAGCGGCAGGCCGGTCAAGGCGTTCTTGAAGGTTTGTTCCAAAGCCAGGAATTTCAGCGTGCCCAGCGTCACCGAGGGATGGAAGCGCAGGCCGCCCTTATACGGGCCCAGCGCGCTGTTCATCTGCACCCGGTAGCCGCGGTTGACCTGGACGCGGCCGTGATCGTCTACCCAGGAGACCCGGAACAGAATGACGCGCTCCGGTTCCAGCAGCCGTTCCAGCAAGCCGTGGTCGAAGAGGTGCGGATGGCCGACGAGGAAATCGTCCAGGCCGTGCAGCACTTCCGCCGCCGCCTGGTGGAATTCAAACTGCTCCGGGTCGCGCAGGCGGACCCGGTCCAATAAAGTTTGCAGAGCATGATGCATGGACAAGACCTTTGGTGTGGCGGGCCGCGCGCGTGACGCCAGCCCTGTGTTGTCATGGGTCGAGAAAGAGCGATCTGCCTGCGCCGGAGTTTGATATGAGTTGTGAGCGAGGTGTCCGGCGAGGCGGCGGTATGTCTGGCTGGCCGCGGGTGGCGGGCGAGCTTGCCGCGGGGCGGCGAGGGCGGGCGCGTCCGATCGGACGCGAGGCCGTGGGCCGCGTCGCTCGGGGTGGCCGGGCGGCGCGGGAAGCCCCAGTGTAACCGATATCCCCGCCGCTCTCCCCCCAGCCTGGTCGTCATGACGGGTCGCTTTCCATCGGTATATTTTCCCTGGGGTGCAAACTTGGCGTTTGGGGGCGGTCTATCTCTTTTTCCAAACCATTCGGAGGAGTAGGCCCCATGCTGCAGAATTACTTTCCCATCCTGTTATTCATCGTCGTCGGGCTGCTGGTGGGAGTGGTGCCGCTGCTGATGGGCAAAATGCTGGGGCCCAACCGGCCGGATCCGGAAAAACTGTCGCCGTACGAGTGCGGCTTCGAGGCCTTTGAAGACGCGCGCATGCGCTTCGACGTCCGTTACTACCTGGTGGCCATCCTGTTCATCCTGTTCGATCTGGAAGTCGCCTTCTTGATCCCCTGGGCGGTGACGCTGAAGGAACTGGGCGGCTTTGGCCTGGGCGCGATGATGGTGTTCCTGGGCGTGCTGGTGGTCGGCTTCGTCTATGAATGGAAGAAGGGCGCTTTGCAGTGGGATTGACGCTGGCCTGAGCCCTTGTCCGAACCCGCGTCCGCAGCGTCGGCGCGGGTTTTGTTTTTGGGGGCGGCTCCGGCGGCTTCAGAAGCTGTTCAACGTCTCACGCCAAGGCGAGTCGGCCGGCGCGGTGGCGACGCAGCAAGGCTGCGGCCAGCCCGGCCCAGTAAAGCCCCAGGCCCAGCGTGGCGGCGAACAGCGGCAGGCGATAGCCGCCGAGGATCCAGGCCAGGCCGCAGCAGACCCAGACACCGTGCATGCCCAGCAGCCGGCGGTGGGAGGCCTCGCCCAGCAATTCATGGGTGGCCGGCAATTGCCGCCTGGGCAGGCCGCGCTGTTTCAGGTCCAGCCAGGCGAGGAAGGGCAGGATCTTGCCCTGCATGGACAGCACCGCGCCCAGGCCGAAGCCGCCCAGCCAGAGCCAGCCGGCCAGCATGGGCGGAGCTTCCGACAGCGGCAGCAGGCGCGCGGCGAGCGCGCAGGGCGCGGCCGCCGTCATCCAGATCAGGCTGGCTCGCCAGCCGCGGCGCAGGGGGTCGGCGCGGCGCTGGCTGCGCCGCAGCGCGTCCAATTGCCGCAGGCCCTGCCACAGCACGAACAGCGCCAAGGCGGCCAGCAGGCCGGAGACGACGGCGGGCGCGTCCCAGATCAGCGCGACGCCGCTCAGGCACTGCAGGCCGAACAACAAGGTCTCCCGCGGCAGCCGCCCCGTCGCCGGCGGCGGCGTGACCAGAAACATCGGGATCACCGTGCGCGCCACCGACAGCACCAGCAGCCATAGCCAGCCCAGCGTCGCCCACAGCACATGGTTGTCCAGCAAGGGGCCCAAGGGCAGCGCGACGCGGCCGCCCAGCAACAAGACCAGGGCCGCGCCAAGACAGGCGGCGACGGCCAGAGCGCACAGCGCCAGCCGCAGGCCCTGGCTGCCGGCGTCCCGCGCCGGGCTGCGCAGCAAGCCGCGCAGGCCGAACAGCGCCGGCGTCAGCAAGGCCGGCGTCAGCAGCGCGGCGCCCGCCTGCAGCCACAGCGGCGACAGACCCAGCTGGAAGCCGGCCACCAGAAGCGCGCAGCCGGCTTGCAAGGGCAGAAAACAAGCCAGCAGCAGCCGGCGCGGATGCGGAATCGGCACCCCCGCCGTCACCGCCAGCAATTGCCACAGGGACCCCAGCATCGCATTGCCCAGCACGCCCAGCGCCAGCGCGTGGGTCAGCGCCAGCACCTCGGGCAGAAAGCGCGAGGGCGCGCCGTCCGGCAGCATCGCCAACAAGGCCGCCGTCGCCAGCAGCCAGCAGGGCGCGGCCAGCATGTGGGCCAGCGGCAGCCACAGCGGCGGCGCCTGTTGGTAGTCCAGCCAGGCCTGGCTCATGGCCGGCTCAGAATCAGCACGACGCCGCCGTCTCCCGACAGTTCAAAGCGATACAGCAGGCCGGCTTTTTCCAGCATGGGCAGCAGCGGGGTGGGATGGTGGGGCAGCACCCAGGCGCGGCTGTCGCCGGGCCGCATTTGTTCGGCGGCGTCCAGGATGATTTCCATAGGTTCGGGCGGTGCCAGGTGGCGCAGGTCTTGCGGGGTCATGGCTGCGCGCCCTCCGCAATCAACTCCGCCATTTCCGGCAGCGCTTGCGCGCACATGGGGTAGAGCACGTTTTCTTCCTTCATATTGTGTTGCTGCATCAGGATGAGCAGGGTGTCGTTCAGGCCCAGGAAAGCTTGCAGATGCTGCGCGGCCAGCGCCTCGTCCATGTCCTCCAGCAAATCCCGCATGTCCTGATGCTCCATGCGCATGATGCGGGTCGGCCCCATGCTGCTGCCGCTGGCGGCTTCGAAAGCCGGGAACAGCGCGTCTTCTTCAACGGCGAAATGCGCTTCCATCTCCCGGCGGAAAGCCTGGAAATGGCTCAGGGCCAAGGGCCAGTCCTGCGCGCGGGCCGCGGTTTCGCAGTCGGCGAAGCGCGCGTCGCAGGCGCGGTGTTGCTCAACAAGGGTGTCGATGGCGCTCATGGCGTGTACTCGTGGGATGGAGCGCGCAGTATGGCCGCGGCGGCGGGGGCGGCAGAATGACCGGGATCAAGGAATCCCAAACCATGGCCCAGCGCCGCGCGCAGCGCCGCCAGCTCCTGATGCAGACGCACCACGCCGCCTATGATCAACAGCGCCGGCGCGCGCAGCCGGTATTGCTCCGCCAGCCGGCCCAGCTCGGACAAGCGGCCGCAGACGCAGCGCTCGCCCGGCATACAGGCCTGCTCGACGATGGCCACAGGCGTGTCCGGCGCGCGGCCGTGGCTCAGCAGCTGCTCGGCGATGTGGGCGGCCTCGCCCAAGCCCATATAGACCACCACGGTTTCGTCCGGCCCGCTGTCCGCGGTCCAGGCCAGCGCCGACACGCCTTCGCGGCGGTGGCCGGTGACGAAGCGGCAGCCCTGGGCGTAGTCGCGGTGGGTCAGCGGCAGCGCCAGGCTGGCCGCCGCGCCCAGCGCCGCGCTGACGCCCGGCACCGCCTCGCAGCGGATGCCGGCCGCCAGCAGCGCGCGCATCTCCTCGCCGCCGCGGCCGAACATGAAGGGGTCGCCGCCCTTCAGCCGCGCCACGCGCAGGCCCTGGCGCGCCAGCGCGATCATCAGCTGGTTGATTTCGGCCTGCGGCAAAGTGTGGCGGCTGGCGCGCTTGCCGACGCAGACGCGCCGGGCCGAGGGCGGCGCCAATTGCAGGATCTCGGCGTCTATCAGGTGGTCGTACAGCACCGCGTCGGCCTGGGCCAGGCGCTGCGCGGCGCGCACGGTGAGCAGATCGGCGCAGCCGGGGCCGGCGCCCAAGAGCGCGACGCTGCCGGGCGGAAAGGGCGGGGCGGCGGCGCTCAGTCCGGCGCGGGGAAGAGGGGTGACGGGGCGGATCATGGCGGTCTCCTTGCGGTTGGCGATGACGGATGGCGCCAGTGTAGGAAGGCGGACGGCCGGAAATCGTTGATTCGAATCAATGCTCCCGGGATGCCCGAATCCGTACAGTTCGGCCCGAGTACCGCGCCGGCGGTGCAAGCATTCGAGGAGGACATGATGAGCGCGAGCTTCACCAAATCGACCGCCCGCAATATTTTTTACGGCGGCTCGGTTTTCTTTTTCCTGTTGTTCCTGGGGCTGACCCTGGACACCACCCTGGCCCTGCCCAGCCATAACGCCAAGGCCCAGCTCACCGAGCAGGCGGTGCGCGGCAAGAAGATCTGGGAGACGCGCAGTTGCGGCGGCTGCCACACCTTGCTGGGCGAGGGCGCTTACTTCGGGCCGGAGCTGGGCAACGTCTACGTGCGCCGCGGCCCGGAATTCATCAAGGGCTGGATGCAGGCGATGCCAACCAACGCGCCGGGCCGCCGCCAGATGCCACAGTTCCACCTGAACCCGGCCGAGCTGGACGACCTGGTGGCCTTCCTGAAATACGCGTCGCAGATCAACACCAATAACTGGCCGCCCAATATCGAGGGCTGATCCCGTCCCATCCCTTTATCTTTGGAGAACACAATGAGCAACGCTACCGTGGCCACGCCGCCGCGCGGCGCGAGCGCAGCCGTCGCGCAGGTGCGCTACCGCTCGCAGGCCGTGGCCAAACCCTATTTCATCGCCGCCATCGGCCTGTTCATCGGCCAGATCGTGTTTGGCCTGATCATCGGCCTGCAATACGTGATCGGCGATTTCCTGTTTCCCGCCGTGCCCTTCGGCACCGCCCGCATGGTGCACACCAACCTGCTGATCGTCTGGCTGCTGTTCGGCTTCATGGGCGCCGGCTACTACCTGATCCCGGAGGAGAGCGAGCGCGAACTGCACAGCCCGCGGCTCGCCATCATCACCTTCTGGGTGTTCCTGGTGGCCGGCGCGCTGACCATACTCGGCTACCTGGGCCTGCCTTACCATGAGCTGGCCCGGCTCACCGGCAACGATTTGCTGCCCACCATGGGCCGCGGCTATCTGGAGCAGCCGCTGATCACCAAGGTGGGCATCGTGCTGGTGGCGCTGTCCTTCCTCTACAACCTGTCCATGACCCTGCTGGCCGGCCGCAAGACCAGCATCAGCATCGTGATGATGCTGGGCCTGTGGGGCCTGGCCGTGTTCTTCCTGTTCTCCTTCGTCAACCCGGACAACCTGGTGCTGGACAAGTACTACTGGTGGTGGGTGGTGCACCTGTGGGTGGAAGGCGTGTGGGAACTGATCATGGGCGCGATGCTGGCCTTCGTGCTGGTGAAAGTGACCGGGGTGGACCGCGAGGTGATCGAGAAATGGCTGTACCTGATCATCGCCATGACGCTGATCACCGGCATCATCGGCACCGGCCACCATTACTTCTGGATTGGCGTGCCGGCTTACTGGCAGCTGTGGGGCTCCATCTTCTCCGCGCTGGAGCCGGTGCCCTTCTTCATGATGACCCTGTTCGCCTTTAATATGGTCAAACGCCGCCGCCGCGAACACCCCAACCAGGCCGCCACGCTGTGGGCGCTGGGCACCGGGGTGATGTCCTTCCTCGGCGCCGGGGTGTGGGGCTTCATCGGCACCTTGTCGGTGGTCAACTACTACACCCACGGCACCCAGGTGACCGCCTCCCACGGCCACATGGCCTTCTACGGCGCTTACGTGATGGTGGTGCTGACCATGATTTCCTACACCATGCCGCTGCTGCGCGGCCGCGAGGCCAATTGCGCGCAGGCGCAGAAGGTGGAAAAAACCGCGTTCTGGGTGATGACCCTGTCCATCGTGGCCATCACTCTGTGCCTGACCGCCGCCGGCGCGGTCCAGGTGTGGTTGCAGCGCATGTCCGCTACGCCGCTGTCCTTCATGGAAACGCAGGAACGGATCATGCCTATCTACTGGGGGCGCTGGGTGTTCGGCATCAGTTTCTTCTGCGGACTGGTGTTGTACGTGATCAGCTTCTTCGTTACCGGCAAGCGCGAGGATTGACGGTGGCGCAAGCAAGGACGGCGACGCGGGAGGCCTTGGCATGGAGCTGAGCGCGCCGCCGGAGCGCCGCGTGCCGGGCGATCTGGCGATGTGGTGTTTCATCCTGGCCGAGCTGGCGGTGTTCGGCGTGTTCTTCCTGGCTTACGCCTGGGCCCGCCGGCAACAGCCGGCCTTGTTCGCGGCAGGGCAGGGCGAACTGGAGCTGGGCCTGCCCACGCTCAACACCCTGCTGCTGCTGGCCGGCAGCGCCGCCATGCTGGCCGCGCTCAGCGCCTTTTCCGCCGACCGGCAGCGCGCCGGACGGCGCTGGCTGGCGCTGACCCTGCTGGCCGGCGGCGGCTTTCTCGGTTTGAAAGGCTATGAGCTGGTGGGCAAGGCCTTGCAAGGGATTACCTTGTCCAGCAACGACTTCTGGATGTTCTACCTGTCGTTGACGGTGTTTCACTTCCTGCACGTGGTGTTGGGCATGGTGATCGTGGCGGCGGTGTGGCGGCTGGCCCGCGACGGCCGTTACCAGCCGGGATCGATGGACGAGGTGGAAACCGCCGCCGCCTACTGGCATATGGTGGATCTGGTGTGGTTGCTGTTGTTCGCCCTGGTCTACGTGGCGAGATAGAACGCCCGCGCAAAGCCTTATTTCGCATCAAGGCGGCCGCCGCGCCGCATCGGCATCATGCCCTCATGACTCATCCCACTCCTCTCGCGCAAACCGGCCTGTGGCTGTTGTTGTCCGGGCTGACCCTGCTGGCCGCCTGGCTGGCCGAAGGCGGCCGGCCGCCGCATCTGGCGCTGATCGCGCTGGGCCTGGCCTGGCTCAAGGGTGTGTTGCTGGTGGAGCGCTATATGGGCTTGCGCGACGCGCCTCGCTGGCTGCGCGCGCTGGTGCAGGGCTGGCTGGCGCTGGTGTCGGCCGCGCTGCTGCTCAGCTTTATCTGAAGGAACGCCGATGAACGCGCCTGAACTCCTGACTATCCCCGTCCCCTTCTATCAGCCGCAAGGCGCCGAGTGCGAGCTGTTCGAAGCCGCCTGGCGCCAGCAACTGCCGGTGCTGATCAAGGGGCCCACCGGCTGCGGCAAGACCCGCTTCGTCGCCCATATGGCGGCGCGGCTCGGCCTGCCGTTGATCACCGTCTCCTGCCACGACGACCTGAGCGCCGCCGACCTGGTGGGCCGCCACTTGATCGCCGACGGCGCCACCGTCTGGTGCGACGGCCCGCTGACCCGCGCGGTGCGGATAGGCGGCATCTGCTACCTGGACGAAGTGGTGGAAGCGCGCAAAGACACCACCGTGGTGCTGCACCCGCTGACCGACGACCGCCGCATCCTGCCGGTGGAACGCACCGGCGAAGTGCTGCAAGCGCCGCCGGGCTTCATGCTGGTGGTGTCCTACAACCCCGGCTACCAACACGTGCTGAAAACGCTGAAGCCCAGCACCCGCCAGCGTTTTGTCGCCATGAGCTTCGATTTTCCGCCGCCGGAAGTGGAAATCGGCGTGCTGATGCTGGAAAGCGGGGTGGGCGAAGCGCTGGCGCGCCAACTGGTGACGCTGGCTGGTCAGTTGCGGCGCTTGTCCGGCTACGACCTGGAAGAAGCCGCCAGCACGCGGTTGCTGGTGTACGCCGCCAAGCTGATCCAGGCCGGCCTGCCGCCCTGGCAAGCCTGCCGCACCGCGCTGGCGGAACCGCTGAGCGACGACGCCGACACCGTGGCGGCGCTGCTGGCGGTGATCCAGACCCAATTCCCCGGCTGAGCGGCATGGAAGACATTGTCGGCGGCTGGTGGGACAAACTGGCGCGGCGCGCGGCGCGGCGCGGCTTTCCGGAATACGCGGCGGAGCTGGCGCAAGTGACGGCGCAAGCGCCGCTGTTTTTCCGCGCCATGGGCGGCGACCCGGCGCTGGCGCTGCGCACCACCGTGGGCACCGAGCACGGCGCGCGGCGCGGCTGGCTACAGCGGCTGGCCGGCACCGGCGCGCGGGTGGAACTGGCCTGGCGCGACAGCCAGGCGCTCTATCTGCCCGAGCGCATCGATTGTTTTCCCAGCGCGGCCCTCAACCGCGACTGCTACTTCTGGCTGCTGGCCCAGGCCGCCTACGCCGCCGACTGCGACGGAGACTGGCTGAGCCGCAACCGCCTGGCCGCGGCGCGCGCCTTGGCGGACATGCCGGGCCTGGCCGCCGTTTACCGTCGGCTGGCGGCGGCCGCCTTGGCGCAGCGGCCGAACCCCTCCGACCTGCCGCCGGCGGAAGCCGCGGTGGAGCGCGCGATACAGGCGGCGTTGAGCCGGCCGGAGCAGGCGGTGACGCTGCCGCCGTTGAGCCGGCCGCCGCAGCCGGTGCCGCTGTGGTTGCATCCGGAACCGCCGCTGACGGAGGCCGAAGGGCAGGGCAGCCGCCACGCCGACGGCGAACGCGGCGGCGGCAAGGACGCCCAACGCCAGCGCCGCCGCTATCGCGCGCGGCGCATGGAACAGGACCAGCGCAAGAACGGCATGCTGATGGTGTTCCGCGCGGAAAGCCTGTTCACCTGGGACGAATACGTCAAGGTCAACCGCCACAATGACGACGACGATGACGGCAACGGCGAAATCGCCGCCGAAGACATGAACCGGCTGACCCTGGGCCAGGACGCCCATACCCGCGGCAGCCGGCTGCGCTTTGATCTGGACCTGCCGGCCGCCGCCTACGACGACACCCCGCTGGGGCCGGGCATCAAGCTGCCGGAATGGCACTGGAAGCGGCAATGCCTGGTGGAGGACCACTGCCTATTACGGCCGATGCTGCCGCGCGACGCCGCCCCGGCTCCGTTGCCGGAGCGCTTGCAGCCGCTGGCGCGCCGGCTGCGGCGGCAATTCCAGTCGCTGGCGCCGGAGCGCCGTCGGCGCAGCGGCGAAACCGCCGGGCCGGATATCGACCTGGACCGGCTGATCCGCTTCCTTGCGGAACGGCGCGGCGGCGCGGCGCTCAGTGAGCCGGCGCTGTACCAGGACTGGCCGCCGGGCGAGCGCAGCCTGGCCTGCCTGACCCTGGCCGATCTGTCGCTGTCCACCGAAAGCTGGCTGGGCGAAACCGGCCGGGTAATCGACGTGATCCGCGACAGCCTGCTGCTGTTCGCCGAGGCTCTGAGCGCCAGCGGCGACGACTTCGGCCTGTACGGCTTTTCCTCGCTGCGGCGGCAGGAAGTGCGCTTGCAGATCCTCAAAGACTTTGCCGACTGTTACGACGACGCCGCCCGCGGCCGCATCCTCGCCATCCGGCCCGGCTACTACACCCGCATGGGCGCGGCCATCCGCCAGTGCACCCGCATCCTGAGCCAGCGGCCGGCGCAGCGCCGTTTGTTGTTGCTGATCTCGGACGGCAAGCCCAATGATCTGGACCACTACGAAGGCCGCTACGGCATAGAAGACACCCGCCAGGCGGTGCTGGAAGCCCGCCGCGCCGGCCTGACGCCGTTCTGCGTGACCATAGATCGCGAAGCGGGCGACTACCTGCCGCATTTGTTCGGCCGCAATGGTTATGCGCTGGTGCGGCAGGCGGAGCGGCTGCCGCAGGCGTTGACCAGGCTGTATGCCAGCCTTACCGCATGAACGCAGCAAACAAAACCCCTGATGCTGCGTTGCGCCGACTTGCCGTACTCAATGTACTGTCTGCGTCGGCGCGCCTTGCCTCAGGGATTTTGTTAGCCGTTCTAGTGGGCTGAATGGCCATTGTTTGATGTCGCGCCAAGTCCATCTGCGCTACGCATGGCATGGTTCCGTTTCTTTTTCACGTTCCCGAGGGGCGGGTTAAGAGACGCAGGCAAATACGAATTCGACGCGCCCCAGCTCCCTTCAAGCCTGCCGACGGGTGGCAGGCCCGAGGTTTTAAGCGGCTGCTTGTTCGAGCACCGCGATGTTAGCGCGCCATCACTGAGCGAATCAAAGATTCGCACGTAGAGAGTTCAGCCGCGCCTCGGGACTGACGGGAACCGGCGGGAAGCCGTAGGCCAGGCTTGCAGGGCGGCCTTTAGGGTAAAGGGAGATTTGGCCGCGCAAATCTCCCTTTCCGTTTGCCGGGCGGAACCGGCCCTAAATCATCATCCGCGAAGCGGATTCGAAAATGATGAACATCGCGAACACAGAAGGATTCCATGGCCAAAAAATTCCCGCTGCACCCCGCCCACCCCGAACGCATCTGCTGGGGCTGTGACCTCTATTGCCCGGCCAACTCCCTGCAATGCGGCAACGGCTCCAGCCGCACCCAACATCCGGCGGAAGTGCTGGGCGACGACTGGTATCAATACGGCAACTGGGGTCTGGAAGATTCCCCGGTCACCGGACAGGACGGCTCCGGCAAGCGTTGATTCGAATCAAGGCTGTCCATATGCGTCCGGGATGATCATGCTCGCAAAAGGGTTATTCCTAACGCTGGAGCGCATGCCATGAAGTCTCCTAAGCAGTCCCTGTTCACCAAGGGCGCATTGCTGGCCCTGTTGCCGCTGGCCGCGGCCCCCGTCTGGGCGGACACCGCCGCCCCGCCCGCCGGCGAGGCGATGCATCAGAACGCCAATGCCAAAGCCCCGCCGATGACCGAGGCGGAATTCACCCGCGGCAAGCAAATCTACTTCGAACGCTGTGCCGGCTGTCACGGCGTGCTGCGCAAAGGCGCCACCGGCAAGGCGCTGACGCCGGACATCACCCTGGCGCGCGGCACTGAATACCTGAAAACCTTCATCAAATACGGCTCCCCGGCCGGCATGCCCAACTGGGGCACCTCCGGCGAATTCAACGATCAGCAAGTGGACCTGATGGCGCGCTACGTGCAGCAAGAGCCGCCCACCCCGCCGGAGTTCGGCATGCAGGACATGCTGGCCACCTGGAAAGTACAAGTGCCG
Organism: Chromobacterium sp. LK11; assembly: GCF_001043705.1. Taxonomy (NCBI): domain Bacteria; kingdom Pseudomonadati; phylum Pseudomonadota; class Betaproteobacteria; order Neisseriales; family Chromobacteriaceae; genus Chromobacterium; species Chromobacterium sp. LK11. Next base: position 40,766 of record NZ_LDUR01000016.1, read on the forward strand.
GTGGACAAGCGTCCGCGGCGCAAGGAAAACCAGCTGGACATCTCCAACCTGTTCTCCGTCACCCTGCGCGACGCCGGCGAAATCGCGCTGATCGACGGCCACAGCAAACAGATCGTCAGCGTGATCAAGACCGGCTACGCCGTGCACATCTCCCGGCTGTCGAAATCCGGCCGCTACCTGTACGTGATCGGCCGCGACGGCAAGATCAACCTGGTGGACCTGTGGATGGCCAAGCCGGACAGCGTGGCGGAAATCCGCATCGGCCTGGAAGCGCGCTCGGTGGAAACCTCCAAATACCGCGGCTACGACGACAAGCTGGCGGTGGCCGGCGCTTACTGGCCGCCGCAATACGTGATCATGGACGGGGCCAGCCTCAAGCCGCTGAAAATCGTCGGCACCCGCGGCATGACGGTGGACAACGAATACCACCCGGAACCGCGCGTGGCCTCCATCGTGGCCAGCCATTACAAGCCGGAATTCGTTGTCAACGCCAAGGAAACCGGCAAGATCATGATGGTGGACTACTCGGACCTGGCCAACCTCAAGACCACCACCATAGACGCCGCCAAATTCCTGCACGACGGCGGCTTCGACGCCAGCGGCCGCTACTTCATGGTGGCCGCCAACGCCTCCAATAAAGTGGCGGTGGTGGACACCAAGCTGGACAAGCTGGCGGCGCTGGTGGACGTGGGCAAAACCCCGCACCCCGGCCGCGGCGCCAACTTCACCGATCCGCAATACGGGCCGGTCTGGGCCACCAGCCACCTGGGCGACGACAGCATCAGCCTGGTGGGCACCGATCCGGAGAAACACAAGGCCCAGGCCTGGAAAGTGGTGCGCACGCTCAAAGGGCAGGGCGGCGGCTCGCTGTTCATCAAGACCCATCCGCAATCCGCCAATCTGTGGGTGGACACCGTGTTCAACCCGGACGCCAAGCTCAGCCAGAGCGTGGCGGTGTTCGACATCAAGCACCTGGACAAGGGCTTCTCCATGCTGCCGATAGGCGAATGGTCCGGCCTGAGCGACGGCGCCAAGCGCGTGTTGCAGCCGGAGTTCAACAAGGCCGGCGACGAAGTCTGGTTCTCAGTCTGGAGCGCCAAGGACAAGCAATCCGCCATCGTGGTGGTGGACGACAAAACCCGCAAGCTCAAGGCCGTGATCAAGGACCCGCGCCTGATCACCCCCACCGGCAAATTCAACGTCTACAACACCCAGCACGACATCTACTGACCCCGCCAGCACGCCCGCCGGGTCAGCCCCGGCGGGCGGAGGAGACCGCAATGAAAACAAGCCTGATCCTGGCCTGCGCCGCCCTGGCGCTGCACGCGCTGCCGGCCGCCGCCGCCGCGCCGGAAGCGCTGCTCAAGCAACACAACTGCCTGGCCTGCCACGCGCTGGACGCCAAGCTGGTGGGGCCGTCCTACCAACAGGTGGCCGCCAAGTACAAGGGGCAGGACGCCACCGCCAAGCTGATAGACAAAGTGAAGAAGGGCGGCTCCGGCAGCTTTGGCCCGGTGCCGATGTCACCCAACCCGCAAGTGCCGGATGCGGACCTCAAGGTCATGGTGCAATGGGTGCTGAGCCGTTGACGCGCCTCGCGGCGGCGCTGCTGCTGCTCTGCGGCGCCGCCGTCGCCGCGCCAACCGCCCCCGCGCCGGAGCGGGCGGCCCAGCTGCGCCACCTGGCGCGTCAGGACTGCGGCGCCTGCCACGGCCTGAGCCTGCGCGGCGGCCTGGGCAGCCCGCTGACGCCGGAGGCGCTCAAGGACAAACCGGACGCCAGCCTGGCCGCGGTGATCCTGGCCGGCCGGCCCGGCACGGCCATGCCGCCGTGGCGGCCTTTTTTGACGGAAGAAGAAGCGATATGGCTGGTTTACTGGTTAAAGCAGGGCGCGCCGCCCTGATCCCGGCCTTGGCCGCGCTGCTGGGCGGCTGCGCCGCGCCGCGCGGCACCGGCGACCTGGGCGTGGTGATAGAACGCGCCAGCGGCAGCGTGCAAGTGGTGGACAACACCCGCGCCGAAAGCCTGGGCCGGGTGGAAGGGCTGGGCGATCTGTCCCACGCCTCGGTGGTGTTCTCGCGCGACGCGCGTTACGCCTACGTGTTTGGCCGCGACGGCGCCATCAGCAAAGTGGACCTGCTGCGCCGGCGGCTGGAACGGCGCGTGGTGCAGGCCGGCAACAGCATAGGCGGCGCCATCTCCTCGGACGGCCGCGTGCTGGCCGCGCAAAACTACCAGCCGGGCGGGGTGCGGCTGTTCGACGCCGCCACGCTGACGCCGCTGGCCTCGGTGCCCGCCGCGCCGGGCGCGGACGGCAAGCCCTCGCGCGTGGTGGGCCTGGCGGACCTGCCGGGCCGGCGCTTCGTCTACGCGCTGTTCGACGCCGATGAAATCGACGTGCTGGACGCCGCGGACCCGGCCCAGCCGACACTGACCCGCTACCGCGACGCCGGCAAGCGCCCCTACGACGGCCTGGCCAGCATGGACGGCCGCTACTTCCTGGCAGGGCTGTACGGCGAAGACGGCCTGTCCCTGCTGGACACCTGGCGGCCGGAACAAGGCGTGCGCCGCATCCTGGCCGGCTACGGCCGCGGCCAGCAGCCGCTGCCGGTGTACAAGATGCCGCATCTGCGCGGCTGGGCGCTGGCCGGGGATTACGCCTTCCTGCCCGCCATCGGCCGCCACGAAGTGCTGCTGGCGGACAACCGCAGCTGGGCGCAACTGGCCGCCATACCGGTGCTGGGCCAGCCGGTGTTTGTGATGGCGGAACCGTCCGGGCGGCGGGTCTGGGTCAACTTTGCTTTCCCAGACAACGACAAGGTGCAAGTCATCGACGTGCCCACGCGCAGCGTGATCGCCACCCTGAAGCCGGGCAAGGCCATCCTGCACATGGAGTTCACCCCGCGCGGCGACGCGGTGTGGCTGTCCAGCCGCGACGAGGACAAGCTGGTGGTGGTGGACACCGCCAGCCTCAAAGTGCTGCGCGAACTGCCGGCGCGGAGCCCGTCCGGCATCTTCTTCAGCTGGCGCGCCAGCCGCATCGGGATGTAGCCATGGTTATTTCAGACGCCGATCCAGTCCTGCTGCGGCTGATCAACGGCTGCCAGCGCGGTTTTCCGCTGCTGCCGCGCCCCTTCGCCGCGCTCGCCGCCGGCATGGGCCAGGGCTGGGGCGAAGCCCGGCTGCTGGCCGCGCTGCAAGACGCCCAGGCGGCCGGCCTGCTGGCCCGCGTCGGCGCGGTGTTCGCGCCCAACACCGTGGGTAACAGCACCCTGGCGGCAATGGCGGTGCCGGCGGAGCGGCTGGAAGAAGTGGCCGCCTTCGTCAGCCGCCAGCGCGAGGTCAACCACAACTACCAGCGGGACCATCATTACAACCTGTGGTTCGTCGTTGCCGCCGCCTCCTCGGCCGGCGTGGCCGCGGCGCTGAGCCGCATCCGGCTGGCCACCGGCATCCTGTCGCTGGACCTGCCGCTGCTGCGCGAATACCACATCGACCTGGGCTTTTCCTTCCTGGCGGAGTCCGCCGCGGCGGCGGAAGCGCCGGCGGCGGCGGACGACCCCGGCCTGTCCGCCGGCCAGCGCCAGCGGCTGCTGGCGGCGCTGTCGCCGGGCCTGCCATTGACCGAACGGCCTTATCAAGCGCTGGGCGCGCAATGCGCGCTGAGCGAAGCCCAGACCCTGGCGCAAATCGCCCACTGGCGGCAGCAAGGCGTTATCCGCCGCTTCGGCATGGTGGTGCGCCACCCGGAACTGGGCTACCGCGCCAACGCCATGTGGGTGTGGCGGATAGACGACGACGCCGAACGCGAGCGCGTGGCGCTGGCGCTGGCGACGGAACCGGCCGTCACCCTGTGCTACGAACGTCCGCCGCGGCCGCCGGACTGGCCTTACCAACTGTTCACCATGGTCCACGCCCGCGACGCGCAGAGCCTGGACGCCGCGCTGGCGGACATCCGCCGCCGGCACGGCCTGGAACGGCTGCCGCAGGCGGTGCTGCGCTCCACCCGGCGCTACAAACAAACCGGAGCCTGTTATGGATACGCCTGAAGCGCTGACAATGCTGGACACGCTGGACGCCTTGGACGCGCGGCTGATAGACCGGCTGCAAGGCGGCTTCCCGCTGGTGTCGCGCCCCTACGCGGCGACCGGACGCAGCCTGGGCCTGGGCGAAGACGGCCTGATCCGCCGCCTGCGCGCACTGCTGCACGCCGGCGTGCTCAGCCGCTTTGGGCCGATGTACCAGATAGAACGCCTGGGCGGCTGCTTCGTGCTGGCCGCCTTGGCCGCGCCGGAAGCTCGCTTCGACGAAGTGGCCGCCGCCGTCAACGCGCTGCCGGCGGTGGCGCACAACTACCGCCGCGAGCACCGGCTCAATATGTGGTTTGTACTGGCCGCGGACAGCGCCGCCGCCATCGACGCCGCCCGGCGCGGCATCGAACTGGTCACCGGCCTGGAAGTGAACCTGTTTCCCAAAGAGCGGGAATACTTTGTGGGCATGCGTTTCCAGGTGGGCGGCGCGGCTCCGGTGGGCGCGGCCGCCGGCGCGCGGCGGGCAGGCGAGCCGGCTGTGTTGAGCGAGGACGACCGGCGGCTGATCCGCGCCACCCAGGCCGGCCTGCCGCTGTGCCGCTACCCTTACCGCGACATTGCGCGGCAACTGGGCTGGGCGGAAGCCGAAGTGACGGCGCGGCTGGCGCGCTGGCTGGAGCAGGGCGTGGTGCGCCGCATCGGCGCGGTGCCCAACCATTACGCCATCGGCTACCGCGCCAACGGCATGGCGGTGTTCGACGTGGCCGACGAGCAAGTGGACGCGCTGGGCGCGCAACTGGGAGGCCTGGACGCGGTTAGCCACTGCTACCGCCGTCCGCGTCGGCCGGGTTGGCCGTACAATCTGTTCGCCATGCTGCACGGCAGCGAGCGGCCGGCGGTGCTGGCCGCGGTGGACGACGCGCGCGCCTTGCTGGGCGAGGCCTGTCGCGGCCACGAGGTGCTGTTTTCCAGCCGGATTTTGAAGAAAACGGGCTTGAGGCTTTGATACGCTCCAGATTCCATTGACCCGCGTCAAGGAGCCGCCGCCGCCCCCGGCCGCACACTGAGCCATCTTCCCGCGGCGGAGCCGGCCATGTTGCGATTAACCCAATACCTGCGCCTGCTGCGCGAGCCGGCGGCGTCCCAACCGCCGGGCCGCGCCATGCCCGTCGGCCCGCAAGGCCCGGTGGTGATCTGGAACCTGATCCGCCGCTGCAACCTTACCTGCCAGCACTGCTACTCCACCTCAGCCAACCGCGACTTCGCCGGCGAACTGAGCACCGAAGAAGCCTATGCGGTGCTGGACGACCTCCACGCCTACGGCGTGCGCGTGCTGATCCTGTCCGGCGGCGAACCGCTGCTGCGGCCGGACCTGCCGGCCATTGCCCGGCGCGCCAAGGCGCTGGGCTTTTATATCGGCCTGTCCAGCAACGGCACCCTGATAGACCAGGCCGCCGCCGCCACGCTGGCGGACATCGGCTTTGATTACGTGGGCGTCAGCCTGGACGGTATCGGCGCCACCCATGACCGCTTCCGGCGGCTGGACGGCGGCTTTGATCTGGCCTTGCAGGGCCTGCGGCTGGCGCGCGACGCCGGCCTGAAAGTGGGCATCCGCTACACCATGACCAAAGACAACGCCGCGGACCTGCCGGCGCTGCTGCAACTGATGGCGGACGAAGACATAGACAAGTTCTACTTCTCCCACCTCAACTACGCCGGGCGCGGCAACAAACACCGCGCCGACGACGCCCGCCACGCCCGCAGCCGCTGGGCGCTGGAGTTGCTGATCCAGCAGGCGATGGCCCAGCTGGACGCCGGCCGGCCGCGGGATTTCGTCACCGGCAACAACGACGCGGACGGCGTCTACCTGCTGCACTGGGCGCGCCGGCATTATCCGGAGCGGGCCGACGCGCTGCTGCGGGCGCTGCGGCGCTGGGGCGGCAACGCCAGCGGCGTCCACATCGCCAATATCGACAACCTGGGCAATGTGCATCCGGACACCATGTGGTGGAAAGTGACGCTGGGCAATGTGCGGGAACAGCCGTTTTCCGTGATCTGGCAACAGCCGCATCACCCGCTGATGAGCGGCCTGCGCCAATCCCCGCGCCCAGTGGCCGGCCGCTGCGGCGCTTGCGGCCACCTGGATATCTGCAACGGCAATACCCGGGTGCGCGCCTGGGAGCTGAGCGGAGACTTCTGGGCGGCGGACCCGGCCTGTTATCTGAGCGATGCGGAAATCGGCGTGGAGCCGGGCCGCCACGCGCGGCCGGCGCTGACGCCGTGGAGCCGCGCGGCCCAACATTGAGGCTAGCGCCGTAGAGCCTGTTTACGACCTCTTCGAGAGGGATGATGGTTCAAAACGTCGAATACGCGGTTTCCCACCTATCCATGCAACGCTTCAACATATTGAAGCTGCCGGCAAGACTTTTTCTAATCACATCGAACTAGGCGGCTGCTGCCAATGGCGCATGGTCCTTGGCGGAGCGCGCTTTTATAGTGAGAACCTACCCCATCATCGAGCCACACCGTCATGAGCCATCTGGACATCCCTTCCTTCCTGCGCCACCAGCCGCTGTTTCAGCAACTCTCCCCGGAACAGATCCAGGCGCTGGTGCCGCACACCCAAGAACTGCGCGGCCTCAAGGGCCAGGTGATCTTTCAGAAGGGCGACCCCTGCGACGGCATGTTCCTGGTGGTGTACGGCCGGGTGAAGCTGGCGCTGTCCTCGGCGCAGGGCAGCGAAAAAGTGATGGAAATCATCCACCCCGGCCAAAGCTTCGCCGAGGCGGTGATGTTCCTGGGCCGGCCTTGCCCGGTAATGGCTCAGTTTCTGGAAGACGGCATGCTGCTCAAAGTGGAGGCGGCCGGCATCCTGCAAGCGATAGACCACGACCCGGCCTTTGCCCGGCGCTTGCTGGCCGGCCTGTCGCTGCGCCTGCACGGCCTGGTGCGGGACGTGGAGCGCTACTCCATAGAAAGCTCCTTGCAGCGGGTGATTGGCTATCTGCTGCAACACATCCCGGAAGACGGCGACAGCCTGACGCCGCAGGTATCGCTGCCGGTGAACAAGAGCCTGATCGCCTCCCGGCTCAACCTGACGCCGGAGACTTTCTCGCGCATGCTGCACCAGTTGATTGAGGCGGAGCTGATCCAGGTGGACGGGCGCGACATCACGCTGGTGGATGTGGACAAGCTGAAGGCGTTTGGAAATTGTGCTTAAGTGGGGAAGAATGATTCGTTTTGCTTTATGAATAGCTATAGCAGTATTTTCTTAATAATGGAGGTAGCTAAGAAACCGAATACTAATTTCACTTTAAATTATCTTCTTGGAGTCCGATCCTGCTGGAAAGTGCTATGATTTCATCATTAAAAGCAAGTAAAGCTAGTCGCAATGGAAAAGAAATCATTTAAGCTCATACTGTTAACCGCATTCTTTACGTTGGTTGGCAAGGGGGGGTATGACCTCGTAATAGAAGATGTTAAAAATAACTTAATTCCTAAGGGCTGGGTGGCTGGGGCATTTTCTACAATGTGGGCTTGGCTTAGTGAGTCTTTAGAAGTAACAAGAGGTTGGTGGTATTCGTATAATGCTATTCTGATTTTGGCTGTCTTTTTTACAGTAGTTTGGGTTGTAAAATTTCTCAATAAGTATGATGCACTAGTAGAGGCCTATGAGCAGCTTGAAGAAGAGTTGTCAAATAAGGTTTTAACTAATGGAAAGGGGCTTGCTTCTCTTTCAAATGATGAAAAGGTTGTGTTAAGTTACTTTGTGCATCAATTGAATAATAATGTTAAAAAAATACCATCAAGTAGTCTCGCTGTTTTGGCTAAAGGAGATTTGTCGAGGCTTCGGGTGGATAATGCAGTTCGACAACTGCACAACAAAGAGTATCTGAGGTTTTATCGGCCGCTCGCTCGTTCACAAGAAAGTGGGTATTACCTAAGTGACAAAGGACTGGAGCTTGCTGTTCAGTATGAAGCCAGCTGAAAGCCACTCACAGACTGATTCTGGCGGCATGCCTAGTTGTGGCTCATCTTGTGCCTTTCTCACGACTCTGGCTGCCTTTTCGGTCGTTTCCGCCTTGCCTTGCTCTTGCTCGCTAGAGCGTAAATAAGTTCTAAGACGCCCCACGCCGCTTCTTGCAGGGAGGACGACGCGCAGCGGTATCCACGCGGAACAGGCTAGACGCAACCGCTCCGCGGGATAGCCGCGCGTTGGCGGGGTTCGCCTACAGCTTCACCCACAGCGCGGGCTGGCTTCGGACGGCCAAAGGCTCCGGCGCCGGCGCGCCCACCAGCGCCTGACGGGCGGTGACTATATTGCTGAAGCCCGCCAGGCGATAGCATTCCCGCGCACAGGTGTCGCGGTTGGTCCACTTGCCGGACGCCCACATCCGCAACAAGGCGACGCGGGCCGGTTCGTGTTCGCCACGCCATTTGTCCCACAGGTAAAAACTCGTCTGCGCCTGCCGGATCTCCAGATGGATGGCGGCGGTGTCCGCCGGATGGTCCGGGTGATCGTCCGTCAGCGCAATGGCCCCGATCCGCTCTTCATAGGCGGAGATCAAACTGGCGGCGCGTTGGAGGACGTCGCGGTGCTGGATCAGCAGCTTCATCATGGCAATGCTCTCTCTGATAGCCATCACTGCACGCCGTTAAGATGTTCCAGCCCTTGTTTCAAGCGCTGCTGTATCGGTTCCAGCAAGGCCAGCGCTTCCTCGCTGCTGAACAGCAGCGGCTCGTCGCGGCGCTCCAGCAGAGTCACCAAGGCCTGCAGCCCGGTGTGGGCGGCGCGCATGTCCATCACGGCGCGAAGCAGGGCGGAGTCCAGCTCAATGTAATAGTGGTTCAGTTGCCAGCTCAGATCGCCCAGCAGCGCCTCGTCGGAGGAAACGACGGGCAAGCGTTGCAGGCAGAGGCGCAGTTGCTCCATGACCGGGGCAGCGGCGGGTGTGGCGGCTTGGCCTGCGCAATGGGGGCAGGCGGGAGGCGGCATGGCGGGGGGAAAGGTAGAGAAGGTCATCACGGTCTCCATGTCATCTGTGGAAACCTGCCCAGGCGAGGCTGGGGCAGGCACATGACAAGGTTGCAAAACCGGTTCGTTTAACCAATAGACCGGCAGCCCCGAGAGGCTCCCTGCCACGGCCCGCCCCGAATGGGTACGGCGTGGCAGCAGACGTAACGGTGCCAAAGCGGACACGATTTAGTCTGCGGTTAAACGATTTTGGGTTTGCAAGCCCTGCGTCGCGTATTGGGCACGACGCGGGACCAAGCCTAAACAGGCTGGGAGGGGGCGTCAAGGGTGGGGGCGATGAAAGGGAAACTAAGATTGCTGGCTTTGGAGTTTTCCTCTCGACTTCTGGTTTGGGTGAGATCTGGTTTGCCTATGAGTTTGGGTTTTGGTTAAGGGACATCCTTTTTATGAAGTTAGGGGGACGCGTTCTATTGACTTAAGACACAAGGGGGCAAGGAGATAAGGGGAATTATTCGGTAGGGGTGTGGTTTGGGTGAGTCAATGGTTCTTGATGGTGTAGAATGGCTGTGGCTATTAATAACTTCTCATTTTTCGATTTGATGGTGTCTGTTTATTATTTTGATGCTTGCAAAAGATTTAATAAATCGAGTGGGGAATTGCTTGGCTGTGCAGCCTGCTGGATTGAGTTTGGCAATGTGGATTCTGCTTATGGTGGGTTTGTTCGAGAGACATGACGTAAATGTACGTAAGTTCATGTTTGTTGCCTGATAATCTGTATTCAAATTCATTGAATTCAATTTTAGAGGGGATTGTAAATGTCAATACCTGAGTCTGTAGTCGTAGATGTGTTGGTTAGATCAGCAAGGCATTGCTGTATCTGTAGACGATTTTCTCCACTTCAAATACAAATTCATCACATTGTTGAACGGTCTAATGGCGGTACTGATGATGAAGAGAATTTGATTCCAATTTGTATTAATTGTCATTCTTTTGTTCATGTAAAAACCCAAATGACAAGGGAGTTTGGTCCTGATGAACTGAAAGGCCACCGTGATGAGGTTTACGATATGGTGGCAAAAGGTAAGTTGCCGGTGCAGCCACAAATTACTGGAGGGGAAGTGCACGCTATTTCAGCAGCTATAATTGGAACATTACATGCTGAGAATAAGAGTCGTGATATATCTGATCGTGCAACTGAAATTCTTCTCGCAGCGGCTTGCGAAGAGGCTCCTATAGAGGTGGTGAATAATGAACATGGATCTTATATTAGAATAGGCGGCCAGATTTTTTTCTTCTCAGAGAGCGATGGGAAGCAGTATCCAGATGAATTTTTTGAGTTGGCGAAAAAGGGGTATTTAAGTCTAAATGGTAATTTGGCGAAATTAACAGAAAGTGGTGTGTTTCATGTGCAGGAACTAGTCAAGACAACAGCAAAATTTGTAGAAAAGAAAGTTAAGTGTTTGTGTTGTAGTTTGCATTTTACAATACATTCTTGGAATCCAGATGGACATAGAGCAAAAGACCTGCACTGTCCAGAGTGTGGGCAGTCGGATGGGGCCTTTATTGTTTGGTCTCAATGGAAGTTTGGATTTATTTTTCAGCAAGTTCCTGGAAATTCTGTGCAATGGGATGTTGGAAAGGTATAGAGAATAGAGTGTTATAGAGAGAGTTTTGGAGTGTTAATGAGAACTATAGGGAGTATTGTGGCTATTTGTTTGTGCGATTTTTAGTGTTGACGGGAGGTGGTAACTGTTCGATTGAAATAATGCTAGAAAAAATATGTTTAGCGGTTTAAATCGACGCGTTCTAACTCGAAAAGCTTGGTCCCCGCAAAGCTCCCAGCCTCTCACCCCGCCCCCTCCACCCTATTCCGCCCATTCTCCTTGGCCCGATACAAAGCCTCGTCCGCGCGCTGGACGATGGCTTTGTGGGTGGCGTCGGCATCACAGCTGGGGCTGCTTAGGTTTTCCTCTTACGTTGGAATCAATTTTTTCATCATAGGAACGACAGAGACCAGCGGGGCCTTATGTGAGAATTGGACTTGAGCAAGTTCCACATTAGGGTAGAGCTGGTGCAGCAGCATCATGGTTGGTTTCCACTCGGGGAAATCAGTGCGTACGAAATATACCCGTTTGAGTATGGCCTTCAAGATGGGTAGTGGCCCTGCAGCCGGGGAAATCATTCTTAACTCGGATTCGTGTTTCCAGTCAGCATGCTTAGTTGACACTGCACGCCCCATTGAACGTACCATCCAGTTCCTATTGAATAATTCGGAGAACGAGTGCTTTTCAATTGCATCCACTGTCCAATCAGGATGTTCCTCTCCCAGTGCCAAGAGGGCAAGGCGTAAGTCGTCGGCACGATTGTGGACTCGTGGCTCGACTGAGTATTGAATTTCAGTCGGTATTAGTTGGTAAGTTGCAAGCAGTTCATCAGGCCATTCCAACTCAAAGCAGAAGCCTTTTGAGTCGTTACTGTAGTAAGCCCACATGGGCTGATTGTCGGGCCTGCGAGCAGAAGAAAACAGTCCCAATTTCTGACATGCCTCCTTGAAATGTTCATCTTCACGGGCCATGTGCAGATCAAATTCGGAGGCAAACGATTCATCTGGTACGAATCCAACAGGCTCCTGGCGGCTCTTGGCCAGTTCAGTCAACGTCTCTGCTAAAGTCACTGAGAATTGAGACGATTTGGCGGGTTCAAACTGCGCTTCAAGGGAGTCATTCAATTCACTTGGCTTTGCGAAATATGCCGTTCCGTCCGAAAGGCTACGTAATGCAGCAGGTCCGGATCGATACTTGAAACTAACCCGTCTCAAAGCTGGCATCGTTTTATTCCTTTTGAAGTCGGCCAAGTGAGATGTGAAAAGCATCGTGACTAAGGGCAGGGAGGTAATATGCATGCCCAAGATCTGAAGCAGAGTCAGTGTCTTGCTTCGTCCGTGAGCTGCTATTTTTCTAGAGGCCTATTTCGTTCCTTTGCTACTGGTCTCACCTTGAGAAAGCAGATGCTCGTGCTCTTGAGCATAGAGCTATGTGGCGGCATTTTCAAATTGCTTCGCCCCGATGCGTCGTACTGACAGGAAAAAATTATCTGGGGGTTCCGGTAACTCTATTGTGATTGGATTTTCTCTCCAAAGATCGTCATCGGCATAAGTTACGTAGTTAAAATCAAAATCATGATTAACGCCAACCACGTAGCTAGGATGAGGGTTGCCTAGCTCATAGTGAATTGAGTAAACATCAAACCGGATGCCGGATGTCTGGCTTGCATCGTGTGCTTCCCAAAAGCTAGGAAGTAAGCTGCGTGAAATTTTCTCTGCAAAATGTACTGCATTTGGGATGTCTTCCCAGGTTCCAATGATGGTTTTCTGAGCTATTGCAATGTACGGGGAATGAGAAATCCCCTTGGGGTGCTGTACATATACTAGCCGCTGGCCAAATTGGTATTCGCACTGAGAAACGCAGGGAGAAACGTCCCAGTGGCCGAGCATAGGTTCGGAAGAGAGATCAAGAGTCACGGTAAATAATGCCTGATATTGAAAATAACTCGTTGTTGGAGCAAAGAGCGTCCATGGGGGGCTATCGGGTTGATTAGTTTAGGATTCATGACTGTCGTTGACGCATTTTGTGACTCTAATACCCGCTTGGGGATGCCGAATTCAATGATAGCTTGTGGCCGATAGCCGTCATGCTAGCGTAAAAGCATACCCAGCCGCATGGCCAACAAGCCCTCACTCAATCAGCCACCTTACAGCAACACCCCAATAGCTCCCTCACCCCGCTCCCTCCACCCGATTCCGCCCATTCTCCTTGGCCCGATACAAAGCCTCGTCCGCGCGCTGGACGATGGTTTCGTGGGTGGCGTCGTCGTCGCGCGCGGTGGCCGCGCCGATGCTGACGGTGACCACGCCGGCAGCGGTGTTGGCGGCGGCGGCCACCGCCGCGCGCACCCGCTCGGCCAGCACCAGCGCGCCTTCGGCGTCGGTGTCCGGCAATAGCAGCAGAAACTCCTCGCCGCCGTAGCGGGCGGCGAAGTCGGTGGCGCGCGCCGCGCCGTTCAGGGCGGCGGCGATCTGTTGCAGCACCTGATCGCCCACCGCATGGCCGTGGCTGTCGTTGACGCGCTTGAAGTAGTCGGCGTCCAGCAGCAGCACCGAGTAGGGCGCGCGGCTGCGGCGGAAGCGTTGGTATTCCGCCGTCAGCTGTTCCGCGGCGGCCATGCGGTTGCCCAGGCCGGTCAGCGCGTCGCTGCGCGCCATCTGTTCCAGCTGCGCCGCTCGTTCTTCCAGTTGGCGATTGGCTTCGCTCAGCGCCTCGGTGCGCTCTTCCACTTTTTGTTCCAGGCCGGTGTTGGCGGCGGCCAGTTCGCCGCGGCGCGCCAGCAGAGCGGCGGTCATCTGTTGCATGGCTTGGGCCAGCTGTTGCAGCTCGCGGGCGCCGCTGCGCAGGCTCCAGTCCGCTTGTTCGTCGCCGGCGCTGACGCGCTGGGCGGTGTGGGCCAAGGTTTCCAGCGGGCGGCTGAAGGCGGCGGCCAAGCGGTAGACCATGGCCATCAGCAGCAGGGTGACGATCCAGCCGGGCAGGGTCAGCGCGGAGCGCAGCCGGCTGAGGGTGGCCGGCGCTTGCGGCGGCGCTTGGCGGACGATGACGCGCCAGCCGGGGCCGGGGGCGTCGTCTATCTTGGCGTCGGCGTAGAGATAGGTTTCGCCGTCTGCCCAGTCGCCTTGTTGGTAGCCCGGCCCGCTTAGCGGCGCGGGCATGTCCGCCCGGTCCGGCGCGCCGGGCGGAAACAGCGGGGCGTTGTTCTGGTTGACGATGAAGATTTGCGGCGCTCCCCCGGCGCTGTGGCGCGGCAGGCGGTCGGCGATCAGCTTGGCCACCCAGGCCCAGGAGCTTTGGGCGGCCAGCGCGCCGCGCAGCTTGCCGGCTTCGTTGTGCAGCGGGGCGGCGAATTCGATGCGGGGGGACGGCGCGCCGCCGCTGGCGGAGACGATGCGGCCGTCCGGGGCGATCACGCCCAGCCAGGTGTAGTCCGGGTTGTGCAGTCTGATCCGCTCCAGGCCGCCGCGCAGCGCCGGGCTGTCCAGCGGCGCGCTGAGGAAGACCGGGGTTTGCGTGTGCAAGGCTAGTTCCCGCCGCCGTTGGCTGAGGCCGGCGGCCAGGGATTTGGCGATGCCGCGCGCGGTGGCTTGCAGCGCTTCGCCCTTGTCTTGCAGCAGGCCCTGGTTGATTTGCGGTTCCAGCGCGGCGTCCAGCAAGGAGGCCAAGAGGAACAGGCCGCCGAACAACAGGCTGAGCCGCAGCCGGAAACTGCGCGGCCAGAGGTGGGAGAGAAGCTTCATCTTGGTGCGGCCAATGGGGTGGTACAGCTTTATGTTTGTATCCGCGGGCGCGGGATTGCAAGGCGGGGGGCGGGGTAAAAAAAATGCGGCCAACTAGGGCCGCACAAATGGAGGGGACAAGGGGTGGCCGCTGGCCGGCGGCGCAAACGCCGCATCAGGGGTTTGTTCGCCGCTCTTAGAACGTGTTTACGATCTCGCGAGCTAAGGCGAGACAAGGCGAAAACGACTGAGAAAGCGGAATGTACGCGTGGTACATGAGCATTTCGAAGCGGGCACTCATCGCACAATCTCTCTACCGATGCGCAGCAGATCGTAAACAGGTTCTTACTTCTCGGTGAGGCCGCCGCCCAGCGCTTTGTACAACGCAATGGCGTTGCTCAACTGGCCGCGGCGCAGGTCCAGCAGCGCTTGTTGCGCCGCGTAGAGCTGGCGCTGGGCGTCCAGCAGTTCCAGCCGGCCGTCCACGCCTGCGCGGTAGCGCAGCCCGGACAGCTCGGCGCGGCGTTCCGCGCTGGCCACCACTCGCGCCTGGGCGTCGATCTGGCGGCTGAAGGTTTCGCGGCCGGCCAGGCCGTCGGCCACTTCGCGGAAGGCGATCTGGATGGCGCGTTCGTATTCGGCCACGGCGCTGGATTTGCGCACTTCCGCCAGCCGCAGTTCGGCGCGCAGCCGGCCGCCCTGGAACAGCGGGATGTTGATTTGCGGCGCAAAGCTCCACACGTGCTGGCCGCCGTCGAACAGATTGCGCAGGCCGGGGCTGAGGAAGCCGGCGGAGGTGCTGAGCGACAGCCGCGGGAAGAAGGCGGCGCGCGCGGCGCCGATGTCGGCGTTGGCGGCTTCCAGTTGTTGTTCGGCTTGCAGGATGTCCGGGCGGCGGAACAGCAGTTCCGAGGGCAGGCCGGCGGCCAGCCGGGTCACCACCGGCTGGCGGTCCAGCGGCAGCGGCTCGGGCAGGTCTTCCGGCGGTTCCGCGCCCAGCAGCAGGCGCAGCGCGTTGCGGGCCTGGTCCGCGGCGCGGGCGCGCGCTTCCAGGTCGGCGTCGGCGCTGGCCACCTGGCCTTCGGCCTGGGCCACGTCCAGGCCGCCGGCCTGTTGCGCGTCCTTGAGCCGGCGCGCCAGCGCCAGCGATTGCCGCCAGTCCGCCTGGGTGCGTTCCGCCAGCGCCAGTTGTTCGCGCGCCAGCCGTTCCGCGAAGTAGGCGTCCGCCACCGCGCCCACCAGGGCGATCTGCGCGGCGCGGCGGCCGTGGTCGGTGGCCAGGTAGCGGGCGAAGGCGGCGTCGGACAGGGAGCGCACGCGGCCGAACAGGTCGATCTCAAACGCGCTGACGCCCAGGTTGACGCCGTACTGGTTTTGCACGGCGGCCGGGGTGATCGGATCGGTTTCGCGGTTGACCGGGGTGCGCTGGCGGGTGAGGCCGGCGCCGGCGTCCACGGACGGCAGCCGCGCGGCGCGCTGGATGCCGTACTGGGCTTCGGCGGCTTCCACGTTGAGAGCAGCCAGGCGCAGGTCGCGGTTGTTGCGCAGCGCCAGCTCGATCAGGCTTTGCAGCCGGCGGTCGCCAAACATCGCGCGCCAGCCCAGGTCGGCGGCGTTGGCGCTGAGGTCGGCCGCGTCGGCCGTCGCCGCGTAGCGGGCCGGCACCGGCGGTTCCGGCTTGCGCAAGGGCTGGGTCAGCGAGCAGGCGGAGACGCTCAGCGCCAGCGCCACGCTCAGGGACAGGGGGAGGAGGGGTAATCTCATGATTCTGCTTTCTGCTCCGGGGCCGGGCGCGGCTTGCGCCAGCTGGCGAGGCGCGCTTGCGCGCTCATCACCACCACGAAGAATACGGGTACGAAGAAGATGGCCAGCACGGTGGCGGTGACCATGCCGCCAAACACGCCGGTGCCGATGGCGTTTTGGGTTTCGGCGCTGGCGCCGGTGGCCAGCATCAGCGGCAGCACGCCCAGGCCGAAGGCCAGCGAGGTCATCAGGATGGGGCGCAGTCGCAGCCGGGAGGCTTGCATCGCCGCTTCCACCAGGCTTTTGCCTTCTTCATGCAGTTGCTTGGCGAACTCGATGATCAGGATGGCGTTCTTGGCGGACAGGCCAATCACGGTGATCAGGCCCACTTTGAAGAACACGTCGTTGGGCATGCCGCGCAGCATCACCGCGCCGATGGCGCCGATCAGGCCCAGCGGCACCACCAGCATCACGGACAGCGGGATGGCCCAGCTTTCATACAGCGCGGCCAGCACCAGGAACACTACGATCATGGACAGCGCCATCAGCATCGGCGCTTGGGACGCGGACTGGCGTTCTTGCAGCGATTGGCCGGTCCAGGCCAGCGCGAAGCCGGGCGGCAGTTGCGTGGCCAGCCGTTCCATCTCGGCCATGGCCGCGCCGCTGGAGTAGCCGGGCGCGGCGCCGCCGGAGAGGCGGGCGGAAGGGTAGCCCTGGAAGCGCACCAGTTGCAGCGGGGTTTCGGACCAGGCCGGGCGCACCACTTCCGCCAGCGGCACCATGCCGCCGCTGGCGTTGCGCACGTAGAGCTTGAGCACATTGTCCAGCTGCATGCGCGCCGGGGCGTCGGCCTGGATGATGACTTGCTGCATGCGGCCGGCGTGCGGGAAGTCGTTGACGTAGGTGGAGCCCATGGCGGTGGACAGGGTGTCGCTGACGCTGCTGAAGGACACGCCCAGCGCCTCGGCTTTCTGCCGGTCTATGTCCAGGCGCACGCTGGTGCCGGCCGGCAGGCTGTCCGGGTAGACGCCGCTGACGATCTTGCTGCGGGAGGCCAGCTCCAGCAGTTTGGCTTCGGCCGCTTTCAGCGCGGCGTGGCCCTGGTTGGCGCGGTCTTGCAGCCGCAGGCTGAAGCCGGAGCTGGTGCCCAGTTCGTCGATGGCCGGCGGCAGCAGGCTCATCGCCGCGCCTTCGGTGGTGGCGGACATCCGCTGTTGGGCGCGCATGGCTTCTTCCACGGTGCTGCTGTCGCCGCGTTGTTTCCAGTCTTTGAGCACGGCGAAGTTCAGCGCGGCGTTGGGGCCGGAGCCGGAGAAGCCGTAGCCGATGATGGAGATGCTGGACTGGAGCGCAGGGCGCGTCGCCAGATGGTCATCGAGCGTTTTAACCACGTCGCGGGTGCGCTCGACGGTGGCGTCCGCGGGCAGGAGAAAGCTGGTCATGAAATAGCCCTGGTCTTCTTCCGGCAGGAAGGAGGAGGGCAGCGCCTTGAAGCCGGCGGCCAGCGCGCCGGAGATGGCCAGGAACAGCAGCATCACGCGGCCGGCGCGGCCTATCAGCCGGCCGACGCGGGTTTCGTACCAGGCGGTGAGCTGGGCGAAGCGGCGGTTGAACCAGCCGAAGAAGCCGCGCTTTTCATGGTGTCCCTGCGGGATGGGCTTGAGCATGGTGGCGCACAGCGCCGGGGTCAGCGTCAGCGCCAGCAGCGCGGAGAACAGGATGGCCACGGCCATGGACAGCGAGAATTGCTGGTAGATGACGCCGACGGAGCCGCTGGACAGCGCCATGGGAATGAAGACGGCGGTGAGCACCAGGGTGATGCCGATGATGGCGCCGGTGATTTCCTTCATCGCCTTGGAGGTGGCGTCGCGCGGGGACAGCCCTTCTTCCGCCATCAGCCGTTCCACGTTTTCCACCACCACGATGGCGTCGTCCACGATGATGCCGATGGCCAGCACCATGCCGAACATGGTCAGCACATTGATGGAGAAGCCGGTGGCCAGCATCACGGCGAAGGTGCCCAGCATGGCCACCGGGGCGACGATGGCCGGGATCAGCGTGTAGCGCGCGTTTTGCAGGAATAGATACATCACCAGGAAGACCAGCACCATGGCTTCCAGCAGGGTGTAGATCACTTTTTCGATGGAGATCTTGACGAAGGGCGCGGTGTCGAAGGGCACCGAATAGCTGATGCCGGCCGGCATGGAGGTGCTCAGCTCGGCCAGCCGCGCCCGCACCGCTTCCGCGGTTTTGACCGCGTTGGCGCCCGGCGCCAGCTGCACGCCGGCGAAGGAGGCGGGTTTGCCGTTTTCACGGCTGACGAAGTTGTAGCCCTGGGAGCCTATCTCCACCCGCGCCACATCGCCCAGCACCACCTTGGAGCCGTTGGCGTTGGCGCGCAGCACGATGGCGGCGAACTCTTCCGGCGCGGTCAGCTGGCCTTGCACGGTGAGCGGCACGGTGACGCGCTGGCCGGGCAGCGCCGGCGCGGCGCCCAGGCTGCCGGGGGCGATCTGGACGTTTTGTTGGGCGATGGCGGCGGTGAGCTCGCTCATGGACAGGCCGTAGGTGATCAGCTTGGCCGGGTCCACCCACACGCGCATCGCTTGCTCGGTGCCGAACTGCTGCACGCGGCCCACGCCTTCGATGCGGCGCAGTTCTTCGGCGATATTGCGCGACAGGTAGTCGCTGAGCGCGCCTTCGTCAAAGCGGCCGCTGTCCGAGCGCAGGCCGATCAGCATCAGGAAGCCGGAGGAGGCGGATTCCACCATCACGCCGTTCTGGCGCACCGGGGCGGGCAGACGCGGTTCCACCGCCTTGAGCTTGTTCTGCACGTCCACCTGCGCCAGCTCCGGGTCCGTGCCCGGTTTGAAGGTGACGGTGATCTGGGCGATGCCGGAGGTGTCGGCCGAGGATTCGAAGTACAGCAGGTTCTTGACGCCGGACAGCTCGCGTTCGATCAGGCTGAGCACGCCGTCGCTCATGGTCTGCGGCGTGGCGCCGGGATAGCTGGCGGTGATGGTGACCGAGGGCGGCGCCACCGAGGGGTAGCGCGCGATCGGCAGCTGGGGGATGGCGATCAGCCCCAGCAGGATGATGAACAGGGCGATCACCCAGGCGAACACCGGGCGGCGGATGAAGAATTGAGACATGGCTATCTTCCCCGCTCAGCTTTTGGCGGCCGCGGGCGCGGCTTCGCTGGCGGCCACCGTCGCGCCGTCGGCAAGGCGTTCCATGCCCTCGACCACGACCTTTTGCCCGGCGCGCAGGCCGGAGCGGATGCGGTACTGGCGGTGGGCCAGTTCGCCCAGCTCCACCACGCTTAGCCGCGCCTGGTTCTTGGCGTCCACGGTCCACAGCTGGGTCTTGCCGCCGATGCGCACCACCGCCTGCTGCGGCACGGTCAGCGCCGCCGCGTAGCTGGCGCGCGGCACGCGGGCGCGCACGAACATGCCGGGCAGCAGCCGCCGCTCGGGGTTGTCCACCAGCACGCGCAGCAGCACGTCGCCGGTGCCGGCGTCCACGTTGACGCCGGAGAACAGGATGCGGCCGTTGAGGCCGTAGGGCGCGCCGTCGTCGCGCAGGATGGACACCGGCAGGCCGTGGCCGGCGCTGTCCGGCTGGGCGGCCAGGCTTTGGCGCACGGCTTCCAGCGCCGCCGCCGGCTGGCGCACGTCCACATAGACTTGGTCTATCTGCTGGATGCGCGCCATCGGGGCGGCGTCGCCGCCGCCCACCAGTGCGCCTTCGGTGACCAGGGCCTGGTCGATGCGGCCGGAGATGGGGGCTTCGACGCGGGAGAATTTCAGGTCCAGCTGGCGGCGGGCCAGCGCGGCGCGCGCTTGGGCCACGTCGGCGGCGGCCTGGTCGCGTTGGGACGCGGCGTCGTCGTAGACCTGGCGGCTGATGGCGTCGCTCTCCACCAGCGGTTTGAGACGGGCGGTTTGCACCCGCGCGCGCGCCAGCGCGGCTTCGGCCCGTTGCAGCGCGGCGGCGGCGGTGTCCACCTCCGCCTTGAACGGCGCGGGGTTGATCTGGAACAGCGGCTGGCCGGCGCGCACTTCGGTGCCTTGCTCAAACTGGCGGCGCAGCACGATGCCGCTGACTTGCGGCCGGATTTCCGCCACCCGCACCGCCGCCACGCGGCCGGGCAGATCTTCGCTCAGCTTGAGCGGGGCCGGGGCCGCGGTCAGGGTGCGCACCGGGATCGCCGGCGGCGGGGCCTCGGGTTCGGCTTGTCCGCAGGCGCTCAGCAGCGCCGCCGCCAACAGGCAGCCGCCGCCGTATAAGCTGGCTCGTTTACTCTTCATTTCCACTCCAATCAAGCATGGACGGCAGGCCGCCCGTATAAAGTCAGGCGGCAGTATGCCGGGGCTGGATGGGGGTTCCCGTGTGGTAGCATGGAGATTCGATGGAGATGCAGACAGGATGCGAAATCGGCGCCATGACTCAGACAATGCGACCGCCCGGCGCGGGCCAAGACCGCCAGGCCTTGATCCTCGTCGCTGAAGACGAACCCGAGATCGCGGAGATTCTCACCGCCTATCTGACGCGCAGCGGCATGCGCTGCGCGCACGCGGCGGACGGCCGGCAGGCGCTGGAGCTGCACCTGTCGCTGAAGCCGGACCTGGTGCTGCTGGACGTGCAGATGCCGCGCGCGGACGGCTGGCAGGTGTTGGCGGAAATCCGCCATCGCGGCGACACGCCGGTGATCATGCTGACGGCGCTGGACCAGGACATCGACAAGCTGATGGGGCTGCGCATCGGCGCCGACGACTACGTGGTCAAACCCTTCAACCCCGCCGAGGTGGTGGCGCGCACCCAGGCGGTGCTGCGCCGCTCCATGTCCCGCGCGCGCCAGGCGGAGCCGCAGGTGCTGCGCGCGGCGCCGTTCGAGATCGACCTGGAAAATCACGAGGTGGCGGTGCTGGCTGGCAAGCAGCGCCATGTGCTGACGCTGACCCTGACCGAATTCAAACTGCTGGCGCAATTGGCGCGCGCGCCGCGGAAGGTGTTCAGCCGCGCCGAGCTGCTGGCCGCCTGCCTGCCGGAAGGCGACGCGCTGGAGCGCACCGTGGACAGCCATATCAGCAAGCTGCGCAAGAAGCTGGAAGAGTGCGGCGTGGACGGCGTGCCGGTGGGCGTGCGCGGCGTGGGTTACAAGCTGTGGGGCGCGGAATGAGGCTGGCGGGGCTGAGCCGGCAGATCGCGCTGTCGATGGCGACGATGGCCTTCTGCGTGACCGTGCTGGTGGTGGTGACCGGCTTCACTTTCTACTATGTGGCAATGACCTACTGGCCGGTGCATTTCGAATCGCCGGGCTGGAAGATGACGATGCCGGAATGGGTGTGGCTGATTTCCAGCACCGTGGCGGGCCTGGCGCTGTCGGTGGTGATGGGCTTGCGCCTGGCGCGCCGCATCCTGGTGCCGCTCAACTCGGTGGCGGAGGGCATACGCCGCGTCGCCCAGGGCGATCTGGACGCGCGCGCGGCGGCCGGCGACCGTTCGCTGCGCGAGGCGGCGACGCTGGCCGACGACTTCAACGCGCTGGCGGACCAGCTGCAGCGCATGACCAAGGAGCAGGCGTTCTGGAACGCCGCCATCGCCCATGAGCTGCGCACCCCGGTGACGGTGCTGCGCGGCCGGCTGCAAGGGCTGGCGGAAGGGGTGTTCACCCCGGACGAGAACCAGTTTCGCCGGCTGCTGGCCCAGGTGGAGAGTCTGGCCCACCTGATCGAGGACTTGCGGGTGGTTAGCCTGGAGGAAAGCGGGCATTTGGACATCGAGATGCGGGACACCGATCTGGCCGCCGAAGTGCGCGCGGTGGTGGAGGTGTTCGAGGACGCGCTGCTGGCGGCCGGTTTGCAGGTGGTGCTGGACCTGGACGAGCGCCCGGCGCATTGCGACCCGGTGCGCATCCGCCAGGCGCTGTTGGCCTTGCTGGACAATGCGCGCCGCTACGCCCAGCCCGGCTTGCTGCGGGTGCGGCTGAGCCTGGCGGGCGGCCAGTGCCGTTTGCGGGTGGAGGACGAGGGGCCGGGCATTCCCGAGGACTTCGCGCCGCATGTGTTCGAGGCCTTCCGCCGCGCCGACGCGGCGCGCCAAAGCGGCAAGGGCGGCAGCGGCCTGGGGCTGGCGGTGGTGGCCGCCATCGCCCGCGCCCACGGCGGCGAGGCGCGCTGCACGCCGGCGGGCGGCGGCAGCCGCTTCGAGCTGAGCTGGCCGCAGCCGGGGCGGCCATCGCCCTGATCCGCGGGCCGAGGGGGACGCAAGAAAGCCGCGCCGTTTGCCGGGCGCGGCTTTTTGATTTGTGGCGCTTGCTGCTTTGCGAGCAGAAGTGGCGCCCCCGACAGGAATCGAACCTGTAACTGCCCCTTAGGAGGGGGCCGTTATATCCATTTAACTACGGAGACGCTTAGAGAAACTGCTGGATCAGGCGCTGCGGTCGACTGACAGGCGGGCCAACTCCACCAAGGCCTGGCGGGTGTCCGATTCCGGAACCGGCGCCAGCGCGGCAACGGCCTGTTCGGCCACTTTGACCGCTTCGGCCCGGGCGTAATCCAGCGCGCCGCAGGATTGTACCGCAGCCAGCACGTCCTGGAAACGATCGCGGCTGGCGTGTTCCAGCGCGTCGCGCACGGTGGCTGAGGCTTCCGGATTGCCGTTGCGCATGGTGTAGATCAGCGGCAGCGTCGGTTTGCCTTCGGCCAGGTCGTCGCCCAGGCTCTTGCCTATGGTGTCGGCGTCGCCGCTGTAGTCCAGCACGTCGTCGATGATCTGGAAGGCGGTGCCCAGGTACATGCCGTATTCGGCCATCGCCTGCACCTGTTCGGCGCTGGCGCCGGCGCTGAGCGCGCCCACGCGGGCGGAGGCTTCGAACAGCTTGGCGGTCTTGTACTTGATCACGCGCAGGTATTCGTCTTCGGTGACGTCGGTGTTGCCGATGTTGAGCAGCTGCAGCACTTCGCCCTCGGCGATGATGTTGGTGGCTTCCGCCATCACCGCCAGGATGTCCATATTGCGGGTGGTCACCATCATCTGGAAGGCGCGGGTGTAGAGGAAGTCGCCCACCAGCACGCTGGCGGCGTTGCCGAACAGCGCGTTGGCGGTTTCGCGGCCGCGGCGCAGGTCGGATTCGTCCACCACGTCGTCGTGCAGCAAGGTGGCGGTATGGATGAATTCGATCATCGCCGCCAGCTCGTGCAGTTGTTCGCCGCCATGGCCCAGCGCGCGGCCGGACAACAGCGTCAACACCGGGCGCAGGCGTTTGCCGCCGGCGGAAATGATGTATTCCGCTACCTGGCGGATCAGGACGACGTCGGAGTGCAGCCGGGCGCGGATGACGCGGTCAACGGCCTGCATGTCGTCGGCTATCAGTGTACGGAAAAGCGGGGTGGACACGATTTCAACCAGTTATTTGAGATGGGTACGCCAAAGCCGAGAATGTTACCAGAAAAGCCCCTCCAGCCGCCACGGCGCGTACTCTCTAGGACTAAGTCGATGAAATCATTGACAACTTGACGGGGTGTCCGTATAGTTTCGCGTTCTCCCGCAATAGGCGGCGAGATTTTTATATTCAGGAGCTCATGCGAATGTATGCGGTCATAAAAACCGGCGGCAAGCAGTACAAAGTTGTCGTTGGTGAAAAACTCAAAGTAGAACAGATACCTGCAGACGTCGACAGCCAGATCGTACTTGAAGAAGTGCTGATGATTGCTGACGGTGAACAGGTTGTTGTAGGCGCCCCGATGATTGCCGGCGCCACTGTTAAGGCCACCGTTGTTTCCCACGGTCGTGGCGACAAGATCCGCATCTTCAAGATGCGTCGTCGCAAGCACTACCAGAAACATCAGGGTCATCGTCAAAACTTCACCGAAATCCGCATCGACGCGATTTCGAAGTAAGGATAAACAGTCATGGCACACAAAAAAGCAGGCGGTAGCTCCCGCAACGGTCGTGACTCCGAAGCCAAACGCCTGGGCGTTAAGGTTTACGGCAGCGAACTGATTCCGGCAGGTTCCATTATCGTGCGTCAGCGCGGCACCCGCTTCCACGCAGGTGAAAACGTTGGTCAGGGCAAGGATCACACCTTGTTCGCCAAGGTTGACGGTTACGTTGAATTCACCATTAAAGGTGCAATGAAGCGCAAGATCGTTAATGTGGTTCCGTACACCGGCGTAGACGGCGAATAATTTTTCGCTTTCTAGGGATCTACAAGATCCTCCGGGGAAAGCCCTATCCTGCGATAGGGCTTTTTTCATACCCGAGGGGCAAGGCGTGAGGGTGGCCGCGAGTCCATCCTGACCCCTGACTCCTCGCAAGACAGAGGTTGAAAACATGAAATTTATCGATGAAGCCCGCATTGAAGTGTTCGCGGGCCGCGGCGGCAACGGCGTGGCCAGTTTCCGTCGCGAGAAGTTCGTACCCTTCGGCGGCCCGGACGGCGGCGACGGCGGCAAGGGCGGCAGCGTGTACGCGGTGGCCGACGAGAACGTCAACACCCTGGTGGAGTTCCGCTTCGTCAAAAAATACCTGGCCGAACACGGCGAGCGCGGCCGCGGCGCGGATTGCTACGGCAAGGGCGGCGACGACATCGAACTGAAAATGCCGGTGGGCACGGTCATCACCGACCACGACACCGGCGAGCTGGTGGCTGACCTGACTCATCACGGCCAGCGCATCATGATTGCGCGCGGCGGCAAGGGCGGCCTGGGCAACATCCATTTCAAATCCTCCACCAACCGCGCGCCGCGTCAGTGCACGCCGGGCGAGCAGGGCGAGCAGCGCACGCTGAAGCTGGAGTTGAAAGTTCTGGCCGACGTGGGCCTGCTGGGCATGCCCAACGCCGGCAAGTCCACCTTCATCCGCGCGGTGTCGGCGGCGCGCCCCAAGGTGGCGGATTATCCGTTCACCACCTTGCACCCCAATCTGGGCGTGGTGCGCATGGACGATACCCGCAGCTTCGTGATCGCCGACATTCCGGGCCTGATCGAAGGCGCGGCGGAAGGCGCCGGCCTGGGCCACCGCTTCCTCAAGCATTTGCAGCGCACCGGCCTGCTGTTGCACGTGGTGGACGTGGCGCCGTTCGATCCCAACGTCGACCCGGTGCGCGAGGCGCGCGCCATCGTCGAGGAACTGAAGAAGTACGACGACGAGCTGCACGGCAAGCCGCGCTGGCTGGTGCTGAACAAGGTGGACATGCTGCCGGCGGACGAGCGCGAGCTGACCATCTCCGCCTTCCTCCAGGCCTACGGTTGGCCGGAAGAGCAGCCGGACGACCGTTTCGGCTTCGATATCAAGGCGCCGCGCGTGTTCAGCATCTCCGCGCTGAACCACGAAGGCACCCGCGAGCTGACCTTCGCCATCATGTCCTATCTGGACGTGGTGCGCGCCGAGCAGCGCAAGCAGGCGGACGAGGCGCAGCAGCAAGCCGCCGCCGCGCGCCAGACGGTGATTACGCCGGATGCGGCGATGCATCAGGACACGACCGAAGACTAAAACGGTACGTAGCCGTCTTTCGGCAAGCAAAAGGCCAGTCTCGCGACTGGCCTTTTTCATTTCACCGCCACAGTGGGCGTCAGCCGCCGCGTCGCCCACCAGAACAGCAGCGCCAGCAGGCTGACGGCGGCGCCCAGCCCGCACACGGCTTGCCAGCCGGCATGGGCGTAGGCCGTGGTGGCGCCGATGGCGCCCAGCCCGCTGCCCACCGCGTAGAACAGCATGTAAAGGCCGACCAGCCGGCCATGGGCTTCGGGGCGGGCGCGGAAAATCAGGCTCTGGTTGGTGACGTGCAGCGCCTGGCCGCCCAGATCCAGCAGCAGGATGCCGACCAGCAGCGCGGCAAGCGATTGCTGCATCAGCGACAGCGGCCACCAGGCCAGCAGCAGCAGCGCCAGCGCCGCCGCGCTGGTGCGTTGACCCTGCCCGCGGTCGGCCCACTGACCGGCGCGCGCGGCGGCCAGCGCGCCAAGCGCGCCCACCAGGCCAAGGGCGCCGATGGCGGTGTGGGAATAGTTGTGGGGCGGCGCGCTCAAGGGCAGCGCCAGCGCGCTCCAGAAGATGTTGAAGGCCGCGAACATCAGCAGCGCCAGCATGCCGCGCACTTGCAGCGCCTTCTCGCGCCGCAGCAGGGTCAGCATGGAGGCGAGCAGCGCCGGGTAGCGCATCGCGTTCGCGGCGGGGGCGAGCGCGGGCAGCCGCCGCCACAGCGGCAGCGCGATCGCCAGCATCAGCGCCGCGGCGCTTAAATAAACACCGCGCCAGCCGGCCAGGTCGCTGATGGCGCCGGCGAACACCCGCGCCAGCAGCAGGCCGATGAAGACGCCGCTTTGCGCCGCGCCGACGACGCGCCCTTGCTCATGGGGCGCGGCGGCGCTGGCCGCGTAGGCGATCAGCCCCTGGGTCATCGCCGTGCCCAGCAGGCCCACCGCCAGCACGCCAGCCAGCAGCGCGGGCGCGGTGCGCGCCATCGCCACCGCGGTCAGCGCGGCCGCCAGCGCCAGCAGTTGCGCCGCCATCAGGCGGCGGCGCTCCAGCAGGTCGCCCAGCGGCACCAGCAGCAGCAAGGCCAGCGCGCAGCCGGCCTGGGTGGCGGTGACTACGCCGCCCACCGCCGCCTGGCTGATGGCGAAATCCCGGGCCAGCGCGTCCAGCAAGGGTTGAGCGTAATAGACGTTGGCCACGCTCAAGCCGCTGGCGGCGGCGAACAGCCATACCAGGCTGGCGGGCGTGTTCGCTGGCTTGTGTTTCAAGAGTGGTGATGAGGCGTGCCTGGCGTTCATGATCCCGAGTCCGTTCAATCTGGTTGCAAAATGAAACCGATTGAATGCTAGGGCAAGCAGTTTTAAAATGCAACTGATTGATCCCGCCGCCGCATAACCCAAGGAGAGCCCATGACGCGCCACAACACAATGAATCAGGAGCCATGTCCGGTGGCGCGCAGCGTCGACGTGATTGGGGATCGCTGGTCCTTGTTGATCGTGCGGGACGCTTTCGACGGCGTGCGCCGCTTCGGCGATTTCCAGCGCGGTCTGGGCATGGCCCGCAATATCCTGTCCGATCGGCTGCGCAAGCTGGTGGACGCCGAGGTGCTCGCCACCCAGGCGGCCTCGGACGGCTCCGCTTACCAGGAGTATGTGTTGACGGCCAAGGGGGAAAGCCTGTTCGCGGTGGTGCTGGCCTTGCGCCAGTGGGGCGAAGGGCATTTGTTCGAGGCGGGCGAAGGCCATTCGCTGTTGATAGACAAGCGGACCGGCCAGCCGGTGCCTCTGATGTCGCCCAAGACCCAGGACGGGGCGGCGCTGCTGCCCGCCGTCACCGAAGTCCGGAAGTTGACGTGAGTGGATCCGGCGGCGGGCGTCATTCCGCGCTCAAGCTTGCGGCATGGCCCGCCGTCTTTTCCCATCCCCGCATTGCCATCCTTCCGGGCGGCGGACACGGCGCATGCCGATCATTTGTTCTTGTCGATACTTCTTCATTTGCAGTCACGCCCATTCCGATACCAAGCGTTACTTGAGTTGGCGGCTGGATGTTGTATTTTTTCCTCAATAAAGCGCGGATTTGTTCCGTGGCCAGGAATCTAAAGTCATTAATCTTGCCGTGAGGCATGACAAAAGACTGGTCTGGGGCGTCCTTGCCGGCGGGTGCGAGAGACGGTATAGACAAATTGCTCTATTTATATAACATGAAGCGCTCAGCCCCTCCGGGGGCGATGCCGGATCAGAGGGCGAAAAGCCCCGAACGCTTTAACTTGTGAAATGCATATGCCCGGCTGCGTCGGCTCGGGATTTTCACCGTTGGCTGTTGATGAAGTCTATGAGGAGAAACAAATGAAGAAAGCATTGGCTGTGATGGCCTTGGGTCTGATGACCGCGTCGATCGGGGCATGGGCCAAGGACTGGAAGGAAGTCCGTTTCGGCGTGGACGCCAGTTACGCGCCGTTTGAATCCAAGGCGCCCAATGGCCAGCTGGTGGGCTTCGACATCGATCTGGGCAATGAAATCTGTAAGCGCCTGAAAGCCAAGTGCGTGTGGGTGGAAAACGATTTCGACGGCATGATCCCGGCCTTGAAAGCCAAGAAATTCGACGGCGTGCTGTCCTCGATGTCGATGACGGAAGCCCGGATGAAGGAAATCAGCTTTTCCTCCAAATTGTTCAACACTCCGACGCGCATG
Source organism: Chromobacterium sp. LK11 (assembly GCF_001043705.1). Lineage (NCBI taxonomy): Bacteria > Pseudomonadati > Pseudomonadota > Betaproteobacteria > Neisseriales > Chromobacteriaceae > Chromobacterium > Chromobacterium sp. LK11. Next base: position 69,011 of record NZ_LDUR01000016.1, read on the forward strand.
GTGGCCAAGAGCGGTTCCGGCTTGATGCCCACCCCGGCTTCGCTGAAGGGCAAGCGCGTGGGCGTGGAGCAGGGCACCATCCAGGAAGCTTACGCCAAGAAACACTGGGCGCCGGCCGGCGTGGAAGTGGTGCCTTACCAGAACCAGACCCAAGTGCTGTCCGACCTGACGGCGGGCCGCCTGGACGCCTCGCTGCAAGACGCGGTGCAGGCCGACGAAGGCTTCCTGAAGAAGCCGGAAGGCAAGGGCTTCGCTTTTGCCGGCAAAGAACTGGTGGACCCGAAAACCCTGGGCGAAGGCGCCGCCATCGGCTTGCGCAAGGAAGACAAGGAACTGAAGGCCGATATCGACAAAGCCATCGCCGGCATGCTCAAAGACGGCACTTACCAGAAGATTGAGAAGAAATACTTCAACTTCGACGTTTACGGCAAGTAAGCGGCAAGAACCTGGTCAAGGCCGCAGCGCCGCTGCGCGGCGGACTTTGAACAGGTAGCCAAGCCGCCGACAAAACCGCTGCATTGGAACCCGCAGCGCCTCCGTGGCCGGAGCCGGCCATCCGTTTTGTCGGCGGCTCGTCTTTTGCGCAAGTCAGGACCGGCCCGGCGCTCGCCGCCGCTCCTGAAAGGGGAAGAGCATGTTTTTGCATGGATTCGGTTCCATTATCTGGGAAGGCACGCTGGTGACGCTGGAGCTGGCGGTGCTGTCCTTGTTGCTGGCCTTTCTGATCGGCCTGGTAGGCGCCGGCGCCAAGCTGTCCAGCAATCCCTTGCTGAGCGGCGTGTCCACGCTGTACACCACCTTGATCCGCGGCGTGCCGGACCTGGTGCTGATGCTGCTGATTTTTTACAGCCTGCAGATCGGCATCAACCATCTGACCGAATGGCAGGGCATGGAGCGGATTGACCTCAATCCCTTCGTATCCGGCGTGGTGACCCTGGGCTTCATCTACGGCGCCTATTTCACCGAAACGCTGCGCGGCGCCTTCATCTCTGTGCCCAAGGGCCAGCTGGAAGCCGGCACCGCCTACGGCATGAGCCACTGGCAGGTGTTTTCCCGCATCCAGTTTCCGCAGATGATGCGCTTCGCCTTGCCCGGCATTTCCAATAACTGGCAGGTGATGCTGAAAGCCACCGCCCTGGTGTCCATCATCGGCCTGACCGACGTGGTCAAGGTGTCGATCGACGCCGGCAAGAGCACTTACAAAGTGTTCTTCTTCACCCTGGTGGCCGGGGCGATCTACCTGTTGCTCACCACAGTGTCCAACTTCGCGTTGATGTGGCTGGAGCGCCGTTACTCCATGGGCGTGCGGGAGGCCGAGCTATGATAGACATCATTCAACAATACTGGCGCCCCTTCCTGTGGTCGGACGGCTACCATTTGTCCGGCCTCGCCGTCACCATGTGGCTGCTGGTGCTGTCCATCGCCTTCGGCTTCGTCGTGTCCATCCCGCTGGCGGTGGCGCGGGTGTCCAAGGTCAAATGGCTGGCGCGCTGCGTCTGGTTCTACACCTATGTGTTCCGCGGCACGCCGCTTTACGTGCAGTTGCTGTTCTTCTACACCGGCATGTACAGCCTGGACGCGGTGCGCGAGGTGGGCTTCCTCAACCACTTCTTCCGCGAGGGCTATAACTGCACCATCCTGGCGTTCGCGCTCAACACCTGCGCTTACACCACCGAGATCTTCGCCGGCGCGATCAAGGCCACCCCTTACGGCGAGATCGAGGCCGGACGGGCCTACGGCATGAGCAAGTTCACCCTCTACCGCCGGGTGATCATTCCGTCCGCGCTGCGCCGCGCGTTGCCGGCGTACAGCAATGAAGTGATCCTGATGCTGCACGCCACCACTGTGGCCTTCACCGCCACCGTGCCGGACGTGCTGAAAGTGGCGCGCGACGTCAACGCCGCCACCTACGACTCCTTCAACGCCTTCGGCCTGGCCGCCCTGATCTATCTGGGCGTCACCTTCATCCTGGTGGGCCTGTTCCGCAAGGCCGAGACCCGATGGCTGGCCTATCTGCAGCCGGCGAAAACCTGAGAAACGGACTAGAAGATGGACAAGCTGACTATCCAGAACATCCACAAGAGCTACGGCAGCCACGAGGTGCTCAAGGGCGTCTCGCTGACGGCCAAGGCCGGCGACGTGATCAGCATCATCGGCTCATCCGGCTCCGGCAAAAGCACCTTTCTGCGCTGCATCAACTTCCTGGAGAAACCGAACCAGGGCAGCATCAGCCTCAATGGCGAGCCCATCCGGCTGGCCACCACCAAGAACGGCGAGCTGACGCCGGCGGACCAGAAGCAGCTGCAGGGCATGCGTACCAAGCTGGCCATGGTGTTCCAGCACTTCAATCTGTGGGCGCACATGACGGTGCTGGAAAACGTCATCGAGGCGCCGGTGCACGTGCTGGGGATTTCCAAGGAGGAAGCCACCCAGCGCGCGATCAAATACCTGCGCAAAGTGGGCCTGGACGAACGCGCCCAGGACAAATACCCGGCGCATTTGTCCGGCGGTCAGCAACAGCGGGTGGCGATTGCGCGCGCGCTGGCGATGGAGCCGGAGGTGATGTTGTTCGACGAGCCCACCTCGGCGCTGGACCCGGAGCTGGTGGGCGAGGTGCTGAAAGTGATGCAGGCGCTGGCGGAGGAGGGCCGCACCATGATCGTGGTCACCCACGAGATGGGCTTCGCCCGCAATGTGTCCAATCACGTGATGTTCCTGCACCAGGGACGGGTGGAGGAGGAGGGCTGCCCGGACGAGGTGTTCGGCAACACCAAGAGCGAGCGCTTGAAGGCCTTCCTGTCGGGCAGCCTGAAGTGATCTTAGAACGTGTTTACGATCTTGCGAGCTAAAGCGAGACAAGGCGGAAACGGCTGAGAAAGCGGAATGTACAGAGGGTACATGAGCATTTCGAAACCGTACTCACCGTGTCACGTGTCACGACGCGCAGCAGATCGTAAACCGGTTCTTGGTTTTACCCTGCTCAAGGGGGATACAGCCCGCCGGCGCAACATGACCGGCGGGTTCGTTGTTTTCAGGCTTGTGGATAAATCAGGGAAACCGAAAAAACTGTGGATAAGCCGGGAGCGGCTATTTGGGATGGTCGGCGCGGAACAGCGTCCATTCCTCCACCGTGCGGCCGTCCGGCAGCTGGCACAGCGCGTACTCGTTGCCCTGGGCGTCTTTTTGCGGCAACAGCTTGCCGCCCTTGTCCACGCAATAGACCGAGGCCGGATTGGCCATGCCCACCGCCGGGCGCTCAGGCGGCTTGGTCTGGCTGCAGGCGCTCAGGCCCAGCAGCGCGGCGGCGCAAATCAAGATTCTCATGCGGTTTTCCTTTCAGTGTCAGGCCGACAACAGCTTGCCGGATTTGAAGGCCTCGCGGCTGGCCACCTTGGCCAGCGACAGGCCGGCGGTGGTGTAGGTGCGGGCGCTGGTGGCGTACAACATGCCCGGCCGGTTGGCGCGGATCTCGCTGCAGCGGTCGCTTATCGGGTCTATCACCTCGGCCAGCAGCTCGCCGCTGGCCACCTCGCTGCCCGGCTGGGCGTGGTAGACCACCACGCCGGCGTGCGGCGCGTACAGGTTTTCCGATCCGGCCAGCGGCGTGGCCGGGAACGGCAGCCCCGGCAACGGCGGCGCGGCTTCGGCGATCACGCCGCGGTGGCGCAGGAAGTCGAGGATGCCTTCCGCGTCGCGGCGCGCGTAATCGTGATGGACGTCGATTTCGCCGCGCAGTTCCACCGTCACCGCCAGGCAGGCCATGTCAATCTGCGCGTCCAGGCCCTCCGCCGTCGCCAGATCGCGCAACTGCCACCACAGCTGGCCGCAGGCTTCGTCGAAGGGATGGTCGCCGGAGTCGGTGGCCAGCAAGGTGGCGCAAGCGCCCAGGTAGCGCGACAGCGGCTCGCACTGTTCCCACAGAGGGGTGCCGGTGTACAGGTGCAGGCCGGCGCGGCAGTCGCAATGCAGGTCCAGCACCACGTCGGCGTCGAAGGCCAGCTTCATCAGCGTGTGGCGCAGCGACTGCAGCTCGCTGTCGGCGCGCAGCGCGCCCAGTTGCTGGCGCGCCTCCGCGCGGATCAGCGCGGTATTGGCCTTGCCGTCGCGGCCCAGCTGCCCTTTCACCGCCTCGAAAATCGTTTCGGACAACACCGGGTAATGGCGGTTGAAGTTCTGGCCGCTTTGCAGATCGAAACGGCCCAGCATCTTCTCGCTCTGGTTCTGGTTCAGGCCGATGGGGTTGGCCACCGGCACCAGGATCACCTCGCCGCGCAGCAGGCCGGCGGCGTCCAGCCGCTGCAAGCCTTGCTTCAAATGCCAGGCGGTCAGCATGCCGGGCAGTTCGTCGGCGTGCAGGCTGGCCTGGATATAGATTTTCTGGCCGCTTTGCGGCACGCCGAAATGGAAGCTGGTCAGATCGCGCTGGCTGCCCAGGCTGGGCGACAACAAGGGCTGGCGGTGGGTATACATGGATTCTCCTTGGCGGTGGGCGGCTCTGTCGTCAAATCTTATGCCAAACCGCCCCGGGCAAGATAGGGCCGCCGCGCGGACATGCGTTGACGAACGAGCATGCCCCCCGGACAATCATGGCTTTTGCCATTCCACGCCCGCGCGCGTGGTGGAGTGCCTTTGGATTCTCTCTCCGACTTCTTCCAGCCCGGCATTGAGCCCGCCTCCTTGCAGGCGGTGTCGCGCCTGACCGGCGCCTGGCCCTATCTCGCCGTCTTCGTCACCCTGTTCCGCGGCGGCGACGAAGAAGTGCTGATGCGGCTGCTGGTGTTGCGGGAACTGGGCGGCCGCGCCGAAGCGCCGCTATGGACGCCGCAGGAAATCGCCCAGCGTTTCGCCTATCTGAACGACACCAAGCTGGCCACCATTCTGGGCCGGCTGCGCGAAGGCGGGCTGCTGGTCTACGACAGCGACGGCGGCGTCTACCAGTTGTCCGAAGGCGCGCGCGTCGCGCTGGCGGCATTGGCCACCATGGTGGATTTCGCCGGCGACGATGTGGAACTGGGCTATCTGACCAGCCAGGTGGCCGCCGGCCAGGCGGTGGGCCAGGTCTCGGACGAAGCGCTCAAACACCTGCTGGCGCGGCTGAACGAACTGTACGCGGAATTCGAGGAAGCGCTGGAATCGCAATCCGAATTCCGCATCCGCGCCGCCCAACACCGCCTGGAGGCGGTGTGGCGCTGGGTGGCCAAATCCACCGAGGTGGTCAAGAGCCTGACCCAGGACGACACGCTGAGCCTGCTGGTGCTCAACCAGGCCCAGGCCATCGCGCTGGCGCAAAGCCGCATGCTGGCGCTGGCCGGCACCTTCGAACGCCGGCTGGCGCAATTGGCCGCGCAGCGCGTGCATCTGGGCGGCTCCGGTCTCACTTCCACCGACATCGCCGACTGGCTGCGCCGCATGGCGGCCGGCCAGCTGGCGCACAAGCTGGACGCCTGCCTGTCCATCGCTCCCGAGCCCGCCTTCCTGTCCACGCCGGAGCTGGCCGACGTGGCCGAGTTCGAACTGCTGGCGCGCGAGCGCGCCAAGGCCGGCACCATGACGCTGCCGGGCGGCGAGGCCGCGCCGCTGGCCGACGCGCCGGAAATGGAGCGCTTGCTGGAGGCCGAGGCCATGTACGACGTCTTGCTGGAGCTGGGCATGTCCGGCGCGACCGACGCCCACATCAGCCAGGCGGTGCTGGCCGACAGCTACAACGAAACCGCCTACCGGCTGTCGCTGCTGTCCCTGATCGGCGACCCGGAAACCAGCAACGACCAAAGCATAGTCGCCGCGCTGGCCAAGCTGCCGTTCAGCCTGCAAGGCGGCGAGCGCGTGATCGAGCCTGACCACCCGGAAGTGGCGTCGCTGTCCGACGCGCGCCTGGTGGCCGCGGCGCAAAAAGGTTCTTAATGGAAACAGAAATCAAAACCCTGACCGCCCGTCTGCTGGCGCACCGGGTGGTGCCGCGCGGCGACGCGCTGGCGAAGAAGGCGCTGCTGGACGACAGCTTCCGCCTGGAACTGGACAAGAGCCTGGCCGCCGTCGGCCTGCGCCTGGTGGAGAACCCCTACGCCGAGCACGTCGCCGTGGCGCTGCTGCCGGAAATGACCGAGCCGGTGTTCGGCTCCGGCGACGCCTGGCTCAACAACAACCTGGGCCTGCCGCGCGACGGCGTGGCGCTGCTGGTTATTCTGTGGTCCTTGATCATCCTGCCCAAGCGCGAGCGCCAGATCGCCCGCGTCGAAGCCGGCAAGGAAAGCCAGAGCGATATGTTCGGCGCGCAAAAGCCGCTGGAAACCGGCGAGGCCGTGTCCACCGGCGTGTCCGAGGACGCGCTTTACGCCGACTTCGGCAAGGCGCTGGGCGGCCGCACCCGCTTCAACGCCAACCTGGGCCGCCTGGTCAACCTGGGCTTCATCGTGCGCCGCAACCGCTGGCTGGACGAAGGGCCGATGCTGGACCTGATGATTGACTACGCCCAGCTGGCGCCGCGGATCATCGAAGGCGCGCTGGCCGACGTGCTGCTGCGCCGCGAAGGCCGCGACGCGCTGGCCGACAAGCGCACGGAAGCGGTCGAGGACGAGTCCGAAGCCGAAGCCGTCGACGACTCCGCCGGCCCGCTGTTTGACTTGCCGCCGGACGAGGACGCGGCTCACGAGGAGACGCGCTGATGTTCCAGATGAAATCGGTGGAAATGGTGCACTGGGACTTCTGGCAGCGGCTGACCGTGCCGCTGGACGCGCAGATCGTCACCATCATCGGCCCAAACGGCTCCGGCAAGACCACCTTGCTGGACGCGATGCGCACCCTGCTGGCGATCAAATGCTCGGGCAAGCGCGATTACAAGCGCTATGTGCGCAACAACAAGGAACCCTTCGCCTATCTGCGCGGCGTGGTGGACAATCCGCGCCGCCCCAGCGGCGGCCTGTATCCAACCCCCTTCTTCCCCATCGTCGCCGACGCCGTCACCCTGCTGTGCCGGATCAAGAAACAGGGCGGGGACTGGGTGCGCCACTACGCCATCCTGGACGGCGACGTGCCGCTGGAGCTGGCCGAAGGCCAGGCCCAATGGATGGGCGTGCAGGAATACCGCCGCCGGCTGGAAATGGCCGGCCTGACCCCGGCGGTGGCCGAAGTGCTGGCGCTGGAACAGGGCGACACCGACAAGCTGACCGAATACAGCCCGCGCCAACTGCTGGACCTGGTGTTCCAGGTCTTCGGCGACAAGGACGTGCTGGACAACTACCAGCGCGCCCGCGACGAGCAGCGCGCCACCGAGCTGGAGCTGGAATCGCTGAGCCGTCAGGAGGAAGCGCTGCAGACGCGGGTGGAAACCATGAAGACCCGCGCCAACCGCTATCTGGAATGGCGGCAGCTGCAAACCGGCATCGCCCGGCTGCGCGACGAGGCGCTGCCGGTGCTGGCCTATCTGGACGCCAAGTCCGCGCTCGGCAATGTCTGGAAAAACTACCGCGGCAACTTCCACACGCTGAACCAGGCCCAGGGCGAACACGCCGACACCTTGCAACTGGTGGCCAAGCTCAAGGCGGCGGAAGTGGCCGCCGACGCCTCGCGCAAGGCGGCCGAAACCGCCCGCGTCGGCGCGCAGGAAGCCTTCATGGCGGCCAAGGGCGAACACGCCGGCGTGGCCGGCCAGCTCAAGGAACGCGACCGGCTGCAAGCGCTGGCCAGCAAGGAGTACGGCGCCGACGCCGCCCAGCTGGCCGACAAGCTCTCCGCGCTGCGCGGCGAAGCCGAGCAGTTGAAAGACGGCCTGCGCGAACTGAAAAAGCAGCGCCAGGACAGTTCCCAGCACCTGGAGGCGCTGGAAATCGGCCGCGGCCGCGCGCCGGAAGACGTGCGCCAGTTCAAGGCGGCGCTGGACGAGGCCGGCATCGGCCACCTGATGCTGTCCGACATCGTGGAAGTGATGGATCCGGACTGGCAGGCGGCGGTGGAAGCGCTGCTGCGCGGTTATCGTCATGTGGTGCTGCTGGAACGCGAATCCGACCGCCGCGAAGCCTGGCGCATCGGCGAGAAACTGCGTTACCGCCACTTCGTGGTGCCGGAACGCAGCCGCCCGCCGCGCGCCAACGCCGGCAGCCTGATGGAAGTGGTGCGCTTCTCCGCCGACGCTCCCGAGTGGCTGTACCGTCAGCTGAACAGCGTCAGCCGAGTCGACGACGCCGAGCAGGGCGCCGACGTCAGCGGCGACTGGATCACCCGCGACGGCTACTTCCGCGAACGCCGCGGCGCGCGCCACATCGGCGTGCCGGCGCATGAATTCGCCTTCGGCGAAGCCGCGCGCCAATCGCGGCTGTTGGCGGTGCGCGAAGCCTTGAAGGCATTGAACGTGCGCATCCTCGCCGACGAAGAGCGGCTGGTGGCCGCCACCCGTGAGGCCGCCGGCCTGGCCGAATACCTGGGCGGCATGGACGCCATCCGCCAGCTGGACAGCCGCGCCGAAGAATTCGCCGCGCTGGAAACGCGCAAGCAGGGGCTGGAAAGCGAAATCGCCCGCCTGGGCGCGGCTTTGGGCCTCGCCAGCGCGGAGAAGGAAGCCGCCGACCAGCGCTACAGCGACGCGCGGCTGGCGCACGACCGCGTCTGCCAGCGCGAGCAGGACAGCCTGGCCGCCTTCCGCCAAAAACAGCAGGAAGTGGAGCAGGCGCGCCGCCAGGTGCGCCGGCTGCTGTCCGAGCTGCGCGAATGGGCGGAGCGCTTGCCTGACGCGGCGCTGGCGCCGGAGAACGTCGAGGCGCTGGAAAGCGAGTTCGACACCGCCGCCGACGCCAAGCATCAGCTCAACTATTTGGAAGAGCGGCTGCAAAGCGGGGACTGGGAGCAGGACGAAGCCGTGCTGGCGCTGAAGGACAAGCTGGTGGAGGACCTGACCGGCCTGGACCGCGAACGCCAGCGCCGCCAGAGCGAAGTGGACCGCTCGCGCGAACTGACCGACGAAGCGCGCGCCGCCTATATGGGCAAGCTGCGCGCCACCGTCCGCGTCTACGGCCAGAACGTTAAGCGCCTGGGCGAACTGGCCGGCATCCAGGTGGAAGTGGAGCTGCCGCAGCTGTCCAACGACGACGCCGCGCTGGCCCAGGCCGGGCTGGTGCTCAAGTTCAACTTCGACCAGAAGGGCCTGATGGGCATGAACGACGGCGAAGCCTCCGGCGGCCAGCAGGTGATGAAGTCGCTGATCCTGCTGATCGGCCTGATGATGGACGAGTCCAACCCGTCCGGCTTCGTCTTCATAGACGAACCGTTCGCCCACCTGGACATCTTCAACATCGACCGCGTCGCCGGCTTCCTCAAGGCCACCGAGGCGCAGTACCTGATCACCACGCCCAACACCCACAACATCAATATCTTCGCGCCGTCGGAACTGACGCTGGCCACCCGCAAGAAACGGCCGGGCGAGCAATGGGCGCCGCCCATCCTGCAAACCCGTCGCCGCGCGGACGGCGGCGAACCGGCCTGAGCCAGAGCAAGCAGCCGCCCCTCAGGGGCGGCTTTTGCTTGTTAGCATGGGCGGATCCTAGCCTTGCCAGGAGAGAGCCCATGTCCAATTATCGACGCGATCGCAGTGCTGGCGGCAGCTGGTTCTTCACCGTCAACCTGGCGGATAGACGGCAGCGCCTGCTGCTTGACCACGTTGACGCGCTGCGGGAAGCCTTCCGCTATACCTTGCGTCGCCATCCATTCCGCATCGAGGCCATCGTGATCATGCCCGACCATCTGCATGCGGTGTGGACTCTGCCGGCCGCGGACGCGGATTACCCTTTACGTTGGCGTTTGATCAAAACCATGTTTACCCGATCGTTGCCGCCTGAGGAGAGGGTCAGCGCTTCGCGCCGGGACAAGGGCGAGCGGTATGTCTGGCAGCGGCGTTATTGGGAACACCGGCTGAGGGATGAGCAAGACTTTGCCCGCCATATCGATTACATCCACAACAACCCGCTCAAGCATGGCTATGTCTCCAAACTCGCAGACTGGCCGTGGTCTTCGTTCCATCGTTACGTGAGGCATGGATTATTGCCGGAAGATTGGGCCGGAGGCGATGACGAAGGGGACGGGTTTGGAGAACGGAGGGCTTCCATTGCAGGGGATTGAGGCGGTAGGTCTTGTTCCCGCGTGGGTATCGCTTCGCTCCACCCACCCTACGAGGAGCGGTGGGTAGGGTGGGAGGAGCCGAAGGCGATACCCACCAAGCTCCGCCATCGAAACCCGAGAGTGGGCCTTGCCACATCCGCGTGGGTATCGTTGCGCTCCACCCACCCTACGACGAGTTGTGTGTAGGGTGGGAGGAGCCGAAGGCGATACCCACCAAACCCCGCCATCGAAACCCAAAGCTCAATCTTGCCACATGTCCGCGTGGGTATCGCTGCGCTCCACCCACCCTACGGCGAGTGGTGTGTAGGGTGGGAGGAGCCGCAGGCGATACCCACCAACTGCCGATATCCAAGCAGCTTGCTGGGCTGGGGCTATCGTCGCCGCTCACGGCTGGTTGTAGCTGTACTCGATGCCGTTGATGGTGGACTTGAAGCCGTAGCGCGGGAAGGCCGGATTCGGGTTCTTGGCGAGGTAGGCGTCCGCCAGCGCCTCGGCCGCCTGCCGGTAGAACTTGGTCTGGTTCTTGTTGTACCAGGGGTCGTCGTGGGGATTGGGGCTGAACTTGTAGCTCTGGTCGCGGCCGCCGGCGATGTAAATGCGGATGCCGCGCGCGCCGGGGCCGGAGCCGCCGCTCTTTTGCTCCACGTAGTTGAAGGTGATGCCGCTGTTTTTGTAATTGGACAGGCTGCCGCTGATGTTGGCGGCCAGCGCGCCGCTGGCGGTCAGCGACAGCGCGCTGACGGCCAGCAAGGCCGCGACGCGGCGGAACAGGAAGTTGAGTGGGGGATGCATGGTGCTCCTTCGGATCATGGTTGAGAACCGTCGGCAAGCGAGCGGCCTTGCCGGCGAGGCGTTAGCGTCGTGCAATAGCGCTTAAATGTCGCCTATTTATACGAATGGCAATTATCTTTCATTTTTTAATGCCATTTGGATTGTGAAGATAGGCGAGCGCGGAGCGATCAGCAAGCGTTGCATGCCAGTCCTTAAGGCCGGGCCGCCCGGGCGACGATGGCGCGCTTGAGCGGGACGGGATCGCGGGATGGCGGCCCGCCGCCTCTGGCCTATGCTGAGAGGGAGGCATGGGCGTTGCGGGAAAGCGGGTTTGAAATGGAAGAACGCGACTTGGTGGGCAGCGCCATTCCCATGGCGCAGCTCAAGCTGGAACTGCGCGCGAATGGCGTATTGGTCATTTCGGTGTACGAGATCGACGACGAAGAGCCGTTTTTCGTCTACGAGTCCGACAACGACTTTGATCCGGAGGCGATTTTGAGCGCCGCGGAGCGGCGTCTGGACCCGGTGCGGCTGGATGTGTTCAAGCATGTGTTCTTCCAGGCCCGGGACGATGTCGAGGACGGCCGGGACGAGGGCGACGGGTAGAGGGCTCCCGCGCGGCTTCGTCCATTGCAGGCCGACACCCCGCTCAGCCGGGGTGTTGTTTTTTACGCCGGCCGCCATGGCTTTGACCCTGATGAACCGGCAAGTACAATCTTGGCCGTGCCGTTCAATTGGCGGAGCCGGACTTGGCGACCTGAATGTATGCATTCCTCTGTCGAGAGTGGTTTTCTTGCACCTATTTAAAGCAATGTAGTTGTGTTTCCTATGGCAGGCCGTGGCAGGAAGACCTTGATGGTCTGCCGGTTCTCAGTGCGCCGGTTCGCTAACCCTGTCACGTGCCTGTTTTCCCCATGTGTGGCGGATGTTCCCGCGGCTTAGCCGGGAACGGTGGCCGCCATGGCCTTGACCCTGATGGACAAGCAAGTAACAATCCTTGCCGTGCTGCCGCCATAGCGGCACCGGGAGTGGAAACCCGTATTGCTGTAAGAAGGCAGACGCGTAGTATGCGCGCGTCTGGTGGCCATTCCACGCCTGCAAGGCGGGGGGTGGCAGGGAGGCCCTAGCGCCTGCCGATTGCCTTCTTGTCGGTTTTCCACCCCTGTCACCTGCCCGCCACCTGAGTGGAAACGGGTGTCGGGCCGATCCTTTCGAAGAAGGAGGCCCCATGCTTATCCGCTATTCGTCTCATTTCTCATTACCGTCCCCCTTGCCGTCTCCGCACTCTGAGGAGGCCCGGCCATGACTGCGCTGCCACTTGCCGCCTCCTCCCAGAGCCCGCGCCGGGAGCTGGCCCGCACCTTGAGCCGTCTGCATCAGATGCGGATGGAGCACGAGAGCCTGGCCTTGATCGACACCCAACTGGCCTGGCTGGATTACGCGATCGGTGAAATCGACGATGCCATGGACCACGTCATCCAGTGCAGCCAGGCGCTGGCCTTGCTGTTGCAGCTGCTGAGCCTGAGCGGCCAGGCGCAATTGCCGGGCCGTACGCTGTGGGCCTTGCTGGAGCCGGTGCAGCGTCGGCTGACCGAGGCTTGCCTCGCGCTGGACGATCAGTTCGATCGGCCGCGAGCCTGAGCCAGGGCCAAGACGCCCAAAGCCCGCCTGGGGGCGGGCTTCGGGTACTGATGGATGGCCCGGTCCCGGAACCGGGCGCATGCGCTTAGAAGCTGTTTACGATCAGCTGCGCGTCGGTAGAGACATTGTGCGATGAGTGCCGGCTTCGAAATGCTCATGCACCACTCGTACATTCCGCTTTCTCAGCCGTTTTCGCCTTGTCTCGCCTTAGCTCGCGAGATCGTAAACATGTTCTTAGCGCAGGTTCAACGCTTTGATCGCGTTGTTGATTTCATCCGCCAGGCGTACTTCCTGACCCAGCTGCTCATGCCATTGCTGGTTCTGGAAGAAGGCGTAGCGCGCCTTGGAGTTGTTGCCAGCTTGCCAGCCGTCTTTCAACTGGCCGTCGAAGAAGAACTGTTCCAGCAGCGCGTGGCCGGCGGCGTGCGCCTGGTTTTGCGCGTGCTGCTCGTGCAGGCGCGGCGCGCCCACCAGATGCAGTTCGATGTCGCGGCCCTGCTCTTCGTAGCGGCCCTGGATCGGGTGCTCGAACACCAGCGGCTGCAGCGTGGCGTGGGTGATGGTGGCGCGGCCGGTGATATGGCGCGACGGGGTGTACACGGTCAGATCCAGCCGCAGGTTCAGGCCGCCCGCCTGGCCGGGTTTGTTGACGTTGTAGCTGACGATGAACAGGCCGGATTTTTGATCGCGATCGATAGTCATGTTTGGACTCCTTGAGATCAATAACATCAGAGAAGTTGGAGCGCCCGGTGGGGCGTCCAGGCCCAATGGCGATGTGCGAACCGTGGCGGTGACCGCGGCTGCCCTGTAGTTATATAACCTTTGATTTTATTTTCAGCCGTACTTAATGGCAGTTGGAAATAAAGAGGGGATGGGGCTGGCGCGCGGGGCTAGGGCAGGGAGGGGAGGAACAGCGCGCCGCCGGGGCCGGCGGCGCGAGGGGAAATCAGCTTTGTTGCTCAAAGCGCACAGGCTGTTTGCCCAGGCGCTTGGTCCGCACCACCACGGTGCCGGCGATCTTGTCGTGCCAGCCCTGCTTGCGGGCGTCCAGGCCCACCCAGATCAGGCCCAGCAAGAAGGGGAAGCAGGAGACGAAGTAGCCGAGATAGCGCAGCGCAGCCTGGCCCGGCGTCATCGGCGCGCCGGTTTTGGCGTCCACGATGCGAGCGCCCAGCAGCATCTTGCCCGGGGTGCTGCTCTTGAACCACCAGAAGGCCAGCACCGCCGCCGCCGGCAGCACCCAGTTGAGCATCAGGCCGGCCAGGGGGCTCAACTCGAAACCGCCTTGCATCATGAAGGCCTGCATCATCCAGCCGTCGCCGCTTTCCGCCACGCGGCTGGTTTCGCCGCCGCCGCCGGCCAGCAGCCAGATCGCCGGCGCCAGCACCAGGCACAGCAGCAGGGTGTCGATCAGGCTGGCCAGCACCCGCAGCCAGAAACCGACGTATTCCAGTTCTTCCGCGCCTTCTTGCATCTTCAATCCTCCAGATTGGGTTTGTGCTTGGCCGCCACGCGCAGATAGTGTTCGGCGGAGTATTGGAAGTGGGCCAGCTCTTTTTCGGTCAGCGGCCGCGCCTGCTTGACCGGGTTGCCCAGGTAAAGATAGCCGGACGCCAGCCGCTTGCCCGGCGGCACCAGGCTGCCGGCGCCGATCAGCACCCGCGGCTCGATCACCGCGCGGTCCAGCACGATGCTGCCGATGCCGACCAGTACTTCGTCGCCTATGGTGCAGCCGTGCAGGGTGACGTGGTGGCCGATGGTGACGTTGCGGCCTATCACCAGCGGCGCGCCGTCCGGGTCCGCGGCGCTCTTGTGGCTGACGTGCAGCATGGCGAAATCCTGGATGTTGGAGTTCTCGCCTATGCTGATGGCGTTGACGTCGCCGCGGATCACCGCATAGGGCCAGACCGACGCGCCTTCCGCCAACGAGACTTCGCCGATGACCACCGCAGCCGGGTCGATGTAGCAGCTGTCGTGGATTTGCGGCTGATGCCCGTCATAAGGGCGGATATTGCTTTTCATCGGTCTGTCCTCATCTGAAATCGGGTAAAGTTCCTATCATACCCCCACAGGATGCCAATATGAGCCAGAACCCCTTGCTGGACTTTTCCGGACTGACCCGTTTCGCGGAGATCAAGCCGGAGCACATTTCCCCCGCCATCGACGAATTGCTGTCCGCCGCGCGCGCCGCGGTGAAGCGGCTGACCGCGGAGCAGGGCGCGCCCAGCTGGGAAAGCTTCGTCGATCCGCTGACCGACGCCACCGAGCATCTGGGCCGCGCCTGGGGCGTGGTGGGCCATCTGAACGCGGTGGTGAACACGCCGGAGCTGCGCGAGGCTTACAACGCCAATATTCCGCGCATTTCCGAGTTCTGGACCGAGATGGGCCAGAACCTGGACTTGTTCGCCCGCTTCAAGGCGCTGGCGGCCAGCCCGGAACACGCGGATTACAGCGCGGCGCGCAAGAAGATCGTGTCCAACGATCTGCGTGATTTCCGCCTGTCCGGCGCGGAGTTGCCGCAGGCGGAAAAAGAGCGCTTCGCCGCCATCCAGACGCGGCTGGCGGAGCTGTCCGCCAAGTTCGAGCAGAACGTGCTGGACGCCACCGATGCCTTCAGCCTGTACATCGAGGACAAGGCCGAGCTTGCCGGCGTGCCGGAGGATTCGCTGGAGCTGTTCGCCGCCGCCGCGGCCGGCGACGACAAGAGCGGCTACAAGATCACCTTGCAGTTCCCGTTCTATTTCCCGGTGTTGCAGTACGCGGACAACCGCGCGCTGCGCGAAAAGCTGTATCAGGCCAATGTGCAGCGCGCGTCGGAGTTCGGTCCGGCCGAACGCGACAACAGCCCCATCATCCGCGAGAAGCTGCAACTGGCGCGCGAGGAGGCCCAGCTGCTGGACTTCGCCAACTTCGCCGAGCTGTCGCTGTTCACCAAGATGGCGGAAAGCCCGGAACAGGTCATCGCCTTCCTGCGCGACCTGGCCGCGCGCGCCAAGCCGTTCGCGATCAAGGACCGCCAGGAGCTGGAGGCTTTCGCCGCCGCCGAACTGGGCCTGGCCAAGCTGGAGGCCTGGGACCTGGCCTACGCCGCGGAAAAACTGCGCGTGGCGCGCTACGCCTTCTCCGAGCAGGAGGTCAAACAGTACTTCCCGGAGAGCAAGGTGCTGCCCGGCCTGTTCGGCGTGGTGTCCACGCTGTTCGGCGTGGAGGTGCGCCCGAGCAGCGCGCCGGTCTGGCATCCGGACGTGCGCTTCTTCGACATCCACAAGGACGGCCAACTGGTCGGCAGCTTCTATTTCGACCTGTACGCCCGCGACGGCAAGCGCTCCGGCGCCTGGATGGACGACGCGCGCGGCCGCCGCAGCAAGAGCGGCCAGGTGCAGACGCCTATCGCCTATCTGACCTGCAACTTCACTCGCCCGGTGGGCGACAAGCCGGCGCTGTTCACCCACGACGAAGTGATCACCTTGTTCCATGAGTTCGGCCACGGTCTGCACCATATGCTGACCCGCGTCGACGAACTGGGCGTGGCCGGCATCAACGGCGTGGAGTGGGACGCGGTGGAATTGCCCAGCCAGTTCCTGGAAAACTTCGCCTGGGAATGGGACGTGGTGCAGGACATGACCCGCCACGTGGACAGCGGCGCGGCCTTGCCGCGCGAGCTGTTCGACAAGATGCTGGCGGCCAAAAACTTCCAGAGCGGCATGGCCACGGTGCGCCAGCTGGAGTTCGCCTTGTTCGACTTGCAGCTGTACAGCGTCTTCGACGCCGACAAGGGCGACTGGCTGGCCTTGCTGGAGGAGGTGCGCCGCGAGGTGGCGGTGAATTTCCCGCCGGCCTACAACCGCTTCCCCAACAGCTTCAGCCACATCTTCGCCGGCGGCTATTCGGCTGGTTACTACAGCTACAAGTGGGCGGAAGTGCTGTCCGCGGACGCCTACGCGGCCTTCGAGGAGGCCGGCGGCGCCAATCCGGACACCGGCAAGCGCTTCTGGGACGAAATCCTGGCGGTGGGCGGCAGCCGTCCGGCGCTGGAGTCCTTCCGCGCCTTCCGCGGCCGCGATCCGCAAATCGACGCCTTGCTGCGCCATTCCGGCATGGTGGAGACGGTTTGAAACGGCCGTTTTATGCCGGGAGAAAAATATTCCGGGCTTTGCCGGAACTCTTGTGAAGCGCCGCGGCTCTAATTTTTTGCTCAGTGGGTTATCTCCAGAGCAGCAAGCGAGCCAGACGCATATCAGGGTAGATTGATATAGTGTCTATTGCGCGCCTCCGTGTAGAACGGAGGCGCCTTTTTTTTGCCGCGGATCGCGCGGCAAAAAGAGTCAGCTGTCTCGCTCGGGTTTGGCGGACGGCGTCAGCGGCTGCAGGGTGTGGCGGTGCTGGAAGGTGGGGGTCCGCATCGAGAACGGCGGGGTCAACGGCGCCAGACGAGGGCGGTTGGGATTGCGCGTCGGGCATAATGCCTGTTGCGCGTCGTGCTGCTTGTGCTTGATAGTCAAGAACTTGCTCCGGTTACGACGACGCTTTCGATCATAGGCCGGCGTTCCGGGCCTTGGCAAATTCCCGTCGCCCGGCTGTTGTTTATTTGTTTAAACACTTTTGTTTAATCAACCATCAAATATTCGACGCCGGCGACTGTCGTCGCCCAAAGCTTGGCAGTGCCGCGCGCTGCGGTTATGGTGTCGGCCTTTGCATGAACAACACTTGGAGAGCCCGTCGATGCGTTTTGCCACCTGGAACGTCAATTCCCTCAAGGTCCGCCTGCCGCAGGTGATCCAATGGCTGTCCGACAGCCCGGTGGACGTGCTCTGCCTGCAAGAACTGAAAATGGATCAGGACGTGTTTCCGCTGGCCGAGATCGAAGCGGCCGGCTATCGCGCCGCCTGGTTCGGTCAGAAAACCTACAACGGCGTGGCCATCCTGGTGCGCGCGCCGCTGGAGCTGGAAGACGTGGTGCGCGGCATCCCCGATTACGGCGACGAGCAGCGCCGGGTGATCGCCGCCACGGTGAACGGCATCCGCGTGATCTGCGGCTATTTCGTCAACGGCGAGGCGGTGGATTCGCCCAAATACCCGTACAAGCTGGAGTGGCTGGCCAATCTGGAGCGTTACGTCGCCGCCGAATTGCAGCGCCATCCGCAGTTGCTGCTGCTGGGCGACTACAATATCGCGCCGGAAGACCGCGATGTGTACGACCCGGAGAGCTGGCACGAGCAAGTGCTGTGCAGCACGCCGGAGCGCGAGTCCTTCCGTCGCCTGATCGCGCTGGGCCTGAGCGACAGCTTCCGCCTGTTCAACCAGGAGGAGAAGCAATACAGCTGGTGGGATTACCGCGCGATGATGTTCCGCCGCAACAAGGGCGTGCGCATCGACCACATTCTGGTCAGCGACGCGCTGAAGCCGCGCGCGCTGGAGTGCGTGATCGACAAGGCGCCGCGCAAGTGGGAACGCCCGTCCGACCATACCCCGGTGGTGCTGACGCTGGCGGATTGAGTCTCCCCCGCTCTAAAGGCCGGCCTCAGCCGGCCTATCCGTCAGCTTTCTTGGCCTGCCTCAAAAATACCGCCGGCCGGTTTTGCTAGTCTGGAGCTTTTCCGCTTTCAGATGGCTGTGCGATGACCCAAAACCACCCCAAACTGCCGGTAGACCCGTATTACGAGGGCGTGCCGGAATACATGACCCAGGTGTACGACTGGGCTTACGTCAACCCGCGCAAGGCCGGCTGGCTGGACCGCAACCTGGTGGTGCGCGTGTTGCTGTTCTTCAACGATCAAAGGCTGATGCGCGCCTACCTGGAGCAGATCCGTCCCGGCGACAAGGTGTGGCAGGTGGCCCACGTCTACGGCGACCTGGTGCAGCGGGCAGCGGACCGGGTGGGCGGCGACGGGCGCTTCGTGCTCACCGACATCACCCCGGTGCAGATCGAGCACGCCGAGCGCAAGCTGCGCGACCGGCCGCAGGCCGCGGTGGTGCGCGCCAATGCCGGAAATTACCGGCTGGAGTCCGACGACTTCAACTTGATCTGCAGTTTCTTCCTGCTGCACGAGGTGCCGGATCATCTGAAGCGCGCCATCGTCGACAATATGCTGTCCCAGGTGCCGCCCGGCGGCCGCGCGGTCTTCGTCGACTACCATAGGCCCAAGCCGTGGCAGCCGATAGGCTGGCTGCTCAAATGGGTGAACCGCGCGCTGGAGCCGTTCGCCGAGGCCTTGTGGAATCATGAGATCCGCGACTACGCGCAAGAGGCCGACGGTTTCGACTGGAGCAAGCGCACCTTGTTCGGCGGGGTGTATCAGGTGACGACGGCCAAGAGGAAGCCTTGAGGGCGCGCCGTACTTGACGTTACACGGGCTTACAAGCGACTAACAGACCCGGGAAGGGGGCAGGGCTAGGATACGTCTCAAGGAAGCGCCGAATCCGGCGCGATTGATCGGTGAACGGGAGCCCAGGCTCCCAAGCCTGAAACTGGAGATGCATCATGAACAAACTGACTCTGCTTGCCCTGACCGCCGCTTTCGGCCTGAGCTCCGCCGCTGGCTTCGCCGCCGAAACCGCCAAGCCGGCCGCTTCCGCTCCGGCAGCCAAGATGGCTCCGGCCGCCAAGAAAGCTGAAAAGCACCCGGCCAAGATCCACCACGCCAAGAAAGGCGAAAAGGTAGCCGCTTCCGCTCCGGCGCAAAAAGCCCAGGCCGCCAAGGCCGAAGCCTCCGCTCCGGCCAAGGCCAAGCACGCCGCCAAGAAACCGCACGCCAAGCATGCGAAGAAGGCCGCTTCCGCCGCCGCTCAGAAAGCCCAGGCCGCCAAGGCTGAAGCTTCCGCTCCGGCCAAGAAGCACGCCGCTAAAAAGCCGCACGCCAAGCACGCCAAGAAAGTAGCTTCCGCTCCGGCTCAAAAAGCCCAGGCCGCCAAGGCCGAAGCTTCCGCCCCGGCCAAGAAGGTCGAGAAGAAAGCCGCTCACAAGAAGCACGCCGGCAAGGCCAAGAAGGCCGCTGCTTCGGCTGCCAAATAAACCGGACTTCGCGTCTGGCTCGCTAAAAAAACAGGCCCCTCAGGGAGGCTGACATTCAAAGGAGGCTGCGGCCTCCTTTTTCTTTTGGCGCGCAGCCGTTCGGGCAGGCGCGCCCGGCGGCCTTATGCTGTTACACTCGAGCGGTTCGATGCCGGCCGCATGCCCCGGCCTTGAAACCGCTTTCGTCCGTTCATTTCGCGCTTAAGGAGCTTCCATGTTAGCCGCCCCGCAAGTTTCCGCCTTCCTGCCGCCGCGCCGCATCCTGATGGGGCCGGGTCCGTCCGACGTTTATCCGGAAGTGCTGGCCGCCCAGGCCCGTCCCACCGTCGGCCACCTGGACCCTCTGTTCGTCGGCATGATGGACGAGGTGAAAAGCCTGCTGCAATACGCGTTCCAGACCGCAAACCCGATGACGGTGGCGCTGTCGGCGCCGGGCTCGGCCGGCATGGAGGCCTGCTTCGTCAACCTGGTGGAGCCGGGCGAGAAGGTCATCGTCTGCCGCAACGGCGTGTTCGGCGAGCGCATGCGCCAGAACGTGGTGCGGCTGGGCGCGGTGCCGGTGCTGGTGGACAGCCCCTGGGGCCGACCGGTGGATCCGGACGCGGTGGAGAGCGCGTTGAAGGCCAATCCGGACGCGCGCTTCCTGGCCTTCGTTCACGCCGAGACCTCCACCGGCGCGCTGTCCGACGCCAAGACGCTGTGCGCGCTGGCCAAGCGCCACGGCTGCCTGAGCATCGTCGACACGGTGACCTCGCTGGGCGGGGTGGAGCTGCGGGTGGACGAATGGGGCGTGGACGCGGTGTATTCCGGCAGCCAGAAGTGTCTGTCCTGCGTGCCCGGCCTGTCGCCCTTGTCTTTCTCGCCGGCGGCGGTGGACAAGCTGCAGGCGCGGCAAAGCCCGGTGCCCAGCTGGTTCCTGGACCAGACCCTGGTGATGGCCTACTGGGGAGGCGGCAAGCGCAGCTACCATCACACCGCGCCGGTGAACGCCTTGTACGCGCTGCA
This sequence comes from Chromobacterium sp. LK11, assembly GCF_001043705.1. NCBI lineage: Bacteria > Pseudomonadati > Pseudomonadota > Betaproteobacteria > Neisseriales > Chromobacteriaceae > Chromobacterium > Chromobacterium sp. LK11. Next base: position 89,544 of record NZ_LDUR01000016.1, read on the forward strand.
CGAATCGTTGCGCCAGCTGGCCGGCGAGGGTCTGGAGGCGGCCTGGCAGCGCCACCGCGACATGCATCTGATCCTGCGCGACGGCCTGGAAAAGCTGGGCCTGAAGTTCGTGGTGGACGCGGCGGCGCGGCTGCCGCAGCTGAACGCGGTCTATATCCCCGAGGGCATCGACGACGCGGCCACGCGCAACCGCCTGTTGCAGGAGTACAACCTGGAGATAGGCGGCGGCCTGGGCGATCTGGCCGGCAAGGCCTGGCGCATCGGGCTGATGGGCTACGGCGCGCGCCGCGAGAACGTGGCCTTGTGCCTGAAGGCGCTGGAGAGCGTGTTGAAGTAAGAACCGCCTCCATGTCCGGCGGGCGCCGCGAGACAGGGCGCCGGCCGCTGGAATAGAAAAACGCCATCCTTCAGGGATGGCGTTTTGCTTGCGGCGGGAGCCTGGCTCCGGCTTATTTTTCGACGAAGGCGCGTTCGATCGCGTAGTCGGCCGGCTCGCCCATGCGCGGCGATTCCTTGAAGCCCATGCCGTTCAGGATCTCGCACAGATCGTGCAGCATGGACGGGCTGCCGCAGATCAGCGCGCGGTCGTGCTCCGGATTCATTTGCGGCAGGCCGATGTCGGCGCACAGCTTGCCGTTGGTGATCAGATCAGTCAGCCGGCCCTGATTGCGGAAGGGCTCGCGGGTCACCGTCGGGTAGTAGATCAGTTTCTCGCGCACCATCTCGCCGAAGAATTCGTTCTCCGGCAGTTCCTTGGTGATGTAGTCGTGGTAACCCAGTTCGCTGACCCAGCGCACGCCGTGGGTCAGGATCACCTTGTCGTAGCGCTCGTACACGTCCGGGTCCTTGATGATGGACATGAACGGGGCGAGGCCGGTGCCGGTGGACAGCAGATAGAGGTTTTTGCCGGGCAGCAGATTGTCCTGCACCAGGGTGCCGGTGGGCTTCTTGCTGATCATCACGGTGTCGCCCACCTTCAGGTGCTGCAGGCGGGAGGTCAGCGGGCCGTCCTGCACCTTGATGCTGTAGAACTCCATGTGCTCTTCGTAGTTGGAGCTGACGATGGAGTAGGCGCGCATCAGCGGCTTGCCGTTGACTTCCAGGCCTATCATCACGAACTGGCCGTTGATGAAGCGCAGGCCGGCGTCGCGGGTGCAGGTGAAGCTGAACAGGGTGTCGTTCCAGTGATGGACGGACAGGACCTTTTCGGAGGTCAGGTTGGGAGAGGACATAAGGTTTGCTGCTCGCTAATTTATGAAGTAGAAGCTCGAAAAGTATTGGGGCCGATTTTAACCGGTTTGTCGCTTCGCCGCTCGCTCTTGCTGGGCAAGCCCGGCGCGACCGACGTTAAATTCAATTGGAACAGCATGTTAACCGACATTGCCGCCGCAGCCGAACGATTGTTTTCTGATGTGTTTATCGCTGTGCGTTATTTGTGGGCGGCGCAACGAAAGAGGGCGTCACCATGGCGGGACGCCCTCTCAGACAACTTAACAGAGAAAGACTATGCGCTTTACCCTTGCAGAACTGCACGACCACCGCTTTACCGCAAGGCCGTTACCAAAGATCGGGCTGTGCAAGACAGCGCTACGACGTTGCCGTGTCGTGGCGGCGCCGCCATCATGGCAGCTTGCCGCGCACCGTGTCCTTGATGGACATCACAGAAAGACCAACCGCTTCTTTCTTAAATGGGCAAATCGACAAACGGTAATCACAAGTTTATTGACTCTGGATTTGGCGGGCCGGCCGGGCCGGTGTCGCATGCGCTCCGTCTTGGAGGCTGGCTTGGCGTTGCGGACTGTGCCGATTTGGCTGGCCGTGGTTATTGGCCAATGCTCAACGCGTGGAAAACTGGATGGCCGCCGGCATACTGCCATGAAAGCATTCGGAACCCTCCCTGTCGTGTTGACCTTCTCACTATAGACGCTGACGTTTCCAATGCAAGCCGGCGGACGGCGGCCTCAACTGGCCTTAGGGTCGGCCAGCGGCGCGGCCAGCGTCAGCCGCGCGGGGCGCAGATGCTGTTCGAACTGGCGGCTGGCGGCCTGCCAGGAGTAGCGCTCGGCGACGGCGCGCACGTGGCCGCGGTCCAGTTCCAGCGCCTTCAGGCAGGCGGCGCGCAGGTCGGCGTCCAGCACGCCGGCGCCGCTGTCGCCCACCACGTCCAGCGGGCCCGCCACCGGGTAGGCGGCCACCGGCGTGCCGCAGGCCATCGCCTCCAGCAGCACCAGGCCGAAGGTGTCGGTCAGGCTGGGGAACACGAAGACGTCGGCGGCGCGGTAGAAGCGCGCCAGTTCGTGCTGGGGAAAGATGCCGGCGAAGTGGACGTCCCGGTATTGCTGTTTCAGCCGCGCCAGTTGCGGGCCGTCGCCCACCACCCATTTGCTACCCGGCAAGTCCAGCTTGAGGAAGGCTTCGATGTTCTTTTCCACCGCCACCCGGCCGATGTAGACGAAGCGCGGCGGCGCGGTGCCGTCCAGCCGCTCGCGCGGGCCGGGGCTGAACAGCGCGGTGTCCACGCCGCGGCTCCACAGCTTGACGTTGCGAAAGCCGCGGGCGTTCAAGTCGTCGGCGATGGATTGGGTGGGCACCATCACGCAATGGGCGGCGTTGTGGAAGCGGCGCATCCAGGCGTAGCTGACGGCCAGCGGCAGCCGGCAGCGAGCGTGCACGTATTCCGGGAAGCGGGTGTGGTAGGCGGTGGAGAAGGCCAGGCCGTGGCGCAGGCAGTAGCGGCGCGCGGCCAGGCCCAGCGGCCCCTCGGTGGCGATGTGGACGGCCTCCGGCGCGAAGTCGGCGATGCAGGCGGCGACTTTGCGGTAGGGGAACAGCGACAGCCGGATGTCCGGGTAGGTGGGGCAGGGCAGGGTGCGGAAGTCTTGGGGCGTGATCATTTCCACCCGGTGTCCGAAGCCGGCCAGTTCGCGCGCGGTTTCGGTCAGCGAACGGACCACGCCGTTGACCTGGGGCAGCCAGGCGTCGGTGACGATCAGGATGCGCATGTCGGCTCCTTGTGGTCGGCTTGCGCCGCTTGGGGTTGCGGCTCGGCGGCCGGCTGGCCCAGCTGGGTCCAGTACAGCACTTCCAGCCGCCCGTCGGGGTGTTCCACCAGCGCGGACAGGCTCTCCACCCAGTCCCCGCTGTTGCCGTAGAGTATGCCGTCGATGTCGCGCACCTCGGCCTTGTGGATGTGGCCGCAGATCACGCCGTCGAAACCGCGCCGGCGCGCCTCGCCGGCGAGGATGATTTCGAAGTTGCTGATGAAGTTGACCGCGTTCTTGACCTTGTGCTTCAGGTATTGCGACAGCGACCAATAGGGCAGGCCCAGCTTCAGCCGCGCCCAGTTGAAGCCGCGGTTCAGCTCCAGGATCAGGGTGTAGAGGGTGTCGCCGACATAGGCCAGCCATTTGGCGTACTGGATCACGCCGTCGAATTCGTCGCCGTGCAGGATCAGCAGCCGCTTGCCGTCGGCGGTGCGGTGCTCGGCCTCCTGGCGGATGGCGATGCCGCCGAAATCCAGGCCGGCGTACTGGCGCGCCGCCTCGTCGTGGTTGCCGGGCACGTAGATCACCTTGGTGCCCTTGCGCGCCTTGCGCAGCACTTTCTGCACCACGTCGTTGTGGCTTTGCTTCCAGTACCAGGATTTTTTCAGCTGCCAGCCGTCGACGATGTCGCCGACCAGATACAGGTATTCGGATTCGTGGCAGCGCAGGAAATCCAGCAGATGGTCGGCGCGGCAGCCGGAGGTGCCGAGGTGGACGTCGGAAATCCAGATCGCGCGCAGTTGTCGGGCGCTGTCGGGGGCGGGGTCTGGCTGCATGGCGGCTCCGTCGGCCTGTGGACTGCTGGCGATGCTGACAGCGGCAGGTGACAGTCGCGTGAGATTTCGGTGACGACGCGATGAAATTTCTTGAGCGCGGCCTTTTAAGATTGTCTTAAGCGCGGTCTGTTGCAATCCGTTGCGGCAATCGGGCATCGCGGCGGCGCTTGTGACGGCGGCGAGAGCGCGTTAGGCTGCCGGGACCTTGAACGCCCGGCGACGGGGAGACGGATATGCGGGTTTTGGTGGTGGAGGACGACGCCCAGATCGGCGACGGCTTGAAAATAGGCCTGGAGCAGCTGGGTTTCGTCGCGGACTGGTTTCGCGACGGCAAGCAGGGCCTGGCGGCGCTGGGCGCCGCGCCCTACGACGCGGTGGTGCTGGATCTGGGGCTGCCGGGCATGGACGGCATGGACATCCTGTCCGCCTGGCGACGCGCGGGCCAGGACGTGCCGGTGCTGGTGTTGACCGCGCGCGACGCGCTGGCGGACCGCGTCGGCGGCCTGGACGCCGGCGCCGACGATTACCTGGTCAAGCCCTTCGCGCTGAGCGAGGTGGCGGCTCGGCTGCGCGCGCTGCATAGGCGCCGCCACGGTCAGAGCCATCCGGAATGGCGGCACGGCCGCCTCTGTCTGGACCCGGTGGCGCGCGCGGCCACGCTGGACGGCGCGCCGCTGGAGCTGACCGCGCGCGAACTGGCGCTGCTGGAACTGCTGCTCAGCCACAAGGGACGGGTGCTGCCGCGCGAGCTGATCGAGGACAAGCTCTACGGCTGGGGTCAGGAACTGGAAAGCAACGCGGTGGAGGTGCATGTGCACCATTTGCGCAAGAAGCTGGGCAGCGCCTTCATCCGCACGCTGCGCGGCGTCGGCTACACCCTGGGAGATCCGGCATGAGGGGGCCGCGCAGCCTGCAGGCGCGGCTATTGCTGCTGCTGTTGCTGATCGTGCCGGCGATCTGGCTGGTGGCTTCCGCCACCGCGGCCTGGCTGGCGCACGAGGAGGTGGACGAGCTGTTCGACACCCAGATGGGGCAGTTCGCCCGCCAGCTGTTGCTGGTGGATGTCAGCGAGGACTCGCTGATCGACCTGCCCAAGCTCAAGCATCTGCTCAAGCACGCCGACAAGGGGCAACTGGAAAACGACGACTTCGGTCTGGCGGTCTGGGACCGCCGCGGCAATCTCTTGCTTAGCGACGGCCGCGGCCGTCGCTTCGATTTCGAGCCGGAACGGCGCGGCTTCTACGATTACCGCGGCAAGGACAGCGATCACAACTGGCGCTTGATCTACCTGGCCGCGCCGGACGGTTCGCGGCTGGTGGCGGTGGGGCAGAAGCAGGGCCTGCGCCACGACATGGTGCTGAAGGTGGTGTCCGCCCAGCTGCTGCCTTGGCTGGTGGGCTTGCCGGTGATGCTGCTGCTGATCCTGCTGGCGGTGCGCCGCGAACTGGGGCCGCTCAAGCGGCTGGCCGCCGGCATCGCCCAGCGCGCGCCGGACGACAGCGAGCCGGTGTCGCGCGAGGTGCCGCGCGAAGTGCTGCCGCTGGTGGACGCGCTCAACGCCTTGTTCGCCCGCATCGCGGCCACGCTGGAACACGAGCGCCGCTTCACCGCCGACGCAGCGCACGAGCTGCGCACGCCGCTGGCGGCCTTGAAAGTGCAGGCCGAGGTGCTGGAGCTGCTGCCGGACGAGGGCCGGCGCCGGCACGCGCTGCGGCAGTTGATGCTGGGCATAGACCGCGCCACGCGGCTGGTGGAGCAGTTGCTGGCGCTGTCGCGCCTGGACCCGCTGAGCCACCCGCGCCAGGGCGAGCCCATCGCCTGGGCGACGCTGGCGGAGCGCCTGCTGGCGGAGATGACGGCGGAGGCGGCGCTCAAGGGCGTGAGGCTGGAGACGGAATGGCGCTGCGTGCCGGAACGGGCGCTGCCTTTGAGCGGCGACGAAACCCTGGTGGGACTGATGCTGCGCAATCTGCTGGAGAACGCCATCCGATACGGCGGCGAGGGCGGCGAGGCGCGGTTGGTGCTGGCCGAGGACGCGGTCAGCGTGCAGGACCGGGGTCCGGGCGTGGCGGCGGAATGGCTGGAGCGGATACGCGAACGTTTCTTCCGGCCGCCGGGCCAGGACGTGGCCGGCAGCGGCCTGGGCCTGTCCATCGTCGAGCGGGTGGCGGAGTTGCACGGCCTGCGGCTGAGCCTGTCCAATCGCGAAGGCGGTGGCTTGGAGGCCTGTTTGCGGCGGCGCTGAGGCTGCGGCAATTCGCCGCATGGGAGGGCCGGGCGAATCCGGCTATGCTGGCTGCGCTGGCCCTGACGCAGCCAGCGTTCTACATTTGGTTGCGGCCCGCCGGTTTCGGCGGGCTTTCTTTTTGCCTAGCTCGGGCGGGACGACGCGCCGAAGCGCATCAGCCAGAACAGCGCGTTGCAGACGCCGCCGGCCACGGCGCCGAGGTAGAGATTCATCAGGTCGTTGTACAGCAGCGGCTCGGCCAGCCGCGCGTAGACGAAGGTGACCGCGCTGCCGCTGAAGGCGCCGGGCAGAAAGGCGACCAGGGCCAGCAGCCAGCGCGGCCAGTGTTGCTGCCAGCCGGCGATGGGCCGGGCCAGCAGCATGCGCAGCAGGCAGAGCAGCAGGCCGAAGCCCAGCGCCGGAATCGCGCCCATCAAATAGGCCATCATCGGCACCACGCCGCTGGCCAGCAAGGCCACCAGCGGGCCGAGCAGGATGAACAGGGTCAGGCCGCAGGCGAGGATTTTCAGATAGGGCGTTTTCATCCGGCGGGAGAGGGCGGTGGCAAAAGGCCTCCAGCCTAGCAGACTGGAGGCATCGCGGCGAGAGGGCGCGCGATCAGAGCCGGTTCAAAGCCTGGCGAGCCAGTATGAGCAGGCTCTCAGAACTGTAGCTGCACGCGGCCCCACACGGTGCGGCCCGGCTCGTTGACCTGCAGGGTGCGGTCGTAGCCGGCCACCATCGCGCCGCCCTTGCTGACGCTTTCGGCGTAGGCCTTGTTGAACAGATTGTCGACGCCGAACAGCAGTTTGGCGTGCTTGTTCAGCTTCAGGCCGCCGTCCAGCGACACCACGCCGAAGCCCGGGGTCGCGCCGATGTCGGTGCCGACGATATTGCCCTGGCCCGGGGCCACGCGGTCCTGGCGCTGCACGCCGCGCACGGTCAGGCCGGCCGCGTATTTGCCGTTGTCCCATTTCAGCGCCGCCTTGGCGTCCAGCGGCGGGGTCTGTCCCAGCGGGCGGTTCTCGTCGAGGTTGGCGGCCCAGACCCAGGCCAGGCTGCCGGACAGCGTCCATTCCGGCGCGAAGCGCCAGCTGAGATCGCCTTCGAAGCCGTAGCGGCGCGCGTCGATATTGCGGGCCTTGTTGCCGATGCCGCCGGCGATGCCTTCCACCAGGATGAAGTTCTGCACGCGGCTGGCGTAGGCGGACAGCGAGCCTTGCAGCTTGTCGCCGCGGTAGAGCAGGCCGGCATCCAGCTGGCGGTTGGTTTCGCTGTTCAGGCTGTCGTTCTTGTTGCGCTCCCAGAAGTCCGGCGCGCGCTCCGCCTGGCCAAAGCCGAGGTAGCGGGTCCAATTGCCGGCGCTGTGTTCGTAACGCAGGAAGCCGGCGTTGAGCTGGTACTGGGTCTCCTGGCGGGCTTGGGCCGGCTTGCCCATGGCCGCGGCCTTGGGCTCGAACACAGCCTGGGTCTGGTCGCGGCGCAGGCCGGCGATCAGCTTGCCGCCGTCGCCCAGCGGGCGGCTGGCTTCGGCGTAGACGCCGCGGTTGTCGAAGCTTTGGTTGGGCGTGCGTGGCTGGTCCACGTACTGGCCGGCGTTGGGGCCTTTGCCCATGCGGCTGCGGTGGCGGTCGCGCAGCCAGTCGAAGCCGGCGCTGACTTCCCAGTCGCCGAAGGCCATGTCGGCGGCCAGGCGGCCGGTGTTGGCGCTGCGGTCCGGGTTCATCGCCGCGCGGTCGGCCGGCGGGGTCTGCGGGCGCAGCGAGTAGTTGTCCATCACGTGATCGACCTCGCTGTGGCCCAGTTGCAGCCGCACGGCGTCCAGCCAGCCGCTGAGGCGGCGGCGCTCGGCCTTGAAGCTCCAGGCGTCGCGGTCGAACTTGCTGCCGTCCATACCGCGGTCGGCGTAGGCGGCCTGGCCGCGGCTGCGGTCCAGCGCCAGTTCCAGCGTGGTGTCCTGATCCGGCGTCAGGCCGGCGATCAGGGTCTGGCTGTCGCGGTCGAAGCTGGAATGAACCTTATCGCCGTTGCCGTCCTTGTAGTCGCCGCCGTGGTTGCGGCTGGCGATGGCGCGCACATAGCCCAGGCTGGAGCCGAAGGCGGCGTCGGCGTAGACGTCGTTGCGGTCGGCGTTGCCGCCGGTCAGGCTGCCGTTGAAGCGCACGCCGGCCTCGTCGAAGCGCTTGGTCTTGCGTTCGAAGTTGACACCGCCGCTGATCAGGCCGGGCCCGAGCTTGACGCTTTGCGGGCCCTTGACCACGTTCACCTCGTCATAGGCGTCCGGATACAGATAGGCGGTGGGCGGGTCCATGCGACCGCCGCAGCCGCCGAACACGAAGTTGCCGTCGGCGAGAATGGCCAGGCGCGAGCCGCCCAGGCCGCGCAGCAGCGGGTCGCCGGAGGCGCCGCCCTTGCGGATCACGTTGAAGCCGGGCAGGCCCTTGAGCAGGCCGGCGCCGTCGGCGGACGGCAGCGGCTGGCGCGGCGCGCGCGGGTCCACCGACATTTTCAGCGGCTGTTCCGCCTTGGTGGCGGTGACCAGCACTTCCTCGCCGCGGAATTCCGGCAGCTCCTGGGCAAAGGAGTGGCCGACGGCGAGCGCCAGCGGGATCGGCAGCAAATACGGTTTTTTAGTCATTTTTTAGAAACTAACGTTAACAAATTTAGAGGTGACAATTCTAAGTTGCGGGGTGCGGCGGCCCAATGCGGCAAAGTGTCGCAGCGCCCCTGAGCGCGCCATGGTGATAAAGTGTCGGCCATGATTGCCGGACTCCCTGTTTCCTCTCCGCGGCTGGGCCTGACCGCGGACATCGCGCGCTCGGCGCGGCTGATAGGCTGGCTGCGTTGGCTGATGCTGTTGCTGGGCTCGACGGTGGCGCTGGTCTGCTGGTGGCAGCACGTCTACCTGCCCTGGCCTTTGCTGTCCCAGGCCCTGCTGACCCTGGCCGCGGTCAACGTCTGCCTGCCGTGGTGGCTGCGCCACGGCGGCGACCCCATGCTGGCCCTGCGCCTGGGGCTGGCCGCCGACGTGCTGGTGCTGACCGAGCTGCTGGCCTTCACCGGTGGCGCGGCCAACCCGCTGGCCTCCTTGTTCCTGCCGCCGGTGCTGTTCGCCGCCTTGCTGTCGCCGGGCCTGTTCGCCTGGGGCCTGGCGCTGGCCAGCGTCGCGGCCTACGGCCTGCTGTTCGAATGGCATCTGTCCTGGCCGGTGGATCACGGCAACGCCCTGCATATCTTCTCCATGCATTTGACCGGGATGTGGTTGAGCTTCGCGCTGTCGGCGCTGTTGATCGCCGGCTTCGTGTCCTGGCTCGCGCGACAGCTGGCGCTGCGCGAGGCGGCCTTGGCGGCGGCGCGCGAAACCCAGCTGCGCGACGAGCAATTGCTGGCGGTGGGCATGCAGGCGGCCGGCGCCGCCCATTCGCTGTCCACGCCGCTGAACACCATGACCCTGCTGGTGGACGAGTTGCTGGCCACGCGGCAGCGTGACGCCGAGCTGATGGAGGATTTGCGGCTGATGAAGGCGCAGCTGGCCAATTGCGGCAGCGCGCTGGCGCGCTTGAAGCTGGGCTCGGAGTCCGCTCCGGGGGAGACCGCGCTGTTCGCGGCCTTGGCCGAGCGGCTGGCCGGCTGGCGCTCGCTGCGGCCGGACGTGCGGCTGGACTGGCAGACGCCGCGCGGCCCGGACCCGCTGGTGGCGCTGGACCCGGCGTTCTGGCCGGCGTTTTTCAATCTGATCAACAACGCGGCCGAAGCCGGCGGCGGCGAGCTGACGGTGGCGGCGCGACTGGAACAGGGCGCCTTGCTGCTGGACATCGTCAACCATCAGGGCTGTTTGACCGAGCAGCAGCTGGAGCGCGCCGGCCTGACTCCGCTGCCGTCCGACAAGCCGGTGGGCATGGGGCTGGGCGTGATGCTGAGCCACGCCACGCTGGCGCGGCTGGGCGGTTCGCTGAGCCTGCTGAACCGGCCGGAGGGCGGCGTGCACGCGCAGGTGCGGCTGCCCTTGCTGGCGGACGATAAGGACGGAGTTTGATGCTGGATTTTCTGTTGGTGGACGACGACGAGGCCTTCGTCGCCATTCTGGCGCGCTCCCTGAGCCGGCGCGGCTTTCAGGTGGCGGCGGCCCAGAGCGCCGCGCAGGCGCTGGAGCTGGCCGGCCAAGCGCCGGCGCGCATCGTGCTGGACCTGAACCTGGACGGCGACAGCGGGCTGCGCCTGCTGCCTGCCCTGCACGCCGCCTGCCCGCGCAGCGCCATCCTGATCCTGACCGGCTACGCCAGCATCGCCACCGCGGTGGAGGCCACCAAGCTGGGCGCGGTGCAATACCTGGCCAAGCCGGCGACGGTGGACGAGATCCTGGCCGCTTTCGAGCAGCAGCAGGCCAATCCGGAGCTGCCGCTGACGCCGCAGCCGATGTCGTTGCGACGGGTGACCTGGGAGCATCTGCAACGGGTGCTTAGCGAGAACGACGGCAATATCTCCGCCACCGCGCGCGCCTTGAACATGCACCGACGCACCTTGCAGCGGATGCTGGCCAAGAAGCCGGTGAAGAGTTGAATCCCGGTTGTTGCATTGCTACAGCGCCGGCCCGCCGCGGCCGATTGGCCGAATGCGGACGGCGGCGGTCTTTGTTCTTCAATTACCCGTCAATGACGAGGGTATAAATCCGGCTTGGCCGCGCCATCAGAAAAATTGATTGGAGCGTCCACTCTAGCCGCCGTATGGTGAATGTCCATAACCATGCCAATGGAGGGGACAACCATGCTTCGCGGACAGATGATGGACCGGCCTTTGCTGATTTCCGACTTGCTGCGCCACGCCGAAACCTACCATGGCGACACGCCCATCGTGTCGCGCACCGTGGAGGGGCCCATCCATCGCTACACCTACCGCGAGGCGGCGCGGCGCGCGCGCCAGCTGGCCAACGCGCTGGCGGCGCTGGGCGTGCGCCAGGGCGATTGCGTCGGCACCCTGGCCTGGAACGGCTACCGCCATTACGAAACCTATTTCGCGGTGTCCGGCTACGGCGCGGTGTGCCACACGGTGAACCCGCGGCTGTTCGCCGAACAGATCGCCTGGATCGTCAACCACGCGGAAGACCGGGTGCTGATGTTCGACCTGAGCTTCCTGCCGCTGGTGGAGCAGATCGGCCCGCAGCTGGGCATGGTGGAAACCTTCGTGCTGATGACGGACAAGGCGCACATGCCGGCGCAGACGGGGCTGCCCAATCTCTTGTGTTACGAAGACCTGGTCAACAGCCACAGCGACCAGTTCTCATGGCCGCTGCTGGACGAAAACGCCGCGTCCAGCCTGTGCTACACCTCCGGCACCACCGGCAACCCCAAGGGCGTGCTGTTCTCGCACCGCTCCACCGTGCTGCACGCCTACGGCAGCGCCTTGCCGGACAGCTTCGACATCTCGGCTCGCGCCTGCGTGATGCCGGTGGTGCCGATGTTCCATGTCAACGCCTGGGGCCTGCCCTACAGCTGCACCATGAACGGCAGCAAGCTGGTGCTGCCCGGACCCAAGCTGGACGGCGTCAATCTGTACGAGCTGATCGAAACCGAGCAGGTCACCGTCACCGCCGGAGTGCCGACGGTGTGGATGATGCTGTTGCAGCATTGCCAGAAGAACCATCTGAAGCTGCACTCCCTGAAACGGGTGATCGCCGGCGGTTCGGCGGTGCCGGAAAGCATGATCGAGCAACTGGCGGAGCACGGCGTGGAAATGCGCCAGCTGTGGGGCATGACCGAGCTGTCGCCGTGCGGCACCACCGGCACGCCCAAACTCAAGCACGAGGGGCTGGAGCCGTCTCGCCTGCACGCGCTGCTCTCCAAACAGGGGCGGCCGATCTACGGCGTTGAGCTCCGCATCGTCGACGACGCCGGCAAGCCGCTGCCGCACGACGGCGTGGCCTTCGGCAATCTGCAGGTGCGCGGCCTGTGGGTGCTGTCGCAATACTTCCGCCGCGAACTGGACGCCAGCCACAGCGCCGACGGCTGGTTCAACACCGGCGACGTGGTGACCATAGACGCCGACGGCTTCATGCGCATCACCGACCGCACCAAGGACGTGATCAAGTCCGGCGGCGAGTGGATCAGTTCCATCGAGCTGGAGAACATCCTGGTGGGCCATCCGGCGGTGGCGGAGGCGGCGGCCATCGGCATTCCGCATCCCAAGTGGGACGAGCGGCCGCTGATGGTGGTGGTGCTCAAGCCCGGCTCCGACGCCTCGGTGGAGGAATTGCTGGGCTTTTACGAAGGCAAGATCGCCAAATGGTGGACGCCCGACGACGTGGTCTTCGTCGAGGAGCTGCCGCACACCGCCACCGGCAAATTGCAGAAAGTGCGGCTGCGCGAGCAGTTCCGCGATTATCGCTGGCGGGATTGATCCGATCAGCCGAATAGGGTGGACGAAATAGAGTAATTACGCTACAGTAGCGGCTGCACTGAAAACCGTATGGTTTTGAGGTGTTAGCCCCTCGAAATGTCGGCCGGTCCGCCGGACGACGTTTCTTCCTCGTGTTGGCCCCTGCCGTTGTCAAACCGCAGGGGGTTTTTTTTGCCCGCCGTCCGCTCCCGCCTTGTCTTTTGCCTCTGCGTTTGATCAAACAAAATCATAATCTGTCACAACCCTACCCATATTTGATATTTATAACGGGTGACATCCGTTAAACTGATCAGAATATAAATCAACAATAACAATTGGCTGCCAACGGTAAGGGGAGTGTCGCCGGAAACGCGCGGCATCAAAGCCATGGTTGTCAATCACGCGAGAAAAAAGGACTGTTATGAAATCGCTCCGTAGCCGGCTGATTGCCCTGAACGCGCTATTGATGGCGCTGTTTGGTTTGGTGCTGGTGGTCATCGTCTTCGTGCAGATGCGCACGGAAATATTGCAGGGTCTGGATCAGGAGTTCGAGGCCAGCCTGATGGGACAAAGCGCGGTGGTGACCACCTGGCTGGGCGAGAAAAAACAGCAGATCGTCGCGCAGAGCACGATGGCGTCCGAGTCCGACGCCATCCGCTTCCTCAAGACCGGCGCCAAGGCCGGCGGTTTCAACGTCAACTACGCCGGCTACGCCGACGGCCGCTCGCTGTTTTCCGACGACTGGACGGCGCCGGCCGACTACAAGGTGGCGGACCGAGACTGGTACAAGCGCGCCAAGGACAGCGGCCAGGCGGTGGTGACCGACCCCTATCTGGACGAAGCCACCAAGAAACTGACGGTGACCATTTCCGCCCCGTTCAACCACAACGGCGTCTTCGCCGGCGTGGTGGGCGGCGACGTGATGGTGGACGCGCTGGTGAAATCGGTGCTGGGCCTGAAAGTGCGCGGCAACGGCTACGCCTTCATCGTGGACAAGAAGGGCACGGTGATCGCCCACCCGCAAACCGACCTGGCCTTGAAGCCCATCACCAGCGTGGCGCCGGAACTGACGCCGGAGCGCTTGGCCGACATCGTCAGCCACGACCAGGCGTCGGAAGTGCAGATCTCCGGCCAGGCCATGTTGCTGTCGGCGCAGGAAATCCCCGGCACCAATTGGGTGATGGCGCTGGCGGCGGACCGCGCCACCGTGCTGGCGCCGTTGACCACCTTGCTCTACACCATCGCCGGCCTGACCGCGCTGGTGTTCGTGCTGATGATCCCGCTGGCCAGCCTGGTGATAGGCCGCATGCTGGCCGGCCTGGTGCGCCTGAAAAACGCGATGGAGGACATCTCCCACGGCGAGGGCGATCTGACCTTGCGGCTGAAGGACGACGGCCAGGATGAAATCGCCGCCACCGCGCGCGCCTTCAACACCTTCGTCGCCCAGCTGGCGCAGCTGTTCCGCGGCCTGAAGCAGGACGCCGCCGGCGTGGTCAACGGGGTGCAGGACGCCAGCCAGCTGGTGGCCGGCGTGGCCGACAGCTCGCGCCACATTTCCGACGTGTCCTCGTCCAACGCGGCCACGCTGGAGCAGATCACGGTATCGATCTCCCACATCGCCGACAGCGCGCGCCAGGCCGACGAACTGACCAGCCTGACCGGCGCCAGCCTGGAGGCCAGCGCCAGCAATATGCAGCGCCTGTCCAGCGGCATGGAGGGCACGGTGCAGTCGGTGCGCGGCCTGGAAACTATGCTGTCCTCGCTGGACAAGCGTTCGCAGGAAATTTCCGGCATCACCAATGTGATCCGCGACATCGCCGACCAGACCAATCTCTTGGCCTTGAACGCGGCGATCGAGGCGGCGCGCGCCGGCGAACAGGGCCGCGGCTTCGCCGTGGTGGCCGACGAAGTGCGCAAGCTGGCCGAGCGCACCGCCCAGGCCACGCTGGAAATCTCCAATATGGTCAGCGCGATCCGCGACGAAACCGGCCGCGCGGTCAACGACGTCAACCAGACCGTGGCCGCGGTGGACGAGGGCGTGGAACTGACGCGCGAAGCGGTGGCCAAGATCGAGGAAATCCGCGCCTCCATGCTGGACGTGGTGGCCAAGATGAACGAAATCTCGGATTCGACCAGCGAGCAGCACAAGGCCACCACCTCGATCGCGCAAAGCTCGGAGGCGATCAACGGCCACGTGCTGGAAAACGACGACGCCTTGCAGAACGTCAGCAGCACGCTGACCGGCTTGTCGCTCAATGCCGGCAAGATGAACGCCGAGTTCGACAAGTTCCGCCTGTAAGACGGCGAAGGCAACAACACACGGCCGGGGAGCATGCTCTTCCGGCCGTTTTCGTATCTGAAGGCGCCGCCTGTTTGCACATCCAGCCCAGTTCGGCCGGTAGGGACGGGTTTGAGGCTTGAGGCGAGGTGGGCTTCATTGCCGCTTATCCAGAGAAAGGGCCGTTGCGTCTGGAAAATCCAGGTCAAGCATGGCGAAGGGCATTACAGCGGGAAGAGATGCTGGTTACTATGCGGGAGACGATATTCAGCGGATTTCAAAAAGCGCTTATCGGGACGACGCCGGCCAGGCGCGTTCCGGGCGCTGAAAACTTATGACCGAATCGACTTCCGACGCCCTGCGAGCGGGCGCCTTGCTGGCCGCCGGCGACCTGCACGGCGCGCTGCTGGCCGCGCAAAGCGGCTTGCAGGCCCAGGCGGACAACGCAGAATTGTGGAACCTGCTGGGCGTGTGCGCCGCGCGGCTGGAGCAACTGGCGATGGCCGAGCAGTGTTGGCGCCAGGCGCTGCAATGCGATCCGCGGACTCCGGACGCGCATTACAACCTGGGACGTTGCCTGATGGCGCAGGGCCAGCTGGCGCAGGCGGAGGCGCATTACCGCGCGGAACTGGCGCAGCGCCCCGAGCACGCCGCCTGCCAGGGCAATCTGGGCGTATTGCTGGAGGAGGCGGGGCGGTTGGACGAGGCCGAGGCCCAGTATCGGCTGGCCTTGCGGCTGCGGCCGCAGTCCGCCGCCCATTGCTTCAATCTGGGCCGCTTATTGTATCGGCGGCGGCCGGAGGAGGCCGAGGACTGGCTGCGCCGGGCGCTGGCCTGCGCGCCGGACGACGTGGACGCGCTCAATCTGTTGGGACAGCGGCTGGCCGAGCGCGGCGAGCGGGCCGAGGCGGAGACGCTGTTGCGCCGGGCGCTGGTGCTGGAGGCCGGCCATGCCGGCGCGCTGACCAATCTGGGTTTGCTGTTGCAGGCGCAGCGGCGTTGGGCGGAGGCGGAAGCCTGCCTGGGCGCGGCGGCGGAGCGCGCGCCGGAACAGGCGCAGGTGCTGGGCAATCTGGCCTTGTGCCTGTGGAGGCAAGGGCGCAGCGCGGAAGCGGAGCCGCTGGCGCGCCGCGCCTTGGCGCTGGAGCCGGTCGGAGCGGAAGCGCACCAGCAATTGGCGCTGGCTTTGGCGCAGCAAGGCGGTTGGGAAGAGGCCGAAGCGACGCTGCGCGCCGGGCTGGACGCTCAGCCGCTGCACGCCGGGCTGCGCCGCAATCTGGCTTATCTGCTGCTGACCCAGCGGCGTTGGGGCGAAGGCTGGCCCTTGCACGAGGCGCGACTGGAAACCGCGCCGTCGCCGGCCCTGGCGTCGCCGCGCTGGCGCGGCGAGGAACTGGGCGGTCGCCGGCTGTTGCTGTGGTTCGAGCAGGGCTACGGCGACGCCTTGCAGATGGCGCGTTACCTGCCGCAGTTGTTGCGGCGCGGGCCTGGGCGGGTGATCGCCGCCTGCCGTCCCGCCTTGCTGCCCTTGCTGGAGGCCCAGGGCTGGCCGGTGGAGTGGCTGCCGATCGCCGGCCTGGACGGACCGTGGCCGGAGCATGATTGCCATGTGTTTTCGATGAGCTTGCCCGGCCTGCTGCAGCCGGAGCCGACGCCGGAGCCGGCCTATCTGCGCGCCGACGCCGCCGCGCGCGCGGCCTGGCGCGCGCGCTTGCCGGCCGGCGGCCGCAAGCTGGGACTGGTGTGGCGCGGCCGGCCGGAGCACGAGTTCGACCATTGCCGCTCCTTGCCGGATCTGGAGGCGCTGGTCCCGCTGCTGGCGCTGCCCGGCGTTCAGTGGCTGGCCTTGCAGCCGGACCTGAGCGAGACGGAGCGCGACTGGCTGCGCGCGCGCGGCGTGCCGGCGCTGGGGGATGAGCTGGCGGACTTCGCCGCCAGCGCCGCCTTGCTGGCGGAGCTGGACGGGGTGGCGACGGTGGACACCGCCTTCGGCCACCTGGCCGGCGCGCTGGGGCTGCCCTGCGCCTTGTTGCTGTCGGCGCGGCACGCCGACTGGCGCTGGGGACTGGAGAGCGAAACCACGCCCTGGTATCCGGGACATCGTTTGTTCCGCCAAAGCGAGCCGGGGGACTGGGCGGAGCCGTTGGCGCGGCTGGCGCGGGCGCTGCCGGACGGCTTGGGGATCAGCGCTTGAGCCGCCGGCTCACAACCACTTGCCCGGATTCATCAGCCGCTCCGGGTCCAGCGCGGCCTTGAGCGCGCGCATCAGCTCCAGAGCCAGCGGGTCCTTGTAGCGTTCCAGCCACTGCGGCTTGAGCTGGCCGATGCCGTGCTCGGCCGCCAGCGTGCCGCCCAGCCGGTAGACATGGTCGTAGACGATGGCGTTGACCGCCGGCTCGTCGTCGAACAGGTCGGCGTTGCCGGGCCGAGTGTAGCTGATGTTGTAGTGCAGATTGCCGTCGCCGGCGTGGCCGAAGGCGACGATGCGCACGCCGGGATAAGCCCGGCGCAGCGCGGCGCCGCAGTCGCGCACCAGTTGCGGCAGCGCCGAGGTGGGCACCGCGATGTCGTGCTTGATGCTGGGGCCGTCCTGTTTCTGGATTTCCGAAATCTCCTCGCGCAGCAGCCACAGCTTGCGCCGCTCGGCCTCGCTTTGCGCCACCACGCCGTCGCGCGGGGTCTGCCCGGCCAGCCATTCCAGCAGCGCCTCGTTCAGCGCGGCGTCGTCGCCGCCGTCGGACAATTCGATCAACAGCAGCCACGGCGCGGTGAACGGCAGCTGGCCGGGACGGTGGCGTGCTATCGCCTGCTGGCAGTCCGCCTCTATCACCTCGAAGGCGGTGAGGCGGTCGTCGAAGCGCTGACGCAGGCCGTTGAGCCAGACGATGGCGGTTTCGATGTCGTCGACGCCGATCAGCGCGGTGGCGCGGGCGCTGGGCTGGGGGAACAGCTTCAGCGTGGCGGCGGTGATCAGGCCCAGTTGGCCCTCGGCGCCGATGAACCATTGCTTGAGGTCCAGGCCGGTGGTGTCCTTGCGCAGGCCGGCCAGCGCGTCCAGCACTCGGCCGTCCGGCAGCACCACCTCCAGGCCCAACGTCAGTTCGCGCATAGTGCCGTAGCGCAGCACCGCCACGCCGCCGGCGTTGGTGGACAGGTTGCCGCCGATCTGGCAGCTGCCTTCCGAGGCCAGCGACAGCGGAAACAGCCGGCCGGCCTGTTCCGCCGCCAACTGCACCTCGCGCAATGTGGCGCCGGCCTCCACGGTGATGGCGTTGTTGTCTGGGTCCAGCTTGCGCACCGCGCGCAGCCGCCGCATCGCCACCACCAATTGGCGGCCGCTGGCGTCAGGCGTGGCCGCGCCGCAGGTGGAGGTGTTGCCGCCCTGCGGCACGATGGCCACCTGGTGGCGGCGGCAGAGCTTGACCAGCTCCGCGGCCTCGGCGGCGCTGCCGGGCAGCGCCACCGCCAGCGGGCGGCCCTGGTAGCGGCGGCGCCAGTCCAGGGTGTAGGGCGCGGTGTCGGCGGCGTCGGTCAGCAGATGGGCCGGGCCGATCAGGGACGCGGCGGCCTGGAGAAAATCGTTCATGTCAGAAAGGGCCTCCGGCCGCGCGCAGCAGGTCGGGCAGGCCGTCGTGATCGCCCAGCGGCCGCTCGGGCGCGTCGCCCCAGTGCAGCGCGCCGATGGCGGCGTTGCGCGCCGGGTGCAGCGGGTAGTGCACCTGATTGTCGGCGCGATTGACGTCGCCGACGCAGAGCAGGCGCACCGGTCGCTCGGTATTGTTGATGAAGGTGTGGGCCAGGCCGGTGCCGGCCTTGAAGCCCACCGAATCGCCGGGCCGCAGCCGGTGCAGCGCGCCGTCCAGCCAGACGTCGGGTTCGCCCTCCAGCACGTGGACGAACTCGTCCTCGGTTTTTTCGGCGTGCGGCCAACTGGTGCGCTGGCCCGGCTCCAGCAATTCGTGGTGGATGCCGAGGCGGGCGAAGCCGTAATGCTTGCCCAGCGCCGCGCCGCGCGCCAGCGGCTCCCGGCTGTCGGGGTAGCTTTGCGAGTCGGCTTCGATCAACTCGCTCCAGTGTCGGATGCAATCGGGACGGGACGGCATGGGCGGGCTCCGTGGAGGCTCAGTCGGGAATGTCCGGCGCCATCAGCACGTCGGGGTGCTGCCAGCCCGGCTGCTGGGCGATGCGTTCCAGCCAGGCCTGGACCTGCGGCCAGCCGGCGACGTCGAGGCCGGTGTCGGCCAGCCACCACAGATAGGCGCTGGCGGACAGGTCGGCGATGCTCAGCCGCTGGCCGGCGAGGAAGGGCTGTTCGGCCAGGGCGGCGTTCAGGGTGTCCAGATCGGCGCGCGCGCGCTGTTCCAGCCAGGCCTCCACTTCCGGCTGCGGCAGGCGGTTCAGCCGCGACCAGCGCAGATTGGGCACCGACAAGCCGACGCGGTTGGCTTCCCAGCTCAGCCATTCGCGCACGGTTTCGCGGCTGCCGTGCTCGCCGCTGAGCTGGCCGAAATTATTGGCCAGCCATTGCAGGATGGCGTTGGACTGGCACAGCACGGTGCCGTCGGCCACCAGCACCGGCACTTCGCCGAAGCGGCTGGCGGCGCGGAAATCTTCCGGGCGCTGCTCGCGCGGCACGGCCAGGTCCACGTGGACGTAATCATGGGAAACATCGGCCAGCATCAGCGCCAGGCGCACCTTGTAGCTGTGGCCGGACAGGCGGTTGCCGTAAAGAGTCAGTGTGGTCATGAGCGTTGGGATCGATTCGAAGTTTCGCTAGCCGATGATACCGCCGTTGCGCCGCGGCGCGAACCCAGCCAAGCCAGCGCAAAGGCCAGCGGCACCGAGAACAAGGCCGGGTTGGCGTAAGGGAACAGCGGCTTGGCGTGGCCCAGCGCGCCCACCCAGACCGCCGGACCGGCCACGATCAGCGCCGCCGCCGCGGCCAGCCCGCCCAGGCTGCCCCACAGCGCGCCGCGAGCGCTGAGGCCGGGCCAGTGCAGGGCCAGCAGCAGCACTGGGAAGTTGGCGGAGGCGGCGATGGCGAAGGCCAGGCCCATCAGGAAGGCGATGTTCTGTTGCTGGAACAGCGTGGACAGCAGCAGCGCCAGCAGGCCCAGGCCGACGGTGGCCCATCGCGACACCCGCAGTTCGGCGTTGGCGTCGGCGCGGCCGCGCCGCCACCAGGCGGCGTAGAGGTCATGGCTGATGGCGCTGGCGCCGGCCATGGCCAGGCCGGCCACCACCGCCAGAATGGTGGCGAAGGCCACCGCCGCCACCAGGCCCTGCCAGACGGGTCCGCCCAGCAGGGTGGCCAGGTGGATGGCGGCCATATTGCCGCCGCCCAGCAGCTTGCCGGCGGCGTCGTGGAAGCCGGGCTCCGGCGTCACCAAGGCCAGCGCGCCGTAGCCGATGACGATGTTGACGGCGAAGAACAGCGCGATCAGGCCGGTGGCGAAGCAGGCGGACTGACGCGCGGCGCGGCGGTCCGGCACGGTAAAGAAGCGCATCAGCACATGGGGCAGGCCCAGCAGACCCAGGCACAGGCCCAGGCCCAGCGACAACACTTCCAGCGGCTCGCTCAGCGCCGGACTGGGCAGAAAGGCCTGCGGCCCGCGCAGCGCCTCGACGGCGGCGAACAGCCGCGCCGGATCGCCGCCGAAGCGCGCCAGCACGCCGCCGGCCAGCAGCAGCGCGCAGCCGAACATCAGCGCCGCCTTGACCATCTGCACCCAGGTGGTGGCCAGCATGCCGCCCAGCGCCACGTAGAGCACCATCAGCGCCCCCACCAGGCTCACGGCGGCGAGATAGGGCAGGCCGAACAGCAGCTCGATCAGTTTGCCGGCGCCCACCATCTGCACGATCAGGTAGAACAGCGTCACCGTCAGCGAGTTGACGCTGGCGGCCAGCCGCACCCCGTCGTGGTCGAAGCGCCGGCCCAGCACCGCGGCGACGGTGTAGCAGCCGCTGCCGCGCAGCTTCTCCGCCAGCAACAGCAGCAATAGCGGCCAGCCGGCCAGGGTGCCGACGGCGTAGGCCAGCGAATCGTAGCCCTGGGACAAATACATGCCGGCGGCGCCGAGGAAGGCCGCCGCGGACAGATAATCGCCGGCCAACGCCAGGCCGTTCTGCCAGCCGCGGATGCGGCCGCCGGCGGTGTAGAAATCGCCGGCCGAGGCGGTGCGCCGCGCGGCGGCGGCGGTGATGGCCAGGGTCAGCAGCACGAACAATAGGAAAAAGGCGGAGGCGTGGCTCATGAAGGCTCCGAGTCGTCGGCGCGGCCGGCGGCCAGCGCGTAGCCGGCGGCCAGCAGGAAGAACAGCAGGAACATGGCCAGCGCCAGCAGGACGGACGCCGGCCAGCTGGCGAGCTTGGCTTCCAGCCAGGCCGGGCGCAGCGCCAGCAGCAGGTAGTAGCCCAGGCAGCCGGCTGCGGCGGTCCAGGCCAGCCGGCGGGAGAGTGAGGTGGTCCGCGTCATGGCAGCGAATTCGGGAGAAAAGCGCTAGTGTAGCGCATCCGGTCGCGCCGACGCCTTCCGGCCCGAGGACGACGATGCGCTGCTGGCCGGCATGATGGATCCGATGGAGAAAACCACCGCCCAGGCCGGGGCCGCCATCGACGAGGCCTTGAGTTGCATCGAAGCCTCCAACCGCGGCATCGCCACCATGGAGGCGCGCGCCAACGGCAAGCGGGTGGCGTGATGGGAGCGGCCGACAAGATGTGGGACGCCTTGACCACCGTGATCAAAATGAACGACAAGGTGGAACGGATGGCCGGGGCGATGAAAAGCCAGCAAGCCAAGATAGAAAGCCTGGCCGAGCGGGTGATCCGCCTTGAGACGCTGCTGGAGATCGCGCTGGCGCAGCAGGGCGCGAAGCCGACGCGGCTGAAGCGGATAGGCTAGCAGCCAGAGGGCGGGGACGACTGAGCTTCAAGCCAGCAGCAGCGCGATATAAAGCCGGAAACGGTCCTCGTGCCGTTGCAGGTCCAGACCGGTGATCTCGGCGATGCGGTCCAGCCGGTAATCCAGGGTGTTGCGGTGGATGTGCAGCGCCCGCGCGGTGGCGCCGGGATGGAATTGGTGGGCGAACCAGATTTCGGCGGTGCGGCGCAGTCCGCTCTTGCCGGTCTGCTCCAGCCGCCGCAGCGGCAGTCGCAGTTGCTGGGCCTGCCAGCCGTGGTCGAGGTCGGACAACAACACCGGCAGCGCCAGATCGTAATAGCTGTGCGAGCGCCGTTCCGCTTGCCGTTGCCGGCCGATTCGGGCGGCGGCGCGCGCGCTGCGGCAGGATTGAGCCGCGCCGTCGCGGCCGGGCAACGCAATGCCCATGCCCAAGTGGTAATCCGGCGCTTCCGCCTGTTCCAGCCAGGCGCTCAGCGCTTGCAGCCGCCGCTGTAGCTGTGCTTCGCGTTCGGTTTCGTCATTGTCGTCGCAGGCCTCCACCAGCACCAGTTCATAAGGACCGGCGGCCGCGCTCAGCAAGCGCGGCCAGCGCACGGCAAGCGCCGCTTGCAGCTGGTGCAGCGCCGCCTGGGCCTGGTCGGCGGCCAAGCTCTCTTCATCCAGCTGCAGGCTCAGCGCCACGTGGTGTTGCTCCAGCCGCAGTCCCAGCCGTTGGGCCCAGGCGTCCAGCGCCGCGCCGGATTCCTCGCGTATCCATTCCAGCACGAAAGCCTCGCGCTGGCGCGCGTCGTGTTGCAGCGCCCGCTGCAACTGCGCCTGCTCCAGAATCATCTCGGCGGTCAGCCGCACCAGTTCGCCGAACTGGCGCACCTGATCCGGCCGGCCGGTCAGGCCGACCACGCCCGCGATGCGGCCGTCCACATGCAAGGGCAGGTTGATGCCGGGACGCGAGCCGTGCAGCTTGCCGGCGGTGGCCTCGTCGATCTCCACCGTGCGCCGCTGCGCCAGCGCCAGCAGCGCGCCGTCGTGCAATTGCCCCAGCCGGCCGGCGTCGCCGCTGCCCAGGATCGCGCCCCGGGCGTCCATCACGTTCACGTTGAAGGGGATGATGCGCATGGTGCGGCTGACGATGTCCTGCGCGAGTTCGGCGGTCAGAATGGGCATGGCGTTTCCGGAGTTTATGCGTTTGCATAATATATTCCGGTTTTTTCCCGTCATAAACCAGACGTTTGCACGAGGTATTTTCCGGCGGCGCTGACCAGAATGAGCGACGCAATACAAAAACAATATTCATCGGAACCAAGGAGAGGCGCCGGAGGGAATGGCCCCCGCGCGCAGAGGAGATGGATTTGAACCCTAGCGACACCCTGAGCGCGCCGCGGCAGGACATTCTGGCCGGCGCTTACAAGAAAGCCGTGTGGCGGCTGATTCCCTTCATTTTCGTTTGTTATCTGTTCAACTATCTGGACCGCGTCAACGTCGGCTTCGCCAAACTGGAGATGCTGGACGCGCTGGGTCTGAGCGAAACCGTCTACGGCCTGGGCGCCGGCATTTTCTTCATCGGCTACGTGCTGTGCGGCGTGCCCAGCAATCTGATGCTGCACAAGGTGGGCGCGCGGCGCTGGATCGCCTTGCTGATGCTGGTGTGGGGCACGCTGTCCGCCTGCCTGATGTTCGTGTCCACGCCGCAGTCCTTCTATCTGCTGCGCTTTTTCACCGGCGTGGCCGAGGCCGGCTTCTTCCCCGGCATCGTGCTGTATTTCACTCGCTGGTTCCCGGCCGACAAGCGCGGCCAGGTGATGGCGCTGTTCATGTCGGCGATTCCGGTGTCCGGCGTGCTGGGCGGCCCGCTGTCCGGCTGGATGCTGCAGCATTTCGCCGCCGGGCAGGGTGGCCTGGCCGGCTGGCAATGGCTGTTCCTGCTGCAAGGCCTGCCCACGGTGCTGCTGGGCCTGGGCGTGTACTTCTATCTGAACGACGGCATCGCCCAGGCGCGCTGGCTGAGCGCGGAAGAGAAGGCGGCGATGCAACAGGCGCTGATCGACGACGAGGCGCGGCGCGCGGCGCAGCGTCCGATGGAGCAGTCTTTCGCCAGCGTGCTGCGCAACGCCAATGTCTGGATGCTGGGCGCGATCTATTTCGCCATCCAGATGGGGGTGTACGCGATCAACTTCTGGTTGCCGTCCATCATCAAGGGCCTGGGCTTCCAGAGCGCCGGCGTCATCGGCTGGCTCAGCGCCTTGCCCTATCTGGCCGCCTGCTTCTTCATGGTCTGGGTCGGCCGTTCCGGCGACCGGCGCGGCGAACGCCGCTGGCATGTGGTGCTGCCGCTGCTGATGGGCGTGGCCGGCCTGCTGCTGGCGGCCAATAGCGGCGGCGCGGTCTGGCTGTCCATGCTGGGCCTGACACTGGCCACCATGGGCGCTTTGGCCGGGCTGTCGATGTTCTGGCCGCTGCCCACCGCCTTCCTAGGCAGCGCCGCCGCCGCCGGCGGGCTGGCGCTGATCAACTCGCTGGGTCAGGTGGCAGGCTTCGTCAGCCCCTTCCTGGTGGGCTGGATCAAGGATATGACCCACAGCACCGATCCGGCGCTGTACATCCTGTCCGGTGTGATGCTGGCCGGCGCCTTGCTGGTGCTGAGGATTCCGCCGCGGCTGGTCAATCGCTAATATCTTGCTCTTGTCATCTCTCGTGATTGAAAACCGCATGAAAATCGTGATTGCCCCGGACTCCTACAAGGAAAGCCTGAGCGCGCTGCAGGTGGCCCAGGCGATAGAGGACGGCTTCCGCCAGGTGTTTCCCGCCGTCCGCTATTGCAAGCTGCCGATGGCGGACGGCGGCGAGGGCACGGTGCAGGCCATGCTGGACGCGCTGGGCGGCCAGTGGCGCGAGGCTGCCGTGCGAGGCCCGCTGGGCGACAGGCTGTCCGCCCGCTACGGCTTGACCGCGGACGGCGTGGCGGTGATAGAAATGGCCGCCGCCAGCGGTCTGGCGCTGTTGTCGCCGGCGCGGCGCAATCCCCTGCTGACCGGCAGCCACGGCACCGGCGATCTGATTCGCGACGCGCTGGACGCCGGCGCGCGCCGCTTCGTGCTGGGCATAGGCGGCAGCGCTACCAACGACGGCGGCGCCGGCATGCTGCAGGCGCTGGGCGTCAGGCTGCTGGATGCGGACGGAGCGGAGTTGCCGGCCGGCGGCGCGGCCTTGGCGCGGCTGGCGCGGCTGGACCTGTCCGGACTGGACCCGCGCTTGGCTGCCTGCCGCATCGACGTGGCCTGCGATGTCGACAATCCGCTGACCGGCCCGCGCGGCGCGTCGGCGGTGTTCGGGCCGCAGAAGGGCGCGACGCCGGCGATGGTGGTGGAGCTGGACGCGGCGCTGGCGCGTTTCGCGGTCTTGATGGAAGGGGAGTCGGGCGTGGCGGCGGCCGACGCGGCCGGCGGCGGCGCGGCCGGCGGCATGGGCGCCGCGCTGCTGGCCTGCCTGGGCGGCCGGCTGCGCTCCGGCAGCGCCATCGTCGCCGAGGCCGTCGGTCTGGACGCGGCGCTGGCCGACGCCGATCTGGCGGTGACCGGAGAAGGCCGCATCGACAGTCAGAGCGTGCAAGGCAAGACGCCGATAGGCGTCGCCCGCGTCGCCCAGCGCCATGGCGTGCCGGTGCTGGCGATAGGCGGTTGCTTGGGCGCGGGCAGCGAGCTGACCCACGCGCACGGCCTGGACGCGGTGTTCGCCGCGGTCAGCCGGCCGTGCAGTCAGGAACAGGCCTTGGCCGAGGCCGCGGACAATGTCAGCCGCGCCGCGCGCAACGCGGCGGCGGCATTGGCCTTGGGCATGAAGCTGACAGCTCAGAAACGCTCGAAGTCCGGCACATAACGCCACTGCCCGGCGGCCAACTGGCCGATGGCCAGCCGCCCGATGCGGATGCAGCGCAGCGCCAGCGGGCTGACGCCCAGGCCGGCGCAGATGTCGTCCAGCCAGCGCGCGTCGCGCGCCGCGAGCACCAGGCGCAGCTGGCGGTCGCTCTGGCGCGAGACCTTGAGCTCGCGCGGCGGCTTGCCGCCGGGGCGCAGGGCGTTCTGCCGCTGTTGCAGCTCGGCGGCGGCGGGCGCGGCGTCGACGTTGATCAGGAATTCCAGCTGGCAATCGGCCAGCCGCTGCGCCAGCTTGCGATCCTGGGTCAGCGCCACCAGTCCGTGGGCGCGCTCGGCGACGGCGCCGAAACCTTGCAGATGCTGGCGATGGCGCGGCAGCCAGCTCAGCCCGCTGACGTCGCCCGGCAACTGGCTGTCCGGCCCCAGCACGGCCAGCGGCTCGGCGCCGGCGGGCTTGTGCAGCAGCAGGGTGACCGCCGCGTCGCGCTGGATCTCGGGCCGGCCCGTGAGTTCGACGCGCTGTTGCGGCTCCACCCGGCTGCCCAGCGCGGTGACGGTCTGGCCGTCCACTTTCACCAGACCCTGTTCGATGCAGGCGTCGGCTTCGCGCCGCGTGCACAGACCCAGCTCCACCATGCGTTTTGAAAGTCGGATTGCGGAGTCGCTCATTGTGTCGGGCCTTGAATGCGGGGTTCGGGCGGCGATTATCCCCTTTGCCGGCGTGGCCGACAAATTTGGCGAATCGGGTATCCTTCTCATCTGGAACTGCAGCGGAACCGCCGCGCAGACGGATTCGGGAGTCGCCGTGAATATCTTGATCATTGGAGCGAGCCGTGGCCTTGGCAAGGCTTTTGTTGAGGGATTGGGGACTGAGGGGGACCGTGTGGTCGGCGTGTCCAGGCGCAGGCCCGAGGGTTTGCGGCCGCCGGCCGGCCTGGCCTTGGACTGGATCGAAGCCGATTTGTCCGATCCGGCCCAGGCCGTGCGACAGGTCGTCAGCGCTCTGCCGGAACGGCTGGACGTGGTGATGTGCAATGTGGGCGTCTGGGAGCGGGAGGCGTTCGAGCCGTCCTATGCCTTCTCCCGCTGCTCGGATCAGGAGCTGCTGGACGTGGTCCAGGTCAATATCGCTTCGACCATTCTGCTGCTCAAGCATGTGTTGCCGCGCATGTCGGGCGCGGCCAAACCGCAGCTGTTCCTGACGGGATCGACATCCGGCCTGTCGCGCAGCGGCCGCCCCGAAGTGGCTTTCGCCGCGAGCAAGTTCGCCTTGAGCGGCATGGCCGACGCGCTGCGCGAGGAATACCGCGCGCAGCGTCTGGCCGTGACCTGCCTGCAATTGGGCTATCTCAATACCGAGGACGATTTGTCCGTGCCCCGCGAGCAGGCCGCCGAGCGTGGCGCCGGCCAGCTGATCCCCTTGCATGACGTGGTGAGCCTGGCGCGCGCCGTGCTGAATTTGTCCGACGCCTCCTTCGCGCGGGAAATCGTTCTGCCGGCTATTCTGGACGAACGCTTCTGAACGCGGCGAGCGCGTCTCATCCCGCTTACGGGTCGTTTAAAAGCTCGAATCGAATTAAAGTGTCGCCATCATGAGCCTGCTTCCCCAAGCGCTGGACGCGCTGAACTGCCCGCTGAGCGGCATCAACCTGATCGAGGCCTCGGCCGGCACCGGCAAGACCTGGACCATCGCGGCCCTGTTCGCCCGGCTTTTGCTGGAAGAGCGCGACGGCCAGTCGCCGCCCACCGTCGATCAAGTGCTGGTGGTCACCTACACCAAGGCGGCCACCGCGGAGCTGCGCGAGCGCCTGCGCCGGCGGCTGAGCGAGCTGGCGCAAACGCTGGCCGGGGAAGGCGAGGCCGGCGGCGATCCCTTCCTGTCGGCGCTGGTGCAGCGTTTTCCGCCGGGCGCGGAGCGGGAGCGGGCATTGCAGCGGCTCAAGGCCGCGATCACCGGCTTCGACGCCGCCGCCATCTACACCATTCACGGCTTCTGCCAGCGAGTGCTGACCGACGCCGCCTTTGAAAGCAGCCAGACTTTCGAAGCCGAGCTGGTCAGCGACGACGAGGAGCGCTTGACCGAAATCGTCGACGATTTTTGGCGACGGCGGGTGGTGGACGATCCCTTGCTCGCCCAAGTGCTGGTGGACAACGGCGAAACGCCGGACGGTTGGCTGGCGGACATCCGGCCCTATCTGTCCAAGCCCTATCTGCGCATGCGCGCGCCGCACGTCGCCGGACTGGAGCGCGCCTTGCTCGCGGTGGAGCAAGGCTGGCGGGCGCTGGCGGTGCGGCCGGAACTGGCGGCGGAGGCGGCCGATCTGCTGCGCGCCGCCGCGGGCTTCAACGCGCGCAGTTATAGCCCGGCCATCATCGAGCGCGCCATCGGCGCCTTGAACGGCCTGCTGGCCGCGCCGGACGCCACGCCGGTGCTGGACAAGGACGGCCGCCGTCAATTGGACAAGCTGCTGCCGGCCTCGCTGGCCAAGGGCATGAAGAAAGGCCACGCCGCGCCGGAACACCCCTTGTTCGCGTTGGTGGAGGCCTGGCTGGGCGCCTGGGACGCTTATCTGGACGAGGTGGCGCTGTCGGTGGCTCAGCTCAAGCTGGAGCTGATCGCCTGGACCAATGAGCAACTGAGCGCGCGCCGCGCCGGCGAGCGCAGCCGCAGCTTCGACGACCTGCTGACCGATCTGGGCGCGGCGCTGGCCGATCCCATCAGCGGCCCGCTGCTGGCCGCCCATGTGGCGCGCAGCTTCCAGGTGGCGCTGATCGACGAATTCCAGGACACCGACCCCATCCAGTACTCGATCTTTCGCCATTGCTTCGTCGCGCAGCAGCGGCCGGTCTTCCTGGTGGGCGATCCCAAGCAGGCGATCTACAGCTTCCGCGGCGCCGACATTTTCGCCTATCTGGCGGCGCGCGGCGACGCGCAACATCATTACACGCTGGACACCAACCGCCGCTCCGAAGCCCCGTTGGTGAGCACCGTCAACGCGCTGTTCGCGCGCGAACTGCCGTTTCTGATCGAGGGCATCGCCTATCAGCCGGTGGCGGCGCAGCCGGCCTCCGGCGGCCGGCTGGAGGTCGACGACGACAGGCCGCCGTTCTGCTTCCAATGGCTGCGGCCGGAGACGGCGGACAAGGCCGCCAGCGGCGAAACCGCCACCGCGCTGGCCGCCGACGCCTGCGCCGACGAGATCGCGCGCTTGCTGGCGCTGGCGGCCGACGGCCGCGCCGCCATCGTCGCCGGCGACGCGCGCCGGCCGCTGGCCGGCGGCGACATCGCGGTGCTGGTGTCCACCCACCGCCAGGGCGACCGGGTGCGCCAGGCCTTGGCCGAACGCGGCGTGGCCAGCGTGGCGCTGACCCAGGAGAGCGTGTTCGCCAGCCGCGAGGCCGGCGAGATGCTGGCGTTGTTGCGCGCCTGGGCGGAGCCGGCCAGCGAGGCGCGCCTGCGCGCGGCGCTGGTGACGGAACTGGCCGGAGTCGACGCCGGCGAATTGCTGGCCAGGGTGGAGGACGAGACGCGCTGGGAGGCGCAGCTGCAAGCCAACGCCGCCGACCACCTGCTATGGCGCGAGCGCGGCTTCATGGCTGCCTGGCGGCATTTCTTCGCGCGGGAACGGGTGGCGGAACGCCTGCTGCCGCTGCCGGACGGCGAGCGGCGGCTGACCAATCTGTCGCATCTGGCCGAGCTGCTGCAGCAAGAAAGCGATCAGCGCCAGGGCATGGCGCCGCTGCTGGGCTGGCTGGAGACGCGGGTGGCGCAGCCGCCGGGCGGCGAAGAGGCGGTGCTGAGGCTGGAGAGCGACGCGGCCCTGGTCAAGATCGTCACCATCCACACCGCCAAGGGCCTGCAATACCCGGTGGCCTTCTGCCCCTTTCTGTGGGGCGGCGCGCTGGAGCGGCGCGACGCCGCGTTCTGGCGCTACCACGCCGAAGAGCAATCCTGGCTGGCGCCGGACGCCGCCGCCGACGCCGGGGTGAAGCTGGCGGCGCGCAGCGAGCTGTTGGCGGAGAAGCTGCGCCTGCTCTACGTGGCGCTGACCCGGGCGCAATATCGCCAATACCTGTGCTGGGGCTGGGTGCGCGGCATGGAGACGGCGGCGCTGAGCTGGCTGCTGCACGGCCGCGACGCGCGCGCGCTGCCGGAACTGGAGGCGCTGGAACTGAACGCCGCGGTGCTCAGGCGCGAACTGGACGTTTTCGCGGCCGCGGCCAACGCCGCCGCGGAAGGCGCTTGCGCGGTGCTGGAGGAGGACGCGGCCGGGCCGTCCCTGGCCGCGCGCCGCGAAGCCGGGAGGGATTATCTGGCCCAGGCGTTCGCGCGCCGGCTGGCCGCGCCGTGGCGAGTGGCCAGCTTCACCTCGCTGACCCATGCGCAGGCGGCCGGCAAATGGCAGGAAAGTCCGGACCACGACGCGGGGCAGCCGGCGGCGCCGGCCGAACCGCAAGCACCGCCGGCTCTGGATCGTTTCGGCTTTCCGCGCGGGGCCAAGGCCGGCACCTGCCTACACGAGATTTTCGAAACCATCAGTTTCGGCGTCGACGCCGCCGGCTTGCGCCAGGCGGTGGAGCGGGCCCTGGCCAGGCACGGCTTCGCGCCGGAGTGGACCGACGCGGCTTGCGAGATGGTGGCGGCGACGCTGAACGCGGAGCTGGACCCGGGCGTAAGGCTGGCCGAGGTGCCGGACGGCAAGCGGTTGGTGGAAATGGAATTCATGCTGCCGGCGCCCAGGCTGGAGGTGGCCAAGCTGGCCGCCATCCTGTCCGCGCCGGAGCACGGCCTGGCCGCGCCCTTGCGCGCGGCGGCGTCGCAGCTGGACTTCTCCACCGTGCGCGGCTTTCTCAAGGGCTTCATGGACCTGGTGTTCGAGGCGGACGGGCGCGTCTATCTGGTGGACTACAAGTCCAACCACCTGGGAGGGCGGCATGAAGACTACCGCGCAGAGCGGCTGGCGGAGTCCATCGCCCAAGAACATTATTACCTGCAATACCTGATCTACTGCGTGGCGCTGCGGCGCTATTTCAGCGCGCGCGGCGTGGACTTCGCCGCCCGCTTCGGCGGCGTGCGCTATCTGTATCTGCGCGGCGTCGGCGTCGACGCCTGCGGGATCTGGAGCGATCAACCCGCGCCGGCCTTGCTGGCGGCGCTGGACCAATGGTTCGCCGGGCATGCGTAGGAATGCGGAGTGCGCAAGCCGCGGTCATGGGACTAAGCTGAACTATCTGAAGTGGAACGCGGCCGGAAGGGGAGAGTTGCGCCGGGCGCGGGCCGATAATAAGAACCTGTTCAAAGTCTGCTGCGCTTCGTGAGCGCGTGACACTGTGAGTACAGCATTTGAAATGCTCATGTGCATTCCGTTTTCTCAGCTGTTTTCGCCTGGTCTCGCTCTTGCTCGCGAGACTTTAGAACAGGTTCAAACCAAGGACGCATCATGTTCGAATCCGCCGAAATCGGCCACAGCATCGATAAGAAGACTTTCCGCGAAGCCATGCCCAAATTGCGCGAGGCCTTGCTGGACCTGCAATACGATTTGAAGGAGAAGGCCGACTTTCCGGTGCTGATCCTGATTCACGGCTTCGACGGCGCCGGCCGCGGCGAAACCATGAATCTGATCAACGAATGGCTGGACCCGCGGCTGATCGACACCGTCGCCTTCGCCGAAGCCAACGACGACGCCCGCGCCCGGCCGTGGATGTGGCGCTACTGGATGCAGCTGCCGGCCAAGGGCCGCATCGGCATGTTCTTCGGCTCCTATTATTCCGACGCCTTGTTCGACCGGGTGTTCGCCCGCAGCGACCGCGACGCGCTGGACAAGCAGATTTTCGACATCCTGCGTTTTGAACGCATGCTGACCATGGACGGCGCGCTGGTGCTGAAATTCTGGTTCCACCTGACCCGGGAGCAGCAGCACAAGCGGCTCAAGCAGATGGAAAAGGACCCGGCCAGCAGCTGGCGCGTGACCAAGACCGATTGGGAGCATTACGAGCGCTACGACAAGATACGCAAGTCCGCCGAGCACATTCTGCGGCTGACCAATACCGCCGCCGCGCCCTGGGTGGTGGTGGACGGCGAGGACGCCAATTACCGCAGCCTGACGGTGGGCAACACCCTGCTCAACGCCATCCGCAATCGGCTGGCGCAGGCGCAGGGCTCGCAGGCCGAGCTGATAGACGCGCCGCCGCTGCTGGCGCCGATAGACAACAAGTTGCTGCTGGACACCCTGCAACTGGATCAATCCATGGACAAGGCCGAGTACAAGGCGGAGCTGGAGCAGTTGCAGGGCCGGCTGCACCGGCTGACCCGGCATCCGCGCTTCGCCCAGCACTCGCTGGTGCTGGCCTTCGAAGGCAACGACGCCGCCGGCAAGGGCGGCAGCATACGCCGCATCACCCAGGCGCTGGACGCGCGCCGCTACCGGGTGGTGCCCATCGCCGCACCCACCCAGGAAGAAAAGGCCAAGCCCTGGTTGTGGCGCTTCTGGCGCCACGTGCCGGGCAAGGGCGGCATCACCATTTTCGACCGCACCTGGTACGGCCGGGTGCTGGTGGAGCGGGTGGAAGGCTTCGCCAAGGAGGCGGACTGGATGCGCGCCTATTACGAAATCAACGACTTCGAGCATCAGCTCAGCGAAAACGGCGCCGTCATCGTCAAGTTCTGGCTGGCCATCAGCAAGGAAGAGCAGATGGAGCGTTTCAAAGGACGCGAGGAAACCGGCTTCAAGCGCTTCAAGATCACCGAGGAAGACTGGCGCAATCGCGACAAATGGGACGCCTACAAGCTGGCCGTCAGCGATATGGTGGACCGCACCAGCACCAGCAAGGTGCCGTGGACGCTGGTGGAGGCCAACAACAAATACTATGCCCGCATCAAAATTCTCAAAACCATTTGCGATGCGCTGGAAGCCCGGCTTGCTTGAGCGCGGCGCCTGGCTGATCGCCCTGCTGCTGGCGGCGCAGGCCGCGTCCGCGGCGGCGCCCGTCCTGCGCGCCGGCGTGGCCAACGACAGCTTCGGCTTGCTGTACAGCGCCCAGGACGGCGCGCTGGCCACTCAGTACCGCGCCGCGCTGGAACTGATCGGCCGGCACAGCGGCGTCCGCTTCGAGCTGGAGTACTACCCGTCGTCGCGGCTGCAGCAATTGTTCGAAGTGGGCAAGGTGGACGTGGAGGTGGGTGTCAATCCGTCCTGGCGCGCGCTGTCGCCGGTGGCCGGCTTCTACACCCGGCCCATCGACGTGCAGACGCTGCGGCTGTGCTTCGCGCCGGGCAAGCGGCGCAAGGGCGCGGCGCCGGCCAGCCTGAGCGGCCTGAGCCTGGGGGTGTTGCAGGGACGCAGCTATCCCGTGCTGGAGCCCGGTTTCGCCAGCGGCCAGTTCAAGCGGGTGGAGGCCGCCAGCGAGAGCGACCTGCTCAGCGGCCTGCGCCAGGGCAGCATGCAGGCCATCGTCTTGAGCCAGCGCCAACTGGATTCGCTGCTGAGCCGCGCGCCGGAGGCGCAGCCCTGCGCGGCGGGCGACGCGGTGGGCGGCGTGCCGGTGATGTTGCGGCTGCATCCGCAATACCGGCAGCTGTTGCCGCAATTGGACAAGGCGATTCAGCAGCTGCAAGATAGCGGCAAATTGCGCTGAAGCGCTTCGAGCTTCCCCATCCCGGCTCCGCATCGCGGAGCGCAAAGCATCCGGATTCCAGCCCATGTCTGTCCAGCAAGCCCTGTTGCCCGCCGAACTGGCGCGCTTGTTCGCCCGTCTCGATCCCGGCGTGGACGAGGCCGCGCTGGCGCTGATCCACGAACTGGCCAGCGCCAACCAGGCCGGCCACGTCTGCCTGCCCCTGGCGCAGCGCCCTGAGCGCAAGGCCTTGCAGGCCAGCGCGCTGGTCGGCCGGCCCGGCGACTACGCGCCCTTGATCCTGGACGCGGCGGGCCGGCTGTATTTCGCCCGCCACTGGTTCGACGAAGCGCGGCTGGCCGAGCGTCTGGCCGCCTTGGCCGAGCCGGGGCCGGCGCCGGACGGCGCGCGGCTGCGCCCGCTGCTGGAGGCCTTGTTCGGATCGGCGTCCGCGGCCGGACCGGACCGGCAGAAGCTGGCGGCGGCGCTGGCGGCGCGTCAGCGGCTGATGATCATTTCCGGCGGTCCGGGCACCGGCAAGACCACCACCGTGCTCAAGCTGCTGGCCTTGCTCGCCGGCCTGTCGCCGCGGCCGCTGGTGATGGCGATGGCGGCGCCCACCGGCAAGGCCGCCGCGCGGCTGTCGGAGTCGGTGCGCGGCGCGCGCGCGGGGCTGGACCTGGCCGAGGGCACGCTGCGGCAATTGCCGCAGCAGGCGCAGACCTTGCACCGGCTGCTGGGCCTGCGCCCGGGCGCGGCGGCGCCGCGCCACCACGCCGGCAACCCCTTGCCGCTGGATGTGCTGGTGGTGGACGAGGCGTCGATGATAGATCTGTCGCTGATGGCGCGCATGGTGGAGGCGCTGCCGTCCCAGGCGCGGCTGATTCTGCTGGGCGACCGCGACCAGTTGGCCTCGGTGGACGCCGGCGCGGTGCTGGGCGATCTGTGCGCCGACATCCATTACCGCCCGGACACCCTGGACTGGCTGCGGGCGAATTGCGGCGACACCCTGCCGCCGACGCCGGGCGCGGGCGGCAAGCTCACCGACTGCGTGGCGCTGCTCACCCACAGCCATCGTTTCGGCGCCGACTCCGGCATCGGCGAACTGGCGCGGCGGGTGAACGGCGGCGACGGCGCCGGCAGCTGGGCGGTGTTGCAAGACCCGGCTTGGCGCGACGTGGAGGCGGTGCCGGCGCTGGACGCGGCCGAGGTGCTGGCGCGCTGGCGGCCGTATTGGCGGGCCGTGCGCGCCGGCGCGACGCTGGCCGAGCGGCAGCGGGCTTTCGCCGGCTTCATGCTGCTGGCGGCGGAGCGGCGGCAGGTGGAGGCTTTCAATCAGCGCGTGGAGCGGCAGCTGGAAGCCGACGGCGACAAGCCGGCCGGCCGCGACTGGTATCCGGGGCGGCCGGTGATGATCAGCGAGAACGATTACGGCCTGGGCCTGTTCAACGGCGACATCGGCTTTACGGTGCAGCGCGAGGCCGGTTTGCGCGTGGCTTTTCCCGGCGACGACGGCGGCTGGCGCGAGTTCGCCCCTGGCCGCCTGCCGCAGCACGACACCGTGTACGCGATGACGGTGCACAAGAGCCAGGGTTCCGAGTTCGGCGAAGTCTGTTTGCAGCTGCCGGAAGCGGCGGGACCCTTGCTGAACCGGGCGCTGGTGTATACCGCGATCACCCGGGCGCGAGAGCGCTTCCTCGTCTCCGGCGCGCAGCCGGTGTGGGAGCAGGCGGCCGCGGCGGCGCCGCAGCGCTACTCCGGGCTGGTCGACAAACTGAGATGACAATGGCGTTAAATTTGCCGGGCGCGGCGGTTTGCACGCCGGCCGCCGCGACAATTCCGCAACATCCCACCGCAAAATAATCTGTTTATTTGCCGGCTGTTACGCCAGATATAGTCAAAGCCGAAGAAGCATCCTAAGATGCAGCCTTCCCGAAACACATCGCAGCGGAGTCGGCAATGCAAGTGGATGCGGTTCTGGCCTATCTCGACAAGATCACCCGTTTTGATCGTCAGCAGTTCACGCCTTTGTACATCGGCAAAGAGCGACTGGGCTGGGTCAACGCGGCGTGGAGGGAACGCTTGCTGAGCAGCGAATCTCAGCTGTTCGAGGAACAATACCAGAAGCTGCACTGCCGGCTGGACGGCAGCTACCGCAGCATCAGCCACGCGCTGGCGCAGGCGGCGCGACGCTGGCAGCAGGCCGGCTGGCTGAATGGCTGGCGCAATGAGAACTTCACCGCCTTCCGTCACGACGGCTCCCCGTATTTCGAACTGGAGCGCGCCGCCTTCCGTCCGCTGGGCCTGACCAGCCGCGCGGTGCATCTGAACGGCCTGACCCGGCTGCCGTCCGGCGAAGTGCGGATGTGGGTGGGACGCCGCAGCCCGCACAAGGCGGTGGACCCCAATCGCATGGACAATCTGGTCGGCGGCGGCGTGGCCGCCGGCGAAACCATTGAACTGGCGCTGGAGCGCGAGGGTTGGGAAGAGGCCGGCGTGCGTCGCGAGCAGGTGCGGGACTTGCCGCAATCCAGCTTGCTGTTGGCCGAGCGCCCGGTGCAGCGCGGCCTGCACCGTGAATGGATTTACGCTTTCGACCTGTGGCTGGAGCCGGGCGAAACGCCCTGTAACCAGGACGGCGAGGTGGCCGAGCACATCCTGACGCCGTTCGCTGAAGTCGAGCGCTTGCTGCTGGAAGAGCGCTTCATGATAGACGCGGCGCTGGTGGCCACCGACTGTCTGGCCCGCCACGGTTATTGGGGAGAGCGCACGCCGACGATAGACGCCGCGCTGGCGCGCATCCGTCACCCGCAGCGGCACGACGTGCACGCGCTGGCCCACTAGCCGGTTCCGCAAGCGCCGGGCCGCCTCCGCGGCGGTTCCGCCTGGCCCGGCGCGCGTTTGCACGGCTTCCCCATTGGTTTATGTTACAACTGCGTGAATTAATTCAGGAATCTTTGCCTGATACCGCAGGTAATGGGTAGAATCATTCCTTAAGAGCGGCAAAAGCCGTCAATAAATGCCAAGGGCCAAGGCCCGCGCTGTTTCCCCACGCCAAACACCGCGCCATTGAGCGCCGCCGTCTGCGGATGGAGGCTTGCTTCGCGCAAAATTATGCCAATGAGATTGTCTTGGCAGGATTAACGAAACAGCGGCATGGCGAGTTTCTCACTTTTTGTCGACGGCGCGTCGGCGGCGCTGAACGCCGTCGCCGCGGTCTTGGGGGGGCGCAAGGGGGATGTATCGTTTGAAACTGATCTCGGAGCAGTTCGGCGTCGACGACAGCGGGCCGCTGCATCCCAGCCAGGAACAGGCGCGGCGGGCCGCGCTGGTGATGTGGAACGTTTACCGCGGCCAGCTGCGCATCGAGATTCACCGGGTGGTGGACCTGCGCAGCCGCAAGACGGAAAAGCTCGAGGAGTTGTGCTGACTGTCGCGTTTTAGCCAATGTAGTTGCCGACAAATAAACCCTGTTCGTGTTTATTGGCTGAATATGACAAATGCGGGCATGGCCGGCGCTAATTTTCCATTGCGCGATTTTCCGCGCTTGGCTATTGTCCTACTTCCTATTAAACCCAAAGCAGGCGCGGTCCAAGCGGCGGCCTCTGCACTGGAGCGATCTTTGTTCAACTGGTTCGAAAAGCGGATCAATCCGTATCCCGACACGTCCCCGGCCCAACCTCCCAAGGGCTTTTTCCCATTTTTGTGGTTCTGTACCCGCGGCCTGCGCGGCCTGATTGCGGCCGTCATTCTGCTGACCGCCGGCATCGGCGCTTTCGAGGCCTTGCTGTTCTCCATGCTCGGCTCCGTCGTGGACTGGCTGAGCGCGGTCAAGCCCGCGCTGTTGTGGGACGCGCAACGCCATAATCTATTGCTGCTGGCGGGCATTCTGCTGGCCAGCCCCTTGCTGATCGCCTTGCAGGCGCTGATCAAATACCAGGGCCTGTCCGCCAACT
Source organism: Chromobacterium sp. LK11 (assembly GCF_001043705.1). Classification (NCBI taxonomy): domain Bacteria; kingdom Pseudomonadati; phylum Pseudomonadota; class Betaproteobacteria; order Neisseriales; family Chromobacteriaceae; genus Chromobacterium; species Chromobacterium sp. LK11. The sequence goes on from NZ_LDUR01000016.1 coordinate 126,584, forward strand.
TCCCTATGCTGCTGCGCTGGAACTTCCACCGCCACCTGCTGCGGCAAAGCATGAATTTCTATCAGGACGAATTCGCCGGCCGGGTGTCCGCCAAGGTGATGCAGACCGCGATCGCGGTGCGCGAAACGGTGATGATCGTCGCCGACATCCTGGTGTTCGTGGTGATTTACTTCGTCACCATGATCGCCGTGGTCGGCAGTTTCGACAGCCGCCTGCTGTGGCCCTTCCTGGCCTGGCTGGCCTTGTACGTGGCCACGCTGTACTTCTTCGTGCCGCGGCTGGGCCAGGCCGCCACCGCCCAGGCCGACGCGCGCAGCCTGATGACAGGCCGCATCACCGACGCCTACACCAATATCGCCACGGTGAAGCTGTTTTCGCATGCGCAGCGCGAGGCCGGCTTCGCCCGCGGCGCGATGCAGGAGTTCCTGGCCACCGCCTATCGCCAGATGCGTTTGATCAGCGGTTTCGAAATCATCAACCACAGCCTGAGCATGTTGCTGATCGCCAGCACCGCCGGCGCCACCTTGTGGCTGTGGAGCATGGGCGAAGTCGGCGTCGGCGCGGTGGCGGCGGCCACGGCGATGGCGCTGCGCCTGAACGGCATTTCGCACTGGATCATGTGGGAGATGGCCTCGCTGTTCGAGCAAGTGGGCACGGTGCAAGACGGCATCGCCACCCTGTCGCGGCCGGTGCTGGTCAACGACAGCGCCGACGCCAAGCCGCTGGCGGTCAAGCAGGGCGAGATCCACTTCGATCAGGTGGACTTCAGCTACGGCGGCAGCAAGAGCGTGATCGAGCAGCTGTCGCTGACGATACGTCCGGGCGAGAAGATCGGCCTGGTCGGCCGCTCCGGCGCCGGCAAATCCACCATCGTCAACTTGCTGCTGCGTTTCTATGATCTGGACGGCGGCCGCATTCTGATCGACGGCCAGGATATCGCGCGGGTGACGCAGGACAGCCTGCGCGCCCAGGTGGGCATGGTGACGCAGGATACTTCCTTGCTGCACCGCTCGGTGCGCGACAACCTGCTCTATGGCAGGCCGGACGCCGACGACGCCGAGATGGAGGCCGCCGCGCGCCGCGCCGAGGCGCACGACTTCATCCTGACCCTGACCGATCCCAAGGGCCGCGTCAGCTATGAAGCCCATGTCGGCGAACGCGGCGTCAAATTGTCCGGCGGCCAGCGCCAGCGCATCGCCATCGCCAGGGTGATGTTGAAGGACGCGCCCATTCTGCTGCTGGACGAAGCCACCAGCGCGCTGGATTCGGAAGTGGAAGCGGCGATCCAGCGCAGCCTGTACCGGCTGATGGAAGGCAAGACCGTGGTGGCCATCGCCCACCGCCTGTCCACCATCGCGGCGATGGACCGGCTGATCGTGTTGGACAAGGGGCGCATCGTGGAAGAGGGCGACCACCGCAGCCTGCTGGCCAAGGGCGGCCTGTACTCGCGGCTGTGGGCGCATCAGAGCGGCGGCTTCCTCGGCGAAGAAGACGACGACGCCGCCGAGCCGATGGCCACGCTGGCCTGAGGCCGAGCGGATTGAACGAAGCGGGACGCGTGGGCGGCCCGCTTTTTTCATTGCGGCGGCGCGGACGCAATGCGAGGAAAACGCGGTTTTGGCGCGCGGCGCTGAAAATAGAGGGGAAAAAGCGGGAAAACGGAAAATATCGAGGAGTTGTGGCGCACCCGACAGGGATCGAACCTGTGACCTTCAGCTTCGGAAACTGACACTCTATCCAACTGAGCTACGGGTGCGCTGTGCTTGCTTTGAGGCAGGTCCGCATCATAGCGCAACTTCCTTACCCGAGTCCAGTGTATGGTTTTGCCTTGCCTTCAGGCTTACCGTATAATTATCCTATTTTAAATGTCATTAATTCCAGGCGAGGCTCGTAATGAGTAATGAGAACGTAATGGCTCCCAGCCAGGTCATCAAAGTGCTGGTTGGCGTCGTTGTCTTTCTTGTGGTGGCGATTTGGCTTCTGGCCAAGCTGGCCACCAGCGGTTACAACGTGGATGCCGAAGTAATGACCAAGGAGGCCATCGCGTCTCGCCTGAAACCGGTCGGCGAAGCCAAGGCCAGCGACGCGCCTCCGGGCATGCGCACTGGCGAACAGGTTTATAAAGGCATCTGTATTTCCTGTCACGGCACCGGCCTGGCCGGCGCGCCCAAGTTCGGCGACACCGCCACATGGGGTTCGCGCATCGCCAAGGGCTGGGACACGCTGACCCAGCACGCGCTGCAGGGTTTCAACGCGATGCCGGCCAAGGGCGGCGCCACCGACCTGAGCGATGACGAAGTGAAACGCGCGGTGGCCTATATGGGCAACTCCGCGGGCGGAAAGTTCACTGAGCCGCCGGTGGGCGGCGCAGGCGGCGCGGCCGCGGCGGCAGATCCGGCCGTGGTGGGCAAGAAAATCTACGACAGCGTGTGCATGGCTTGCCACGCGGCAGGCATCGCCGGCGCGCCGAAGTTCGGCGACAAGGCGGCTTGGGCCGAGCGCCTGAAACCGGGCCTGGACGAAGTGGTCAAGATCGGCATCAAGGGCTTGAACGCGATGCCGGCCAAGGGCGGCTATACCGGCAGCGACGCCGAATTCCGCTCGGCTGTCGAGTTCATGGTGAATAATTCCAAATAAGCGGCTGATCGCCGCAGCAAAAAACGCCTTGCAATGCTGCAAGGCGTTTTTTATCGCCAAAAAGCCGGGTTTTCTATGTTTTTTGGGAGATTTTGCTCGGATGAAATGGCAATGTGCTATGTCAACAAAACCCCGCTGTAACAAGGGACAGGTGCCCTCGGGGTGCGCATGGTGCATGATGGGTTCATCTGTTTAGGTCGTGAAGCGTCAGGCGTTTCGCGGCTTGGTGTGGGGATTCAGTGGCTTTCCACTTTCGCTTCACCCAGAGATGTTCCTCATTCTTCATATGGCGCCGCTGGCGCCATTTTCTTTTGCGTTGCGGGACCGACTAGATGGACCGGCCGCGCGCTCCTAAGTTCGAGCGGAGCGAGCGTTTCTCGGATGTCGCCCATGATGTGGCGCGCTAGAATGCGCTAAGAGCCTGTTTACGATCTGCTGCGCTTCGGCGATACGGCGTTGGAAATGACCTCAGAATGCTCATGTACCGTATGTACATTCCGCTTCTTCGGTCATTTCCGCCTTGTCTCGCTCTTGCTCGCGAGATCGTAAACAGGCTCTAAGGCGAATGCCGCTGAGAAAGCGGAATGCGCGAGTGGCGCCGAGCGTGCTTCGCGGTTTTCAACGCGGCGCCGCTGACGCATAGCGCATCGTGAACCGCTTCTCAGGATTCGGCCGGCTTTTCCTTATTGGCCAGCATCGCGCTGAGGCTGGCCAGCCGCGATTTGCCTTCGGTCTTGCTGACGATGGGCTCGGCGCCGGGCTTGCCGAAATGACGCAGATCGTCGCCGTTGATTTCGCTGATGAAGCGCGAAGGCTCGACGAACTGCCATTCGCCGGCGCGCTTGCGCTTGACGCAATAGGTCAGCGTCAACGTGCGCTGGGCGCGGGTGATGCCGACGTACATCAGCCGGCGCTCTTCCTCCACCATGCCGTTGTCCACCGATTCGCTGTGCGGCAGGATGCCTTCCTCGGTGCCGACCAGGAACACGTAGGGATACTCCAGACCCTTGGACGCGTGCAGCGTGGACATCTTCACCGCGTCCACCTCGCCTTCCTCGCGGCCTTCCAGCATGGTGATCAGCGCGATGGTCTGGGTCAGCTCCACTAGGTTCTTGCCGCTATCTTCGCCTTTGCGGCTGAGCCAGGCCACCATTTCCAGGATGTTCTTCCACTTGGTTTCGGCGATGCGCGGGCTGTCCTCGCTATCGTAAAGCCAGGCCTCGTAGCCTATCGCCTGCATCATCTCCATCGCCAGCGGGCCGCCGTCCTCGCGGGTGGCGCGGTATTGCAGGTTGGCGATGAAGTCGCAGAACTGTTCCAGCGGTTCGAGCTGGGCTTTTTGCACCTGCAGCCGGAAGCCTTCCTCATGGGCGCTGGCGAACAGGCTCTTGCCGCGCTCGCCGGCCCAGGCGCCCAGGCGCTCCAGCGTGGCGGCGCCGACGCCGCGCTTGGGCGTGGTCAGCGCGCGGATGAAGGCCGGATCGTCGTCGGGATTGGCGATCAAGCGCATATAGGCCAGCATGTCCTTGATTTCCGGCTTGTCGAAAAAGCTCTGGCCGCCGGCCATTTGGTAAGGGATGCGCTGGTTGCGCAGGGCTTGCTCGAAGATGCGCGCCTGGTAGTTGCCGCGATAGAGGATGGCGTAGTCCTTGAACTCGGTGCGGTATTCGAATTTGTGCGCCAGCAGCCTTTGCACCACGGTCTCGGCCTCGTGCTCCTCGTCCTTGCACTGGATCACGTGGATGGGTTCGCCCAGGCCCAGTTCGCTCCACAGCTGTTTCTCGAACAGCTTGGGGTTGTTGGAGATCACCGAGTTGGCGGCGCGCAGGATGCGGGCGGTGGAGCGGTAGTTCTGCTCCAGCTTGATGATCTTGAGCTTGGGGAAGTCGCTTTGCAGCAGCCGCAGGTTTTCCATATTGGCACCGCGCCAGGCGTAGATGGACTGGTCGTCGTCGCCCACCGCGGTGAACATGCCGCGCAGGCCGGTCAGCAGCTTGACCAGTTGGTACTGGCAGGTATTGGTGTCCTGGTATTCGTCTATCAGCAGGTAGCGCAGCTTGTGCTGCCACTTCTGCAGCACCTCCTCATTGCTCTGGAACAGTTGCACCGGCAGGCGGATCAGGTCGTCGAAGTCCATCGCCTGATAGGCGCTCAGGGTGTCCTGGTAGGCCGAGTACGTGGTGGCGCAGACGCTTTCCCACTGGTCCTGGGCCTCCAGCAGCATCTGGTCCGGCGTTTTCAGGTCGTTCTTCCACAGCGAAATCTGGCTCTGCACCTTGCGCACCTCGTCCTTGGAGGTGGTCTTCAGAATGTCGGAAATGATCTTGCCGGCGTCGAAGGCGTCGAGGATGGAGAATTGCGGCTTATAGCCCAGATGCGGCGCTTCCTGGCGCAGCATCTGCATGCCCAGCGAGTGGAAGGTGGAGACCGTGATGCCGCGGATTTCCGCCGGCGTCATCAGCTTGCCCACCCGTTCCAGCATCTCGCGCGCGGCCTTGTTGGTGAAGGTGATGGCGGCGATATTGCGCGCATTGATGCCGCCTTCGCGGATCAGGTGCGAAATCTTGAAGGTGATGACCCGGGTTTTGCCGGAGCCGGCGCCGGCAAGCACCAGCAAGGGGCCGTCAAGATACTGGATCGCCGCGCGTTGCGGCGGATTGAGCAAGGGAGCGGACATGGCGGTATCGGGGAAGGGGCCCGGCGGGGCGCAGTAAATCGGTAACTCAGCCAGTGCATTGTAGCATGCGGTATCATGGCGCTATCCGCGGATGACGTCTCAAGATCGATCCGCCACTCATGAGGTGCATATGGCCATCTACGCTATCGGCGACATCCAGGGCTGCTTCCAGCCGTTTCAGCAATTGTTGCGGCAAATCGATTTCAATCCGGGCAAGGACACCTTGTGGCTGACCGGCGACCTGGTCAACCGCGGCCCGCAGTCGCTGGAAGTGCTGCGCTGGGTGTTCCAGCATCAGGATCAGGTCGAGATCGTGCTGGGCAACCACGACCTGCATTTGCTGGCGGTGGCCGAGGGCTTTGGCAAACTGCATCGCAGCGACACGGTGCTGGACATCCTCAACGCCGCCGACGGCAAGGTGCTGCTGGACTGGCTGCGCTGCCAGCCTATGATGATAGCCGGCCACGGCTACGCGATGGTGCACGCCGGCCTGCTGCCGGAGTGGAGCATAGACCGCGCGCTGGATCTGGCGGAAGAGGTGGAGGCCGGGCTGTCCGGCCCCAGGCATCGCGAATTCCTGTCGCGCCTGTACGGCAACCGGCCGACGCGCTGGAACGAGGAGTTGCGCGGTTCGGACCGGCTGCGCGTGATCGTCAACGCGATGACCCGGATGCGTTTCTTGAACCGCGACGGCGAAATCGACCTGAATTACAAGGGCGAGCTGGAAAACGCGCCGGCCGGCCTGACGCCCTGGTTCGAGGCGCCGGGGCGCTGGCAGGGCGAGATGCCGATTATCTGCGGCCACTGGTCGGCGCTGGGCGTGCACATCACCGATGACGTGGTGGCGATCGACTCCGGCTGCTTGTGGGGAGGCAGCCTGACCGCGATGCGTTTGGGCGACCAGGCCTTATTCTCCTTGCCGTGTTCGGCTTATCGCGAAATCACCGCTTAAAGAGTATCGGCGGCGTTGCCGCCGTAAATAAAATATCGGCAAGCCATAGTCAGCCGGGCCCTAGGGCTGTCATAATCGCGGCTCTTGCCAGAGCCGTTTTTTTATTTGTATGAGTTACCTTTCGATTGAGTTCGCACTGGCATTCCTGGCCTTTTTCGCCCTGTATTGGCTGTGCCGCAAGCGCACGGATTGGCAGAATGGTTTGCTGTTATTGGGCAGTTACGCCTTTTATGCCAAGCTTGATTGGCGTTTTGCGCTGATTCTGGCCGTTTATACCCTGTTATTGACCCTGATATCGTCGCGGATGCTCGATTCCGTCCGTCCCAAGCGCTGGTTGCGCGCGGGCTTATTGATGGCGGTGGGCAATCTGGCGGTATTCAAATACTTTGATTTCTTCCGTGAAAGCGCGCAAGCGGGTCTGCACGCGCTGGGCATTGCCGCGATATTGCCGGCGGTGGATTTCCTGATGCCGGTGGGCATCTCCTTTTATACCTTTCAATCGGTCAGTTATCTGGTGTCTTTGTACCGCGGTGAATTGCGTTTCGCCCGAGCCAGGGAGCTGGGGCTGTTTCTGGCCTTCTTCCCCACCTTGCTGGCCGGGCCGATCTGCCGCGCCACCGGCCTGCTGGAGCAGCTGCGCAGCGGCGCGCGCCGTCACATCCTGCAACTGGACCGCGCGCTGGGTCTGATCGTGCTGGCCCTGGCCAAGAAGCTGTGGCTGGCCGGCTGGCTGGCCAGCGCCTGGGTGGACCCGGTGTTCAGCGCGCCAGAAACCTATCACGCGCTGGAGGTCTGGGCGGCTTTCTACGCCTACGCCTTCCAGATCTATCTGGATTTCTCCGGCTACACCGATCTGGTCACCGCCTTGGCCTTGCTGTTGGGCATTCAGCTGCCGCGCAACTTCGACGCGCCGTATCTGGCCCACAATCTGCGCGATTTCTGGCGGCGCTGGCATATGTCGTTGTCCAGCTGGATTCGCGATTACATTTATATACCGCTGGGCGGCAACCGGCTGGGCTTTGCCCGCGCCCAGCTCAATTTGCTGCTGGCGATGCTCTTGTCCGGCCTGTGGCACGGCGCCAGCCTGAAATACCTGGCGTGGGGCGGCATGCACGGCCTGGGCGTGGTGGGCTTGAACCTGGGCGACAAGCTGCTGGGCAAGGAGGCCTTGTCGCGGCGGCTGGCCTGGCTGGCGCGCCTGCTGACCTTTCATTACGTCTGCCTGGCCTGGGTGTTTTTCCGCGCGGCTTCGCTGGAGGACGCCTGGAGCTTTTTGGAAGCCATGGCCGGCACCGGCCAGGAGCTGACGCTGAACGCGCCTGGCTTTCTGGCGCTGAGCGCCGCGGCGTTCGCCGCGCTGCCCTATCTGGGCGCGGCATGCGAACGCGGCATCGCCCAGCTGGGCCGCCTGCCGTGGTGGGGCAAGCCCAGCTTGCTGGCGGGCTGCGCCTTGCTGATCATCGTGGTGTCGCCGCCGGGCATTCCGGGTTTTATTTATTACCAGTTTTAGTCGCGCCGCCGCGCGTTTCATCTCTTACCGCATTGAGGCAAGCGTCACATGATCGCCCGTTCCGCCATCCGCCAGGCCCTGGCCATCCTCGGCAGCAGCATGTTGCTGTTGTGCTGGATTGAACAGAGTTCGATCAACGCCTATTGGCGGCAGACTTTTCATCGTCCCAGCCAGCTGGAAGCCCTGTCCGAGTTGAGCGTCTGGCGTCTGGGCGCGGAACTGGGGCGGGAATTCCGCGATCAGAGCCGAGGGCTGTTGACCCGGCTGGATCGCTGGGACGACGATATGATCGCCTATTTCAACGCCTGCTGCCTGCGGCCGGACTTGCCGTCGCCGGCAGCGCCGGCGGAAGCCGCCGCGCAGCGGATTACGGCGCCGGCGTCGAACGCGGTTCCGTTGCCGCCGTCGTCATTGCCGTCGGCCCCGCCGCCCGCGGCGGCCAAGGACGTTCGCATCTTGCTGCGGCCGGGGCAGAAGGTGTTGCTGGCCGGAGACTCCATGATGCAGGGCGTGGCGCCGCATTTGTTGCGGCCCTTGTTCAAGCTGCACCAGATCAAGGCGCTGGATCTCAGCAAGCAGAGCACGGGGCTGACCTATCCGGACTTTTTCAATTGGCCGGACACGATAGAACGGCAGTTGGCGGCGAATCCCGACGCCGGCCTGGTGGTGGTCTTCCTGGGCGCCAACGATACTTGGGACATGGTGGGCGGCAGCCGCTACATCCGCTTCGCTTCCGAGGAGTGGGAACAACGCTACCGCGAACGCATCCGCGCCATCCTGGCTTCGGCCCGCAAGCATAGGGCGCAGTTGCTGTGGCTGGGCGCGCCGAATATGGGCAAGGACAAGCTCAATCGCGGCGTGCATTACATCAACGGCCTCTTCCGCGAGGAAGTCGAAGGCGCCGGCCAGCGTTATCTGTCCACTCGCGAAGCCCTGGGCAGCGCGGACGAGGCGTTCACCAAATTCATGACCCTGCCCGATCAGGGCGAAGTGGCGGTGCGCACCGCCGATGGCATTCATTTCACGCGCCAGGGCCAGGTATTGCTGGCGCGGCGCGTGTTGGCAGAATTGAGGTTTGAATGAAGTTGAGAATCAGCGCGGCATTGGCCGGCTGGCTGGCGGCGGCATCGGCGCTGGCCGCGCCGGTGCAGGATTTCGGCGAGATCAATCTGGCGAGGCTGGCCTCGCGGCTGAAGGCGATTTCCACCGCGGTGCAGCCGGTGCGCGTCACCCAGCTGGGTGACTCGCACACCGCGGCCGATTATCTGACCGGCACGCTGCGCGAGCGCTTCCAAGCCAAGTTCGGCGACGCCGGCATCGGCTGGACGCCGCCGATGGCGGTGCCCGGCCAGCGCCACGCCCTGGTGATCCAGCGCAGCGAGGGCTGGGCGCTGATCAATAGCCGCAAGGACGGCGATCCGGACTTCCCGCTGGGCGGCTATATCGCCCAGGCCCAGCGGCCGGGCGCCGCCATCAGCGTGTTGCCGCGCAACCCGCTGGACGGCTTGTGGCGGGCGCGTTTCCGCGTGCGCGCGGCTCAGGACGGCGCCGGCGCGCTGGAAGTGGACGACGGCCACGGCAGCCGCAAATTGAATCCGCCGGAGCCGGGCAAGGGCTGGCAGACGGTGGAGCAGAAGCTGTACTTCCCCTTCGTGGTGCGCGCCGGCGCGCTGCCGGCGGTGGAGTTGGGCGGCGTCGAGCTGGAGCGGCTGGCGCCCGGCGTGGTGCTGGACAGCATAGGCAGCAACGGCGCCCAGCTGTCGATCTGGCAGCGTTGGGGCAAAAACTGGAGCGCCCAGCTGGCGGAGCGCAACAGCGATCTGGTGATCCTGGCCTACGGCGCCAACGAGGCCTTTGACGACCGCCTGGACCTGATCGAGTACCAGCTCAATCTGCAGGCGGCGATCAACACCGTGCGCCGCGACCTGCCGCAGGCCGCCATCCTGATGCTGGGCGCGCAGGACGCCGCCCGCAAGCGCGGCGCGGCCAGCAAGGAGTGCTCGCCGGGGCGGCCGCTGCAATTGGCGGCGGTCAAGCGCATCCAGCAGAAAGTCGCGCGCGACAGCCATGTGCTGTACTGGGACTGGGAACAGGCGATGGGCGGACCGTGCAGCATGAAGCGCTGGCAGGCGCAGCAATTGGCGCGGCCGGACATGGTGCACTTCTCGCAGCAGGGCTACGCCAAGCTGGCCGACGATTTGTTCGATAATCTGATGGCGCGGCTCAGTCTGTGAGCGTAGTCGGCGATGGATGAGAAAAGCCCCCGGAACGGGGGCTTTTGCATGGGCGGGACTTGGCCCAGGTTTTCAGAGTTGCCGCTCCGCATTCTGTTCCTGCGGCGCTTCCGCGGCCGGAGGCGGGCTCAGGCGCAGCGCGCGCGCCACTTCCTGCTGCGCTTGCTGCGCCAGCGCGAAGCGGGTGTCCAGCCCGTTTTCCCAGGCTTTCAACGGTTGGCCGTAGCTGACCTCCACCTCCATCGCCGGCATCGCCAGCACTTTGCGCACGCTTTGCAGAAAGGTCAGTTCGCCGATGAAGGCCGGCACCAGCGTTTGCTCGCCATCGGCGTCGTAATAGCGCAGGCCCACCGGCTGCACGGTGCCGCGCGACAGCAAGGCGGCTTCGAACAGCGAGGCCTTGAACGGCAGCAGGTTCAGGCCGTCCGAGGTGGTGGATTCGGGGAACACCGCCATGCAGGCGCCGTTTTCCATCGCGTGGGCCAGCGCCTTGTAAACGCGGCTGGCGTCCTTGCGCTTGCTGCGGTCGATGAACAGGGTGCCGCCCAAATGCGCCAGCCAGCCCAGCACCGGCCAGGAGCGAAGTTCGCGCTTGGCGACGAAGCGGGACACCGTGCAGCTATTGAGCACGAAGATGTCCAGCCAGGAAATGTGGTTGGCCACCAGCAGGGTGTTGGGCGGGTAAAAGCCGGGGTTGACGCCCTGGATCCGCACGCTGATGCCCAGAATCTTCAGCGCGTGAGCGGCCCAGCGCCGGGTGACGACGGCGCGCTCGGCGTGGGCCAGCCGGGAATAACGGGTGACCAGGATGAAGACACCGATGGCCAGGTGGCCGAACAGGCGCGCGACGCGTGCTATCCGGGTGAGCAAAGAGGTTGTGGCGATTGACTTCAAGATGCTTCGAGGCTCGGTGCGCAAGGTTGAGGCCGTAACTCTAGCATGGCTGGCACAGCGGACAATAGTAGGAACTGCGCTGGCCCTGGCGCAAATGCCGGATCGGCGTGCCGCATTGCCGGCATGCTTCATCCTGGCGGCCGTACACCATATAGCTTTGTTGAAAGTAGCCGGGCTTGCCGTCGCTGTGCACGAAGTCGCGCAGCGTGCTGCCGCCGGCCTGGATGGCGCGGCTCAGCACGCTGCGGATTTCCTCGGCCAGCCGGCGGTATTCGCCGTCGCGCACCGCGTTGGCGGCGCGGGCGGGATGGATGCCGGCGTGGAACAAGGCTTCGTTGGCGTAGATATTGCCGACGCCCACCACCACGTGATTGTCCATCAGCATCAGCTTGACCGCGCTGCCGCGGCGTTGCGCGGCCCGGATCAGCGTGTCGCCGTCAAAGCCGTCGGACAGCGGCTCGGGGCCAAGCGCTTGCAGCAGGGGATGGTGTTCGATGGCGCCGACATGCCACAGCACCGCGCCGAAGCGGCGCGGATCGCGGTAACGCAGCACATTGGGGCCCAGCAGCAGGTCGACGTGGTCGTGCTTTTCCGGCGGCGTGTCCGCCGGCAGGAAGCGCAGGCTGCCGGACATGCCCAGGTGAATGATCAGGGTGCCGGCGTCGGTGCCCAGCAGCAGATATTTGGCGCGGCGCTCCACCGAGCGTATCGTCAGGCCGCGCAAGGCGGCGTGCAGTTCCGGCGGCACCGGCCAGCGCAATCCGGCTTGGCGGACCACGGCGCCGTCCAGTTTGGCGTTCAAGAGGTGGGGCAGAATCCCGCGGCGGGTGGTTTCGACTTCTGGCAGTTCAGGCATGGGTAGAATGGCGCGAAGATAAAAACAGGTCATGCTATTCTACGCATTCAACAGGTTTATAAGCAGGTCTCTGACTCCATGCGAATGCAACGGCTGAAAAAAACACTCCCTTTGCTGATGGTCGCGCTGCTGTCGGCATGCGCCAATTTCAAGCACCCGGGCGCGGCGAAGGCGGTCGATGCCGGCAAACCGGCCGGCGACGAGGCCGCGATAACGCAGAAAGAAGACGAAACCCTATTGCCCAAGGCGGAGCTGACGCCGGAAATCCTTTATGGCGTGGTGGCGGGCGAAATCGCCGCCCAGCGCGGCTCGGTGGGCGCTTCCGCCGTGACCTATCTGGAGCTGGCGCGGCAGACGCGAGATCCGCGGCTGGCGCAGCGCGCGGCTGAATTCTCGATGTTCGCCGGCTTGCTGAAGGAAACCTCGGAAGCCTTGACCCTGTGGATGGAGCTGGCGCCGGATTCGGTGCCGGCGAGAGAACAGCTGTTCATCACCCTGCTGCGCGCCGGCAAGCTGGCGGAAAGCAAGCCGCTGATCGAGGCGCTGCTGCTGAAAGAGCCGGAGCGCGCGCCGGCCATCTTCGTTCAGCTGGCGCGGCTGACCTCGCGCCAGAGCGACAAGCAAGCCGCTTACGAACTGGTCAAGCAGTTCGCCGCCCGTTATCCGGACCTGGCCGAGGCGCGCTTCGCGCTGCTGGCCGTGGCCGCCGAAGCCGGCGACCAGGCCACGATGAACCGCGAGTTCGACCGGCTGGCGCAGATCGCGCCGGCCTGGGACTTGCCGGTGGCCTGGCAAGTGGATCGGCTGCGCCGCGAGCAGCCGGAGCAGGCTATCGATTTTCTGCAGCGCGAACTGGCGCGACGGCCTAACGCCGGCCTGGAACTGAAGCTGGCCAAGCCGCGGCTGCTGGTGGGCGCCAAGCGCTTCGCCGAGGCGAGACAGGCTTTCGATCAGCTCTTGCCCGGCAATCCCAACAATCCCGACCTGCTCTACGCGTCCGGCCTGATGGCTTACCAGATGCGCGATCTGCCCGCCGCGGAGCGGCATCTGCGCCAGGCGCTGGCGGCAGGGCATCCCGAGGCCAATTTCATTCGCTACACCCTGGGGCAGATCGCCGAGGAGCGCCAGGACGTCGGCGCGGCCAAGGGCTGGTACGAGATGGTGGGCGCCGGGCCGCAATTCCTGCCGGCGCAAGGCCGGCTGGCGGTGATGGAGGCCGGCGACGGCAAGCTGGATCTGGCCCTGGCGCGTCTGGCGCCCTTGGGCGGCAACGACCAGGAGAAAATCACCCTGGCCCTGCTGCAGTCCCAGCTGGCGCGCGAAGCCAAGCAGCCGGGCAAGGCCCACGATTTGCTGAGCAAGGCGCTGCTGCGCATGCCCAAGGCGCCGGAGCTGCTGTACGAGCGGGCGCTGGTGTCGGACACCCTGGGCAATGTCGGCAACGCCGAGCGCGATCTCAAGCAAGTGCTGAAGGAAAAGCCGGGCGACGCCCAAGCGCTGAACGCGCTGGGCTATACCCTGACCAATCGCACCAGCCGTCATCAGGAAGCGCTGGGCTATATCGAGAAGGCGCTGAAGAGCGAGCCGGACAATCCCACCATCCTGGACAGCCTGGGCTGGGCGCAATACAAGCTGGGCCGCCTGGACGCGGCCTTGAAGACGCTGCAGAAGGCCTACGCGCTGTTGCCGGACCCGGAGCTGGCCGCCCATCTGGGCGAAGTGCTGTGGAAGCTGGGCAAGAAGGACGAGGCGCTGACGGTGTGGAACAAGGCCTTGGAGGCGAGCCCGGATCATGACGTGCTGCGCGAGACCATGCGCCGCCTGGGAGCGCATTGATGAGGTGGGGCGGTCTGATTCTGGCCTTGTCTCTGGCGGCGACCGGCTGCGCGACGCGCGAGGCGGTGTTCATGCCCTCCGCGACGCAGTCCGCGGACCAGCCCTTCGCGGTCAGCGGGCGTCTGTCGGTCAATCTGGACGGCAAGGGGCATGTCGCCAACTTCGATTGGCGGCATCAGCCCGAGCGCGACCAATTGGCGATCAACTCGCCGTTGGGCAATACCGTGGCCGAAGTGGTCCGCGACGCCGGCGGCGTCACCCTGCTGGCGGACGGCAAGGCCTGGCAGGCGCCGGATGTGGAAAGCCTGACCGAGAAAACCCTGGGCTGGCCGCTGCCGCTGTCCGGCTTGGCCTGGTGGATCCGCGGCATGCCGGTGCCGGGCGAGGCGAGCGAGATCCGTCCCGACGGCGAGCTGTTGCAGCAGGGCTGGCGCATCCGCTTCGTGCGCGAGGCCGAGTCCGGCGAGCGCTATCCCAAGCGCGTGGACCTGGTCCGGGACGGATTGACGGTAAGAGTGGTGGCCCGCGATTGGCGCTGACGCGCATTGCTCCGCTCGTGTGATTTCAATGATTGCCATGGTGTTCTGTTGATGAGTTCCCCCGTATTCCAAGACTTTCCGGCTCCGGCCAAGCTCAACCTTTTATTGCACGTCGTCGGCAAACGCCCGGACGGCTATCATCTGCTGGAGACGGTGTTCCGTTTCATCGATTTCAACGACACGGTGTCGCTGGCCTTGCGCGACGACGGCCGCGTCGTGCTGGAAACGCCGATCGCCGGCGTGGACCCGGAGCAGGATCTGACGGTGCGCGCGGCGCGGCTGTTGCAAGCCCATGCCGCTTGCCGGCAGGGGGTCGGCATCCGCCTGGACAAAAAGATACCGATGGGGGGCGGTCTGGGCGGCGGCAGCTCCGACGCCGCCACCGTTTTGCTGGCCCTTAACCGCATGTGGGGACTGAATCTGCCGCGGGCGGTGTTGCAGGAATTGGGTTTGAAGCTGGGCGCTGACGTGCCGGTGTTTATTTTCGGCCGCAGCGCGCTGGCCACCGGCGTGGGCGAAAAACTGAATGAAATCAAATTGAAGCCGGCATGGTATGTGGTAATTCATCCTCAGGTGCAGGTGCCCACCGGCAAAGTATTTCAAAATTTTTCGCAAGAGGTGTTGACAGAGGTAGGGGGCGTGGGCATAATGCGAATCCTCGAAACAACGCAGCAACGACGAAACGATCTGCAAAACGTTGTTTCGAATATGTACCCAGCGGTGAATGAAGTGCTGACCGAATTAAGAAAATATGGTTCGCCGCTGATGACTGGTTCCGGCTCCTGTGTGTTTCTGGAGTGCCAGTCTAAAGACGAAGCCGATAAAGTTTATCAGGCGGTGTCGATAAAATATAAGGGATTTTTAGCAAAAGGACTCGATGTCCATCCCTTGATCGACAACGCTGAATAAAGGTTACTGGGGAGTCGCCAAGTGGTAAGGCACCGGATTTTGATTCCGGCATTCGTAGGTTCGATCCCTACCTCCCCAGCCAAGACTTTCTCTCAATAAGAGAGAGCATGAAAAAAGCGTGTAAGAATCCCTTACACGCTTTTTCTTTATCTAGCTAAGGCACACGAATCATGGCGGCATACGACAGTTTGATGGTATTCACCGGGACCGCGAACCCGGAACTGGCCCAAAACGTAGTCAAACATCTGGATATCTCGTTGGGACGCGCCGACGTCGGCAAATTCAGCGACGGCGAAGTGGCGGTGGAGCTGCTGGAAAACGTCCGCGGACGCGACGTGTTCATTCTGCAGTCGACCTGTGCGCCGACCAATGACAATCTGATGGAAATCCTGACTATGGCCGACGCGCTGAAACGCGCTTCGGCCGGTCGTATTACCGCGGCGATCCCGTACTTCGGCTATGCGCGGCAGGACCGTCGTCCGCGTTCCGCCCGCGTGCCGATTTCCGCCAAGCTGGTGGCCAATATGCTGACCAGCGCCGGCATCGACCGCGTGCTGACCGTCGACCTGCACGCCGACCAGATTCAGGGTTTCTTCGACATTCCGGTGGACAACGTCTACGCGACGCCGGTGCTGTTGAAGGACATCCGCTCGCAGCGCATCGAAGACCTGATCGTGGTCAGCCCGGACGTGGGCGGCGTGGTCCGCGCCCGCGCGATGGCCAAGGCCTTGAACACCGATCTGGCCATCATCGACAAGCGCCGCCCCAAGGCCAATGTGGCCGAAGTGATGAACATCATCGGCGACGTGTCCGGCCGCACTTGCCTGATCGTCGACGACATGATCGACACCGCCAACACCCTGTGCAAGGCTGCCAGTGCTCTGAAAGAGCGCGGCGCCCAGCGCGTGCTGGCCTATGCGACTCACCCGATCTTCTCCGGTCAGGCGATCGATCGCATCAAGAATTCCGACATCGATATGGTGGTGGTGACCGACACCATCCCGTTGACCGCCGAGGCCAAAGCCTGCCCGAACATCCGGGTGGCCTCCATCGCCGGCCTGCTGGCCGAGACGCTGCGCCGGATCAACAACGAAGAATCGGTGTCCTACCTCTTCAATGAGGAACTGGTTGCGGCGGGCGCCTGCCTGCCGTGAACATCGGGCCCGCTGGTCGCGGCGGGCCGGGTGCTTTTAATCTGAAACTGGAGTTTTGCCATGTCTTTTGAATTTACCGCCAGCAAGCGTGAAGAGTCGGGTACGAGTGCGAGCCGCCGCCTGCGTCACGCCGGCCAGGTTCCGGCCGTTGTTTACGGCGCTTCCAAAGAAGCCGTATCCATCGTTCTGGACCACAACACCATGTACTACGCGCTGAAGAACGAAGCGTTCCACACTTCCGTTCTGGATCTGGTGATCGACGGCCAGAAAGAACAAGTTAAAGTGGCTGCGTTCCAAATGCACCCGTACAAACAGCAAGTGATGCACATCGACTTCGCTCGCGTGTAATCTAGCTGCCGTGCCGTCTGACGGTAACGGTTGAAAAGCTCGTTGCTAGCCGTCGGCCCGCAACGAGCTTTTTCATTTGGAACAAGAGAATATGTCCGGCATTCGCCTGATAGTGGGTTTGGGCAACCCCGGCCCCGAATACGAAAGAACGCGCCACAACGCCGGTTTCTGGCTGCTGGACGAGTTGTGCTGGCGCCATAAAGGCAGCTGGCGCACGGACGGCAAGTTCCACGGCGACGTGGCCCGCGTGGAGATAGAGGGGCGGGACGTCTGGCTGCTGAAGCCGATGACCTATATGAATCTGTCCGGGCAGGCGGTGTTGGCGCTGGCCCATTTTTACAAGATTCTGCCGGATCAGATTCTCGTCGTGCACGACGAGCTGGACCTGCCTCCGGGCGCGGCCCGCTTCAAGCAGGGCGGCGGCCACGGCGGCCACAATGGTTTGAAGGACATCGCCGCGCGGCTGAGTTCGCCGGCCTTCTGGCGCCTTCGGCTGGGCATCGGCCATCCGGGCGACCGCAACGAGGTCGCCAATTTCGTGCTGAAGAAGCCGCGCGCCGAGGAACAGCAGGCGCTGGACGAGGCGATCGAGCAGGCTTTGCGGCAATTGCCGGCGGCCGTAGGCGGCAAGATGGCGGCGGCGATGAAGGAATTGCACACCGCCGCCAAATGAGCGGCTGGGCAAATCGCCGGCTAGCCGCTATGCTGCGGCAGAACAAGATTTTTCAAGAATTCGAAGGAATGCGGACATGAGTCTGAAATGCGGTATCGTCGGCCTGCCCAATGTGGGCAAGTCCACCCTGTTCAATGCGCTGACCAAGGCCGGCATCGAAGCCGCCAACTATCCGTTCTGCACCATCGAGCCCAATGTCGGCATCGTGGAAGTGCCGGATCAGCGGCTGGCCGAACTGGCCAAGATCATCAATCCGCAACGCATCCAGCCGGCCATCGTCGAATTCGTCGACATCGCCGGCCTGGTGGCGGGCGCCTCCAAGGGCGAGGGTCTGGGCAACCAGTTCCTGGCCAATATTCGCGAGACCGACGCCATCGTCAACGTGGTGCGCTGCTTCGAGGATGAGAACATCGTTCACGTCGCCGGCAAGGTGGATCCGATCGCCGACATCGAAACCATAGGCACCGAACTGGCGCTGGCCGATCTGTCCGCGGTGGAAAAGGCGATGACGCGCGAAGGCAAGAAAGCCAAGTCCGGCGACAAGGACGCGCGCGCGCTGATCGCGGTGCTGGAAAAACTGGTGCCGCATCTGGACCAGGGCCTGCCGGCGCGTTCGCTGGAGCTGAGCCCGGAAGAGAAGGTCTTGATCAAGCCGCTGTGCCTGCTGACGATCAAGCCGGCGATGTACGTGGCCAACGTGGCCGAAGACGGCTTCAGCAACAACCCGCTGTTGGAGCGGGTGCAAGAGCTGGCCGACAAAGAGGGCGCGCCGGTGGTGGCGCTGTGCGCGGCGATCGAGTCCGAAATCGCCGAGCTGGACGACGCCGACAAGGCCGAGTTCCTCGAAACGCTGGGCCTGGAAGAGCCCGGCCTGGATCGCCTGATCCGCGCCGGCTACAAGCTGCTGGGCCTGCAGACCTACTTCACCGCGGGCGTCAAGGAAGTGCGGGCCTGGACCATACATATCGGCGACACCGCGCCGCAGGCGGCCGGGGTGATCCACACCGACTTCGAGCGCGGCTTCATCCGCGCGCAGACCATCGCCTATACTGATTTCATCGCGCTGGGCGGCGAAGCCAAGGCCAAGGAGGCCGGCAAGATGCGCGCCGAAGGCAAGGAGTATGTGGTGCAGGACGGCGATGTGATGAACTTCTTATTTAATGTGTGATCTTAACGGATCGAAAATAAAGGCATGCAGCTCTGGCTCATGCCTTTTTTTTGGAAGTAAACTGGAACGCGGCAATGTGATGCCGGCTGGATGTTGATAAAAGGGAATACGTTTTGGAACGCCAAGCTGAAATTGTTGATGAGATTGGTTTGATTGATGTCGTTCGTTTTTGTAAGGAACAATGGCGGTTGATGGTGTTTCTGCCCATCATCGCTGCGTTGGCGGCAGTGGCCTTGGTTTTGAATATGCAGGACAGGTACGCGGCAACCTCCCTGCTCCTGGTGCCGGCGCCCTTAGGCCCTCAGGGCGGAGCCAGCGTGTTGAAGGACAATGCGATGCTGGGTGTGACTGCGGCTCATTTTGAGCTGGCCAAGCATTACGACGTGGAGGGAGCGGACAAGGCCAAGCTCAGCCTGTTGGACAACCTCAAAGTCACCGCCGGCAAAGACGGTTTGCTTGAGGTCTCGGTCACCGATGTGGACCCGGCATTTGCCGCCCAGCTCGCCAACTACCTGGTGGAGCAGACCCGGCAGCGGATTCTGGGCTTGCACGTGACGGAGCAGAGCAAGAAATACCTGGTAGTGCAGGAGCGGATCAAGGCGGTACAAGGCCAGGTGTCGGAGGCGAGACGGCAGCAGAAACAGTTGGGCAGCGTGGCGGAGGCCTTCTTGAACAGCGAGTCGGCGCGAGTGATCGAGAGTTTCGCGCGTCTGGAAGCGCAAATGAACGCCCAGCAAATGGAGGGGAATAGCCCGGTACAGTCGTCTTTATTGCAATTGCGCGCGGAATTGGAGCGCAGCAATCCATTGGTAAAGTCCATCTCCCCGCGGCAGTTGGCCACGATGCGAGATTTGTTCTTCTACCAGGCCACGCTGGAGGAACTGCAGAAACAGGCTTTGGTGGCCAAAGCCCTGATGTCGCAGGATGTGCAGGTGGTGTTGCCGGCGAGTCAGCCTCTGGAAAAGGCCGGACCCAAGCGCGCGGCGATGGTGTTGCTGGCCGGTCTGGGAGGGTTTGCCTTGGCGGTGTTGATTGGCTTGGGGCGCAAAGCTTGGGGTTCCATGCGTCAGCGCTTGCAAGTCGCCGTGTAAGGCGGGCTTGACGAAATGGCCGCGGTTCGCGGCCATTGTTCTATCTAGAACTTGGCAGCGGCCATGGCTGGTGATATTCTCGCTTTTTGTTATTTTGTTTTTCAAAATCACTAAAGGTTATATTGATATGCGCAAGCTGATGACGGTTCTTGTAATGGCGGGCCTGGCTGGCCAGGCGTTCGCGGCGGACTTGCTGGACACGGTCAAGCAGCGCGGCAGTCTGAAAATAGCTTTGGAAGGCACGTATCCGCCGTTCAATTTCAAGGACGCCAAACAGCAATTGACCGGCTTCGATGTCGAGATCGCCACCGAAATCGCCAAGCGCCTGAAAGTGAAGCCGGAGTTCACTACCGCGGAGTGGAGCGGCCTGCTGGCGGGCTTGCAGGCCGGCAAGTTCGACATCGTGGTCAACCAAGTGGGCGTGACCGACAAGCGCAAGGAAGTGTTCGACTTTTCCCAGCCCTACACTTACTCCAGCGCGCAGTTGATCGTACGCAAGAACGAGACCCGCGCCTTCAAGAGCCTGGCGGAACTGAAAGGCAAGAAGCTGGGCGTGGGGCAGGGCAGCAATTACGCCGATATGGCCAAGGCCGTGCCCGGCATCGAGGTGAAAACCTATCCCGGCGCGCCTGAATATCTGCAGGACCTGGCCAGCGGCCGCGTGGACGCGGCGTTGAACGACAGCTTGCTGATCCCCTTCGCCATCAAGCAGGCCAAGCTGCCCTTGAAGGCCGGCGCGCCGGTGGGCGAGGTGGCGACGATGGCGATTCCGTTCGCCAAGAACAATCCGCAGTTCAAGGCGGCGATAGACAAGGCGTTGGGCGAGATGAAGGCCGACGGCAGCTTCAAGAAAATCTCGGTTAAATGGTTCGGCATCGATGTGTCGAAAGCGCCGGCGGCGGCCAAGAAATAAGCGGCCGTTCGGTTTCGAGTGGATAGGGCAAGACGCCCCTGCTTGCGCGGGGGCGTCGGTTTTTTTGGAAAAACGTGAATGACTGACTGGATCGTCCTGTTCGAATCGGCGCTGCCGGTGTTGTTGCAAGGCGCGGGCTATACCTTGATGTTCGCGGTGGTCGCGATGGTGCTGGGACTGGCGCTGGGCTTTGTCGTGGCCTTGCTGCGCGTCGCCAGGGTGCCGCTGCTGGCTCAACTGGCCGCCTTCTATGTCAGCGCAATGCGCGGCACCCCGCTCTTGGTGCAGATTTTCGTCATTTATTACGGTTTGCCGGGCGCGGGCATCGAATTGGGACCGGTGACGGCGGGCATTCTGGCCTTGACGCTGAACGTGGCCGCCTACCTGTCGGAAAGCCTGCGCGGCGGCATCGCCGGCGTGCATCGCGGGCAGTGGGACGCCGGCCTGTCGCTGGGCTTGAGCTGGTGGCAGACCATGCGTCACATCATCGCCCCGCAGGCGCTGCGCTTGTCGGTGCCCAGCCTGTCCAATTCGCTGATCAGTCTGATCAAGGACACCTCGCTGGTATCGGTGATCACCGTGACCGAGTTGATGTTGGCGACCAAGGAGGTGATCGCCCAGACCTTCCAGCCTCTGCCGCTGTATCTGGCCGCGGCGGCGATCTATTGGGTGTTGAGCGCCAGCTTCGAGCGGGTGCAGCGCTATGTGGAGCAGCGCTTGGAGCTGGCGCACAAGCGCTGAACGTGTCCAAAGAAAAAGCCCCGCGTTGCGGGGCTTTGTCGCATCGGGCTCAGGCCGGAGCGTAGAGGTTTTCTATCATTGCGCGGCAGCGCTCGGCTATCACCTTGCGGCGCAGCTTGAGCGTGGGCGCCAATTCGCCGGCGTCGACGCACCAGGGCTTGTCGACCAGGGTGAATTTCTTGATGTGCTCCCAGTTGCCGAAGTAGCGGTTGAAGCGCTTGATTTCGCGGTCTATCAGCTCGACGATCTTGGGATGACTGCTCATCTCGCTGTCGGTGGTGTAGGCGACGCCGTGTTCGGCGCACCATTCCTTCAGTTTTTCGAAAAGCGGGACAATCAACGCCGCCGCGTATTTCTGACCGTCGCCCACCACCATGATCTGGTCGATGAAGGCGGATTCCTTCAGCTTGTTCTCCAGCGCTTGCGGCGCGATGTATTTGCCGTTGCTGGTTTTGAACATTTCTTTCTTGCGGTCGGTGATGCGCAAGTAGCCGTGTTCCAGCACGCCGATGTCGCCGGTGTGCAGCCAGCCGTTGTTCAACGCTTCGGCGGTGAGCGCCGGCTCCTTGTAATACCCGAGCATCACATTGTCGCCGCGCACCAGGATTTCGCCGTCGTCGGCCAGGCGCACTTCCACGCCGGGCAGCGGCAGGCCCACGCTGCCGATGCGGGTGTCTCTGGCGTTGAACGGGTTGGCGGAGATCACCGGCGCGGATTCGGTCATGCCGTAGCCTTCCGCCACCGACACGCCGCAGGCCCAGAACAGCCGCGCCAGCCGCGGCTGCAGCGCGGCGGAGCCGACATTGATCCATTTGAGTTCGCCGCCCATCGCGGCGCGCCATTTGCGGTAGACCAGCTTGTCGGCCAGCGCGTGCTTGGCGGCCTCCAGCGGCGAGCGCCGCGCATTGGGGTCGAAGCGCTCGGCGCGCTCCACCGCCCACAGATACAGGCGACGCTTGAGGCCGCTGAATTCACGGGCCTTGCCCACCAGTTTGTCGTGGACTTTCTCCAGCACGCGCGGCACCGCGCTGAAGGTGTGCGGACGGATGTCGGCCAGCGCGGAGGACAGGCATTCCACGCTGGAGAAGTAAACGCCGGCGCTGCTGTACATATAGTAGAACACCCCGGCGCGCTCGAAGATGTGCGACAGCGGCAAAAAGCTCAGCGCGCGGCATTCGCCGTGCGGCAGGCGGGTGAACTCCGCGGTGGCGATCACGGTGCTGAGCACGTTGCGGTGCGACAGCATCACGCCTTTGGAGCGTCCGGTGGTGCCGGAGGTGTAAATGATGGTGTAAACGTCGTCAGGCTGGATCGCGTCGCGGCGGCCTTCCAGCTCGGCTTGCCGTTCCGGCTTGGCCAAGGCCAGGATCTCGGTCCAGGACGGGCAGCCTTCGATCTGGCTCAGGCCGTAGATCGGGCAGCTGAACTTGCCCAGCGCCTCATGCAATTTGCGTTGCAATGCGGCATTGCCGACGAAAGCGAGCTTGACCTCGGCATGAGTCAGGATATAGCGTGCATCATCAAGGGTCATTGTGGGGTAGAGCGGCACGCTGACGGCGCCGATTTGTTGCAGCGCCAGATCGGCGAGCACCCATTCTATGGAGTTGTCGGCGGCAATGGCGACCTTGTCGCCGCTGGCGATGCCCAATTCCAGCAGACCCAGGCTGAAGCGGTTGACGCTGTCCGCGACTTCCTCGGTGGACAGCCTGCGCCATTCCTTGCCGGCCTTGGCGGCGAGGCAGTCGGTGCGCGGGTGGCGTTCGAGTTGGCGGGGCAGGATGTCAAATACGCGTTCTAGCTTCATTCGTACAATTGTTTGAATGCGAAACGCTGCAAAATAGTCCTAAAGCGCGTGGATGTAAAGTCAAAGCTGCTAAAAATTTAGTCAAGATCAAGGGAGTAGTCGCCGTTTTAGCGGCGGTTTCCTTGAAGTTTTCGAAAAATGATGAAAGAGTCATGGCTGCGGCGCACTAGGCGCTTGATTGCGGTCGGTTTGTCCGACAAAGCGGACAAGTAAATGATTTTTTGAGGAAAAGCCGTGAAATTTGCAACCAGATCCATTCATGTCGGCTATGACAACGCAGATCATGGCAAGGCGGTGATGCCGCCGGTGTACCAGACTTCGGTGTTCGAATACGGGCATGTCGGCGAATCCATGCCCTTTGTTTACGCCCGCACCGGCAATCCCACGCGGGCGGCGCTGGAAGCCTGCCTGGCCAGCCTGGAAAACGCCCGTCACGGCCTGGCCTTCGCCAGCGGCATGGCGGCCATAGACGCGGTGCTGCGCGCCTGCCTGAAGCCGGGCGACGAAGTGATTGCGGTGGCGGATCTTTACGGCGGCGCTTACCGCTTGTTGACCAAGGTGATGGAGCCGGCGGGCGTCAAGGTCGTTTTCGCGGATTTGAGCGACAGCCGGAAACTGGAAACGCTGATCAGCGCGCGGACCAAGCTGCTGTGGCTGGAGTCGCCCACCAACCCGCTGTTGGGCATGGTGGACATCGCGGAGCTGGCCAAGACCGCGCACGCGCACGGCGTCCGGGTGGCGGTGGACAGCACTTTCGCCACGCCTTATCTGCAGAACCCGCTCGATTTGGGCGCCGACATCGTCGTGCATTCCGCCACCAAGTACTTGGCCGGCCACTCCGACGTTCTGCTGGGCCTGGTGGCGGTCAGCGACGACGCGCTGCACCGCGAGATCAAATTCATTCAGAACGCCGCCGGCGCGGTGCCGGGGCCGCAGGATTGCTTCCTGACCCTGCGCGGCATCAAGACCCTGCATTTGCGCATGGATCGGCATTGCGACAACGCGGAGCGGGTGGCGGATTATCTGCAGTCGCATCCCAAGGTGGAGCGGGTGTTCTTCCCGGGGCTGCCGGAGCATCCGGGGCATGATTTGGCCGGCCGTCAGATGCGCCGCTTCGGCGGCATCGTCAGCATCTGGCTGAAGGACGACAGCCGCGAGGCCGCCAGCCGGCTGGCCGAGCGCTTGCGCCTGTTCGCGCTGGCCGAGTCGCTGGGCGGAGTCGAGTCGCTGATCAATCACAGCTACACCATGTCGCATGGCGGCATGCCGCCGGAGCAGAAAGCGCAATTGGGCATACGCGAAGGCGGGGTAAGGCTGTCGATAGGCATTGAGGATATCGACGACATCCTGGCCGACCTGGAGCAGGCTCTGGCGGACTGATCTGGCTGGGCTGTCTTTCAACCGACGCCCGCGAGGGCGTAATCGAGGAAAAATATGGCTTCCGCTTTGTGCCGTCGCTGGCAGTTGCACACCCCTTTGATTCAGGCGCCGATGGCGGGCGGCGCCACCACCCCGCCCTTGGTGGCCGCGGTCAGCCAGGCCGGGGGCCTGGGCTTCCTGGCGGCGGCGCTGCTGCCGCCCGAACGCTTGCTCAGCGAAGCCGCCGCGGTGCGGCGTCTCACCGACAAGCCCTTCGGCATCAATCTGTTCGTGCAGGACGATCCGGCTCCCAGCCGGGAGGTCTTGCAGCAGGCGCTGGAGTGGCTGGCGCCGCTGCACCGCGAACTGGGCCTGCCGGCGCCGGCAATCCCGGAGCGCTTCTGCGAGCCGTTCGCGCGCCAGTTCGAAGCGCTGCTGGAAGCCAAGCCGGCGGTCGCGAGCTTCACCTTCGGCATCCTCAACCGCAATCAGCTCAAATTGTTGAAGCAGGCCAAGATAGAAGTGATCGGCACCGCCACCAATATGGCGGAAGGGCTGGCCTGGGCCGAGCTGGGTGCGGACGCGATCTGCGCCCAGGGCCGGGAGGCCGGCGGCCATCGCGGCACCTTCATCGGCCGGCCGCAGGACAGCCTGCGGCCCACGTTGTCGCTGGTTTACGAGCTGGCGCAGAACCAGCCGCTGCCGGTGATCGCCGCCGGCGGCCTCATGCATGGACGCGACATCGCCGCCGCGATGCGCCACGGTGCCCAGGCGTGCCAGCTGGGCACCGCGTTTTTGCGTTGCCCGGAATCCGGCATTTCCGCCTTGTGGAAAAGCGAGCTGGCCAAGGCCGCGCCCGGCGGAACCCGTTTGACCCGAGCCTTTTCCGGGCGCCCCGCGCGCGGCCTGAACAATCGTTATATGGAGTTGATGGCCGACAAGGAAGAGCTGGTGCCCGCGTATCCGGTGATGAACGCCTTGACCGGGCCTTTGCGCGCCGCGGCGGCCAAGGCCGGCTTGCGCGACTTTTTGTCCTTGTGGGCGGGGGAGAACGTGGCTGCCGGCCGCGAGCTGCCGGCCGGGCAGCTGGTCGCCACGCTGCACGAGGAGTGGCTGGCCGCCTATCGTTGAGCGCCGCGGAGGCGCAGGCTTGAAGCCGGGGCCGATCTGGAGCACAATACTTGAGTAATTTACTTGGGTATTGGCGAGCAATGGATACAGCGATCGAAGAGAAATACACGGTTCAACCCATCTTGTGGCTGCGGCGCTGGGCGGACAATCTGCTCAGCTTCCGCTTGCGGCGGCCGGACGCCTATCGGTTTGAGCCGGGGCAGTTCGCGCGGCTGGGCTTGCCGCTGGGCGAACAGGGCGGCCAGGTGTGGCGGGCGTACTCGATGTGTTCCGCGGTGACCGACGAGTATCTGGAGTTTTATTCCATCGTGGTGCCGGACGGCCAGTTCAGTTCGCGCCTGGCGCGGCTGCAAGTGGGCGCGGAAGTGATGTTGGACAAGAGGGCGATGGGCTTCTTCCTGGCGGACCGGCTGCCGGCGGGCGAGGATTTGTGGCTGCTGGCCACCGGCACCGGCTTGGCGCCGTATTTGTCGATTCTGCAGGATCCGGGCCAGTGGCAGCGCTTCGAACGCATTGTGCTGGCGCATTGCGTGCGGCACGCAGCTGAGCTCAGCTATCAGGATTTCATCGCCGCTTTATGCGAGCATCCGCTGTGGGACGAGCACGGGCACAAGCTGCAATACCTGCCCATCGTGACGCGCGACGCTCCGGAGGGGGTGTTGAACGAGCGCATTCCGGCCTTGCTGGCCAATGGAAGCCTGGAGCGGGCGGCGGGGCTGGCGATGTCGCCGGAGCACTCGCGCTTCATGATCTGCGGCAACCCGGCCATGGTGGAGGACACCCATAGGCAGCTGATGAAGATGGGCTACCGGATGAGCCGGCAAAGCGCGCCGGGCCATCTGGTATTGGAGAACGGCTGGTAGCCGTCGCAAGCCGGCCGGCCTATAAGGCCTTGCTCATGAACAGGCTGAGCGGGTCGGGCCGGTAGTCGCCGAACGGCGGGCAGGGATCGAATCCGGCGCGCCGGTACAGGCCGATGGCTTCAGGCTGCGACACGCCGGTTTCCAGTTTCAGCGCGGACAGGCCGGCGGCGCGGGCTTCTTCCTCCAGGCGCGCCAACAGCGCCTGAGCCACGCCCTTGCCGCGTTGGGACGTCGCCACGAACATGCGCTTGATTTCGCCGTAATCCTCATGCGGCACCAGCGCGGCGCAGCCGACCGCCGCATGCTTGTCGTCGCGGGCGACGATGAAGCAAACCTGCTGGCGCTCCAGCTCCGCCGGGTCCATCAAGTGATTGCTTTCCGCCGGGTAGAGGGCGGCCTGGTATTCGTCCAGTTGTCGAATCAGTTCCAATACATCGCGTTGCCGCGGCGATTCCCGTTGCAGATGCATGGCGCTATTACTTGTTGGCGTTGGCGAGCAGGGCGCCGAACAGCAGAAAAGTCATGCCGCCGGCCTTGTTCACCCACTTGCCGCCGCGTTCGCTGGCCAGCCAGCGCCGCGCGCGTTGCGCGGTCAGCGCGTACACGGTGTGGATCAGGATGATCAGGCTGCTGAAGGTGCCGACCAGCAGCAGGAACTGCGGCGCGTAAGCGCCCTGGGTGTCGATAAACTGAGGGAAGATGGACAGAAAGAAGAAAATGGATTTGGGATTGGTCAGTTGCACCGCCATGCCTTCCCCAAAGCGCCGGGCAAAGCCGCGCGGCTGGGTTTGGATCTCATCGAAGCGGAAAGCCGGCGCGCGCAGCAGCTTGACGCCCAGGTAGAACAGATAGGCGGCGCCTATCCACTTCATCACGGTGAAGGCCAGCGCCGAGGCGGCCAGCAGCAGGCCGAGGCTGGTGGCCGACACGCCGGCGACGATGAAGGAGCCGCAGGCGGTGCCGAGAATGCCGCCCATCGTGCCGCGCAGGCCGAAGCGCAGCGAATTGGTCAGGGTCATCAAAATGCCGGGGCCGGGACTGAGCACGGTGGCGGCGGCCATCAGCAGATAAAGCGGATAGTGTTGCATGAGGATTGTTCTGGTTGGGGGGCGGGCCCTTAGTCTACGCAGGGTTCGCCATCGATGACAATGTTGTTGCGCGCGCGCCTGGGCCGCGCGGTTTGGGAGAATGAGCTATGACGGTACGCGTCGTGCAATTGGGCAGTCCGCGTCACCCGCAGGAGGGCACGCGCATCGGCACGGTGCGGCGGCCGCCGCGCGGGGTGCCCAAGGAGGCGTTTGCCAGCGGCGACTGGTACGATGTGTGGTTTCCCAACCTGGCGCCCAGCGCGGAATTGGTGAAACAGGCGCAGGCGGCGCAGAGTCCCGCCGAGTGGCAGGCGTTCGAGCGCGCGTATCGCGCCGAGATGAAGGCGCCGGCGCAAAGCCGCGAGCTGGATTTGCTGGCGGCGCTGTCGCACGGCAGCCACTTTTCCATCGGTTGTTATTGCCAGGACGAGGCGCATTGCCACCGTTCGGTGTTGAGAGCTTTGCTGGGAGAACGCGGCGCGGCGCTGGAGTGAGGCTTTGATTCCGACGGGCAGGCTCGTATCATATCGGTTTGTATTTATCCGGAATGTCCGTCATGCCTGATTTGTCCACGCTATTGTTGTTCAGCCTCGCCTGCGTCGCGCTGGCGGCGACGCCGGGGCCGGACATGCTGTTGATCGCCAGCCGCAGCGCCAGCCAGGGACGCCGAGCCGGTTTCGCCACCTTGGCGGGCATCCTGATGGGCACTTACTGTCATGCGCTGGCGGCGGCCTTCGGCCTGGCGCAGCTGTTCGTGCACGCGCCGCTGGCCTACGATGCGGTGCGCATCGCCGGCGCCGCCTATCTGTTCTACCTGGCCTGGACGACGCTGCGCAGTCGCAGCGTGTTGAGCGTTCCCGGCGCGGCGGGCGCGCAGTCGATGCCGCGCATCGTGGCCCAGGGCCTGATCACCAATCTGCTCAATCCCAAGATGGCGCTCTTCGTGCTGGCCTTGTTTCCCCAGTTCGTGCATCCGGCCGCGGGGCCGGTCTCGTTGCAGATCATGGTGCTGGCGACCTTGCTGAACGCGATAGGCTTGCTGATCAACGGCGCGATCATCCTGGCGGCCAGCCGTTTCGGGCGCGCGCTTGGCGACAGGCTGGGAAGCAGCCGGCTGCCGCAATGGCTGCTGGCCTCGGTGTTTGGCGGCTTGGCTTTGCGCTTGGCGCTGGCGAGCAAGGACTGATAGCGCCTGTTCAACGCCTCATGCGCCGCGCTTGGCCCAGGGCAGGATCAGTTGGGCGATGACGCCGCCGTTGGCGGCGTTTTGCACGTGCAGCTTGCCGCCCTGGGCCCGCGCCAAGGTTTCGCAGAGCGGCAAGCCCAGACCCATGCCGCGCGAGCGGGTGGTGAAGAAGGGCAGGAAAATCTTGGGCAGGATGGCGTCGGCAATGCCCGGGCCGTTGTCTATGATCTTGAAGCGGTAGTTGTGTCCGTCGCTTTCGCCGCTGATCACGATGCGGCCGCCTTGTTCCTGCAACGCGTCGCAGGCGTTCTGCACCAGGTTGTGCAGGATCTGCTCCAGCGCGGTGCGCTCCGCGCGCGGCCATTCTTCCGGGCTTAAGTTATGCCACTCCAGCGTGATGTTCTGATTGGCCAGCTCGGCCTGGCGCAGGAACAGCAGGGAGTTCACCAGCGCGTCGGGATCCAGCGGGGTGGTTTCCGTGGCTTTGGGATGGGCCAGCAGACGGCTGAGCCGGCTGATCAGCGCCGCGGCGCGGCGCGCCTGCGCGCCGGTGGCCTGCAGCGTATCGCGCGCGGCTTCGCGTTGCGAGGGTTCGTCCAGCGTCCGTTCCAGCTGGCGGGTATTGGCGATGATGGCGGTCAGCGGCGGGTTGAGTTCCTGGGCCAGCCCGGCCATCATTTCATTCAGGGTATTGAGCCGGGCTTGAGCGGCCAGCCGGTCCTGCTGCTGCTGGCGCTGTTGCGAGGCGCGTTGGCGATGTCTGGCGTAGAGCGCGACGGCGACGGCGGCCAGCAGCGCGTTCCACAACAGGATTTCCATCCAAGGCAAGCTGTTCCAGCTCAAGGCGGTGCGGCTGGACAGGCGGAAGGGCTGGCTGGCGCTGGGCAGCTTGCGATCCAGGCTCAAGTCCCAGTCATTGGCTTGTCCGCCGGCCTTGCGTTGCAGCAATTCGATGCGGTGGCCGCGCAATTGCAGCGAGATGTTTTCCAGAGGTTCGGGCAGTTCGGCCTGGACCAGCATGCGCAGCGGGTCGATCAGCAGCGCCCAGCCGTCTGGGCTTTGCAGCCAGTAGCGTTGTTGCGAGTCGAAGCCGAGAATGGTCTGGCCTTGTTGCTGGGCCTGCCACAGCAAGGCCAGAGGCGGGCGCAGGCCGCCGGGGTCGCCATGCCATTGCTGCTGCCGCCAGTAGCCGATGGCGCTCAACTGCGGCATGGCCGTTTGCAGGCGCTTGAGCATGTCGGCCGGCAAACGGCTTTGCTCCGAGGCGGCCAGCGTGGCCAGCACCGCGTCGTGTTGCGAGGCTTTCTGGCTCAGCAGGCGCAGGGTGATGAAGGACTCCTGGCGGAAGCGCTGCTCCAATTCGCCAAACTGGCGCCAGCCCAGCCATAGGCAGCCCGCCAGGCTGAGCAACAGCCAGGCGGTGAGGGCGTAGCGGCGATCCAATGACATCATGGCGGCGATTATCGCACGCCGCCGAGGGCGCGCCAGCCTGGTGTGTTAAGGATTATTGTGTAGAAAGTGTGCGGCGGGCGGAGCGCCGCCCGCCGTTCCTCATTTCACGCAGTCGACGCAGTAGACCTTGCTGCCGTCAAGCTCCGCCGCCACCAGCCCGTGCACATCGGTTTCAAAGCCGGGCAGCTCGCGGTTGAAGTCCTGGGCGAAACGCAGATAGTCGACGATGGTCTTGTTGAAACGCTCGCCGGGGATCAGCAGCGGGATGCCCGGCGGGTACGGCGTCAACAGCACCGCGGTGACGCGGCCTTCCAGCTGTTCCACCGGCACGCGCTCGATTTCGCGGTGGGCCATTTTGGCGAAGGCGTCGGCCGGGCGCATCGCCGGCTCCATTTCCGACAGATAGATCTCGGTGGTGATGCGGGCCACGTCGTGCTTGCTGTAGAGCTGGTGGATGCGCTGGCACAGATCGCGCAGGCCGACGCGCTCGTATTGCGGATATTTGGCGATGAACTCCGGCATCACCCGCCACATCGGCTGGTTCTTGTCGAAGTCGTCCTTGAACTGTTGCAACAGGGAGATCAGCGTGTTCCAGCGGCCCTTGGTGATGCCGATGGTGAACATGATGAAGAAGCTGTACAGCCCGGTCTTTTCCACCACCACGCCGTGCTCGGTCAGGTACTTGGTGACGATGGCGGCGGGAATGCCCATCTCTTCGAAACTGCCGTCCACATCCAGGCCCGGGGTCAGCACCGTGGCCTTGATCGGGTCCAGCATATTGAAGCCGTCCTCGATGCCGGCGAAACCGTGCCAGCGCTCGTCCGGACGCAACTGCCACTCGGCCGGGTCGCAGATGCCGTCGTCGGACAGGTCGTCCGGACCCCAGACGCTGAACCACCAGTCGCGGCCGTATTCCTCGTCCACCTTGCGCATGGCGCGGCGGAAGTCCAGCGCCTCCACCAGCGACTCTTCCACCAGCGCCTGTCCGCCCGGCTGTTCCATCATCGCCGCGGCCACGTCGCAGCTGGCGATGATGGAATATTGCGGGCTGGTGGAGGTGTGCATCAGATAGGCCTCGTTGAACCAGGCGGTATCCAGCTGACGCTGCTCCGGGTCCTGTACCAGGATCTGCGAGGCCTGGCTGATGCCGGCCAGCAGCTTGTGGGTGGACTGGGTGGAGAAGATCAGGCTGTCCTTGCAGCGCGGCCGCCCTTCGCCGATGGCGTGGAAGTCGCCGTAGAAATCGTGGAAGCCGGCGTGGGGCAGCCAGGCTTCGTCAAAGTGCAGGGTGTCGACCTCGCCGTCCAGCAGATGCTTGATTTCCTCCACGTTGTAGAGAATGCCGTCGTAGGTGGACTGAGTCAGCGTCAGGATGCGCGGCTTGGCCTGCGGGTTCTTGGCCAGCGCTTCGCGGGCGAAGGGATTGGCCTGGATTTTCTTCTTGATGTTGTCGAGCTGGAATTCGGACTTCGGAATCGGGCCGATGATGCCGTAATGGTTGCGCGTCGGCATTAGGAACACCGGGATCGCGCCGGTCATCATGATGGCGTGCAGATTGGATTTGTGGCAGTTGCGGTCCACCAACACGATGTCGCCGGCCGCCACGCAGCTGTGCCAGACGATCTTGTTGGAAGTGGAGGTGCCGTTGGTGACGAAGAACAGATGGTCGGCGTTGAAGATGCGCGCGGCGTTGCGCTCGGAGGCGGCGATGGGGCCGGTGTGGTCCAGCAACTGGCCCAGTTCGTCCACCGCGTTGCAGACGTCGGCGCGCAGCATGTTCTCGCCGAAGAACTGGTGGAACATCTGGCCCACCGGGCTCTTCAGGAAGGCGACGCCGCCGGAGTGGCCGGGGCAGTGCCAGGAGTAGGAGCCGTCGTGGGCGTAGTCCACCAGCGCGCGGAAGAACGGCGGCGCCAGGCTGTCCAGATAGCTTTTGGCCTCGCGGATGATGTGGCGGGCGACGAACTCCGGCGTGTCCTCGTGCATGTGGATGAAGCCGTGCAACTCGCGCAGGATGTCGTTGGGAATGTGGCGCGCGGTGCGGGTTTCGCCGTACAGATAGACCGGGATGTCCGGATTGCGGCGACGGATTTCCGCGACGAAGCCGTAGAGCTTGCCCAGCGCTTCCTGCGCCGCGTCCTCGGTGTGGAATTCCTCGTCGTCTATCGACAGGATGAAGCCGGCGGCGCGGCTTTGCTGCTGGGCGAAGGAAGTCAGATCGCCGTAGCTGGTGTAGCCGATCACGCTCATGCCTTCCGCCTCCATGGCGGCGGCGAGTTCGCGGATGCCGGAACCGCTGGTGTTTTCCGAGCGGAAGTCCTCGTCGATGATCACGATGGGGAAATGAAAACGCATACCTGAGTCCTTAGTTGCTTTAACTCGGACACGCGCGGGGCGGGATGCGGGTTGGCCGCCGGTTCGCCGTAGGCGGGGCCGGAGCCGCGGGCACCTGTAACCCTTTGCGGTGTCACTCGGTGCGCGTTGGGGCGCAGTTCTGTACGCACGGGCAGACGCGGGGTCCGCCGCCGCCATGGAGGCTGGCCTTGAGGCGCGAATAAAAACAGGGCGCTTTGCGCCGCGGTCCGTAGTCGGCTCGCGCTGGAATCCGCGCGGGCTTCACGTCTGCCGGCCTGGAGAACATCCCAAGAAAGCGCGCATTTTAGACCTTTTGCTTGTCATGTTGTTGCGCAGCAAAAACTTTTCGGCGAAAAAAACGCCCGGCGGCGGCCAGGCGCGGTGCGGCGAAGCGGCCAGGGGAACGCAGCCCCTGGTCAACGGATTGTTTTTAATCGAATTTGTCCTGAGGCGCGCCATCTTGACCGCTTGCCGGCGCGGCCGGCGGCGGCTGTTGTTTTTTGCCACGTCTGGCCCAGTACAAGCCCAGGGCCTTGGCGACGATGGCGCCGCCGCTGAGCAGCAGCAGAAACAGCAAGGGCGCGGCCACCAGCCAGGGGAAGAAGGCGATCAGGCCGGCGAAGATCAGCAGGGCCATGCCTATGGTCAGAAAGGCGGACGCCTCGCTGGCGTCGACGTTGCGGGTGCCGCGCACCACCACGCCCAGCGCGTCCCCGATCCGCGCCGCTTGCCGCGCGGCGGCGCTGGCGCCGCTGATGGCGGCGGTGTGCGGCGGCAACAGCAGGCCGTGATAGTCCTTGGGACGCGGCTTGGTCAGCGTCGGGCGGCGGCGCTGGCCGGCCAGAATCACTTCGGTGGCGTGGTCCAGATCCTGCAGGAATTGCTCGGCCAGCTTTTCCGCCAAAGCCTGGTCCTCCACCGCCACGTCCAGTTCGCGATTGGCCAGCCAGCTGGACAGATTGAGATTGGTGGAGCCGATGCGCGCCCAGCGGCCGTCCGCCACCGCGGTCTTGGCGTGGATCATCGGGCCGTCCCATTCGAATACGCGCACGCCGGCTTCCAGCAGCGGGCGATACTGGGTGCGCGACACGGTGGCGATCCAGCCGATGTCGCTGGAGCGCGGCACCAGCAAGCGGACGTCGACGCCGTCGCGCGCGGCCTGTTTCAGCGCGGTCAGATACATGCTGGTGCCCATGAAGTAGGCGTCGGTCAGCCACAGCGTGCGTCGGGCGAAGCAGGCGATCAGCAAATCCAGGCGCATCATTTGAGCGGTGGCGGGCGTGGTGGCGATCAGACGCGCCGCCACGGCGCCGCGGTTCTCCGCCGGCGGCGGGGTCAGCCATTCCTCGGGCAGCGGGCCGCCGCAGCTGGCCCAGCTGTCGGCGAAGGCGGCCAGCGCGTCGGCCGCCAGCGGGCCGCTGAATTTGACGCCGGTATCGCGCCAGGGCTCTTGGCCGCGTTCCGGCCGCCCTTCCCAACTGGAGCTGATGCACAGGCCGGACACGAAGACGGTCTGGCGATCAATCACGATCAGCTTGCGATGGTTGCGGCCCAGCATGCTGAGGCCGGCGGTCAGCGACGGCGGGTTGTAGGCGCGCAATTCCGCTCCCGCGGCCTGCAAGGGCTTGAAAAAACTGCCCAGATGGGTTTTCCAGCTGCCCAGCCAGTCGTAAAGCACGCAAACCTTCACCCCGGCGCGCGCGCGCTCGGTCAGCAGGTCCCGCATCCGCAGGCCGAACGCGTCGTTGGCGAAGATATACATCTCTATGAATATCGACTCCCGGCTGTCGGCGATGGCTTGTTCCCATGCCGGGAAATTCTCCGCGCTGTCGTAGAGCAATTCCAGGTGATTGCCGCCCACCAGCGGGGCGCCGGCGGAGCGGGAAAACGCCTGCTCGGCCAGGTGACGGATCAGCTCCTGATTGGCGGGGGAGGGAGACAGGATGGGCATTATGCTTGGCTATTGTTTGACAATATACTTAATTCGATTAAAAGAGCCATTTTGGATGTCCTTGACAAGGCGGCTTGACGGTCGTTTTATTGAACGTTCGCGTCACAAAATCACAATTAATCCGTCGTAAAAATACGATTTTTCGACATCGAAAAATTAAAAAACATGCTGTAACTTGATGATTTTTATAGTCTAATGCGGTGCACAAAAACCGGTTGCAGGGTCAAGCTCCTTGCCCTTAGAATCGAAACATTCGTTTCACATTATAAGCAGGACAAAGCTATGGACAGACAACGCTGGCTACAGGGCACCCTGTACCATCCGGACTTCGAACAGGATAGCTGCGGTTTTGGCTTGATCGCCCAGCTTGACGATAAACCCAGTCACTGGCTGGTGGATACCGCCATTTCCTCGCTGGCCAAACTGACTCATCGCGGCGCAGTGGCCGCCGACGGCAAATCCGGCGACGGCTGCGGCCTGCTGTTTCGCAAGCCGGACGGTTTTTTGCGCGAAGTCGCCGCTGAGACCGGCTTGGCGCTGAAGCCAGTGTACGCCGCCGGTCTGGTGTTCCACCATCCCGATTCGGAACAGGGCGAGCGCAGCTTGCGCCGTCTGCGCGAGTTCCTGGAATCCCAGGGATTGGAGGTGGCCGGCTTCCGGCAGGTTCCCACCGACGACAGCGCCTGTGGGGAGGCGGCCTTGGCATCGCTTCCCGCCATGGTCCAGGTCTTTGTTAACTGTCCGTTCGGCATGGACGAATTAATGTTCCAGCGCCGTTTGTACATGGGTCGTCGCCAGGCTGAGAAAGCCAATAAGGCGGACGACCCGTTTTTTTATCTGCCGACCTTGTCGCCGCACACCCTGTCCTACAAAGGCTTGGTGACGCCGGAGAACCTGTCCAAGTTCTTTCTGGATTTGAACGATCCCCGCTTCGAGTCCAGCCTGGCTGTGTTCCATCAGCGCTTCTCCACCAATACCTGGCCGCAATGGAAGCTGGCGCAGCCTTTCCGTTTCCTCGCCCATAACGGCGAAATCAACACCGTACAGGGCAATCGTCATTGGGCGCGCGCGCGCGAGCGCATCATGGCCTCTCCGCATCTGGACATGGACGCGGTGCGTCCCATCGTGCAGACCGACGGTTCCGACTCGATGTCGCTGGACAATATGCTGGAAGGCCTGCTGATGGGCGGCATTCCGCTGTTCCGCGCGCTGCGCCTGCTGGTGCCGCCGGCTTGGCAGAATGTGGACTCCACCGACAAGGACTTGCGCGCCTTCTACGAATTCAACTCCATGCATATGGAGCCCTGGGACGGCCCGGCCGGCATCGTGCTCACCGATGGCCGCTACGCCGCCTGCATGCTGGACCGCAACGGTCTCCGGCCGGCGCGCTGGGTGTTGACCCGGGACAATGTGCTGACCATCGCCTCCGAAGTGGGGGTGTGGGACTACCAGCCTGAAAACGTGGTGCGCAAGGGCAGGGTCAAGCCGGGTCAGCTGTTCGCCGCGGACCTGGCCACCGGCGAGCTGTTGCTGCCGGAGGAAATCGACGCTCAGCTCAAGAGCGCCAAGCCGTACCGGCAATGGATCAAGGACAGCGCCAAATACCTGGAGCTGTCGATCGAGGACGACGCCGGAGTCGAACCTTTGTCCAAGGACGAGCTGGCGCGCCTGCAGAAGTTGTTCAACATCAGCTTCGAGGAACGGGATCAGATCCTGCGCGTGCTGGCCGAGGACGGCCAGGAGGCGGTGGGTTCGATGGGGGACGATACGCCGATGGCGGTGCTGAGCCGTAAGGTGCGCTCGCCGTTTGATTATCTGCGCCAACAGTTCGCCCAGGTGACCAACCCGCCGATCGACCCCATCCGCGAAGCGGTGGTGATGTCGCTGAATACGGTGTTCGGACCCGAGCGCAATATGTTCGAGGAGAGCGCCGAGCACGCCAAGCGGCTGGAAGTGCGTTCGCCGGTGCTGTCGCATGAGAAATTTACCCGCGTCACCACGCGGCCGGAGCCCTATCTGAAGGCGACGACCTTTGATCTGTGCTACGACCCGGCCGAGACCGACCTGCGCCAGGCGATAGAGAGCCTGAGCCGGCATGTGGTCGAAGCTGTGGAGGAGGGCACCGTCATCGTCGTGCTGTCCGACCGCCACGTGACGGCGCAACGGCTGCCTATTCCAGCCTTGTTCGCCACTGGCGCGGTGCATCACGCGCTGATCGACAGCGGCCTGCGTTGCAAAACCAATATCGTGCTGGAAACCGGCACGGTGCGCGACGCGCACCAGATGGCCTGCATCATCGGCTACGGCGCCACCGCGGTCTACCCTTACCTGGCTTACCAAAGCATCATCGAGCTGGTGCAGAGCGGCGAGGTCAAACTCAAGCTCAACGAAGCCTTGCAGCACTATCGCAAGGGCATCAACAAGGGCCTGCTCAAAGTACTGTCCAAGATGGGCATCTCCACCATCGCCTCCTATCGCGGCGCGCAGCTGTTCGAAGCGGTGGGCATTCACGAAGAGGTGGTGGAGCTGTGCCTGAAGGGCACGGTGTCGCGGGTGTCGGGCGCGGGTTTCTCCGACTTCGAGGACGATCAGCGCAAGCTGGCGCGTTTCGCCTTCAACCCGATGAGGCCGATTTCCCAGGGCGGCTTGCTCAAATACGTGCACGGCGAGGAGTACCACGCTTACAACCCCGATGTGGTGACCTTGCTGCAAAAGGCGGTGCAGAACGACGACTACCAGGCCTATCAGCAATACGCCGAGGCGGTGAACCAGCGCCCGGTGGCGATGCTGCGCGACCTGATGCAGGTGCAGCCGCTGGGCGAGCCCATCTCCATCGACGAGGTGGAGCCGGTGGAAGCCATCCTCAAGCGTTTCGACTCCGCGGGCATGTCGCTGGGGGCCCTGTCGCCGGAGGCGCACGAGGCGCTGGCGATAGCGATGAACCGTCTGGGCGGGCGCTCCAACTCCGGCGAGGGCGGCGAGGACGCCGCGCGCTACGGCACTGAGAAGATGTCCAAGATCAAGCAGGTGGCGTCGGGACGCTTCGGCGTCACGCCGCATTACCTGGTCAATGCCGAAGTGCTGCAGATCAAGGTGGCCCAGGGCGCCAAGCCGGGCGAGGGCGGCCAGCTGCCGGGCGACAAGGTGTCCGGCCTGATTGCGCGGCTGCGCCACGCCAAGGAAGGCATCAGCCTGATCTCGCCGCCGCCGCATCATGACATCTATTCGATCGAAGACCTGGCGCAGCTGATTTTCGACCTCAAGCAGGTCAACCCGTCCGCGCTGGTGTCGGTCAAGCTGGTGGCCGAGCCCGGCGTCGGAACCATCGCCGCCGGCGTGGCCAAGGCCTACGCCGATCTGATCACCATCTCCGGCTACGACGGCGGCACTGGTGCTTCGCCGCTGACCTCAGTCAAATACGCCGGCTCCCCTTGGGAGCTGGGCCTGTCCGAAGCGCAGCAAGTGCTGCGCGCCAACGGCCTGCGCGGCCGGGTGCGGGTGCAGACCGACGGCGGCTTGAAGACTGGGCTGGATGTGGTCAAGGCGGCGATGATGGGAGCGGAAAGCTTCGGCTTCGGCACCGGGCCTATGGTGGCGCTGGGCTGCAAATACCTGCGCATCTGCCATTTGAACAACTGCGCCACCGGCGTGGCCACCCAGGAAATCAAGCTGCGCTCCAAGTACTTCACCGGCTTGCCGGAAATGGTGATGAACTATTTCCTGTTCATCGCGCGCGAAACCCGCGAGTGGATGGCCAAGCTGGGCGTGCGCAATATGGAGCAGCTGATCGGCCGGATGGACCTGCTGAGCCTGGCGGCCGGCGACACCGACAAGCAGCAGAAGCTCGACCTGTCGCCCTTGTTGTCGCAAGGCCGGGTGCCGGACAGCGAGCCGCGTTTCTGCGTCAGCGCCAGCAATCCCTCC
Source organism: Chromobacterium sp. LK11 (assembly GCF_001043705.1). Taxonomy (NCBI): domain Bacteria; kingdom Pseudomonadati; phylum Pseudomonadota; class Betaproteobacteria; order Neisseriales; family Chromobacteriaceae; genus Chromobacterium; species Chromobacterium sp. LK11. Next base: position 164,829 of record NZ_LDUR01000016.1, read on the forward strand.
TTTGACAAGGGCGAATTGGCGGAAGCCATTCTGCAGGACGCCTTGTCCGCCATCCACAATAAACAGATGATGGAGCTGAGCTACCCAATCGAGAACACCCACCGTTCCATCGGCGCGCGCCTGTCCGGCGAGATCGCCCGCGTTCACGGCGCGGCGGGCCTGCCGTTCGGCTGTCTCAAGATCAAGTTCAGCGGCAGCGCCGGGCAAAGTTTCGGCGTATGGAACGCATCCGGTCTGCATCTGGAACTGGAAGGCGACGCCAACGACTATGTGGGCAAGGGCATGGCCGGCGGCCGGGTGACCATCTACCCGCCCAAGAACGCCGGATACCGGGCGGGCGAGTCCATCATCATCGGCAATACCTGTCTGTACGGGGCTACCGGCGGCCAGTTGTTCGCCGCGGGCGTGGCGGGCGAGCGTTTCGGCGTGCGCAACTCCGGCGCGCTGGCCGTCATCGAAGGCGCCGGCGACCATTGCTGCGAATACATGACCGGCGGCAGCGTCATCGTGCTGGGCGAAACCGGCTACAACTTCGGCGCCGGCATGACCGGCGGCTTCGCCTTCGTCTACGACCCGAATGAGAAATTCGCTTATCGCTACAACAACGAGCTGATCGACATCCATCTGATCAACGGCGAGGCCATGGGCATGTATCGCGCCTATCTATTGGAAAAGATCGCCAAGCACGTTGAGTTGACCGGCTCCGAGACGGCCAAGGCGATGCTGGAGAACTTCGACGATTACGTCGACTACTTCTGGCTGGTCAAACCCAAGGCGGCCAAGCTAGACAGCCTGCTCAAGGACTAAGACGCGCAGGGCGGGGCGGCTCAGACGCCGTCCCGCCCACACCTCATTCAAAATCCGGCCGCCGGCGAGCGGCGGGTACAGCAAGACAGGAAACAACCATGAGCGATGTTTTCCAATTCATGAAGCTCTCGCGCAACCCCGGCGACAAGGTCGACGCCTCCGTGCGCAAGATCGAATTCAAAGAGATCTACCAGCCGCTGCACAGCGTGGATGCGGCGGAGCAGGCCGGCCGCTGCCTGTCCTGTGGCAACCCGTACTGCGAATGGGAGTGCCCGGTGCACAACTACATCCCCAACTGGCTGAAGTTGGTGGAGGAGGGGCGCTTGTTCGAGGCAGCGGAAATGTCGCACAAAACCAATAGCCTGCCGGAGATCTGCGGCAGGGTCTGCCCGCAGGATCGTTTGTGCGAAGGCGCTTGCACTTTGAACCAGGGAGGCTTCGGCGCGGTTTCCATCGGCAGCATCGAAAAATACATCACCGACGAGGCCTTCAAGGCCGGCTGGCGTCCGGACATGTCCAAGGTGGTGTGGACGGACAAGAAAGTGGCGGTGATCGGCGCCGGTCCGGCCGGCCTCGCCTGTGCCGACGTGCTGGTGCGCAATGGCGTCAAGGCTGTGGTGTTTGACCGCTACGAGGAGATCGGCGGCCTGCTGACTTTTGGCATCCCGGAATTCAAGCTTGAGAAAGATGTGGTGCGCCGCCGTAGGGAAATCTTGGAGGGCATGGGCGTGGAGTTTGTGCTGAATACGGAAGTGGGGAAAGACATCGCCTTCGACAAATTGCTGAGGACGCACGACGCCGTGTTCATGGGTATGGGAGCTTATCAATATATGAAGGGTGGTTTCACTGGTGAGGAGAGTCCCGGCGTATTGGAGGCTTTGCCCTACTTGATCAACAATGTGCGACAGACGCAAGGAACCCTGTCTAAGGGCGAAGCTGCAATCTCGATGAAGGGTAAGCGCGTATTGGTGCTGGGCGGGGGCGATACAGCGATGGATTGTATAAGGACGGCCGTTCGGCAAGGTGCGCTGAATGTCAAATGCGTATACAGGCGTGGCGAGGCGAGCATGCCAGGCTCAAAGAGAGAAGTCACAAATGCAAAAGAAGAAGGAGCTGATTTTCTATGGAATTATCAGCCGCTGGCGATTGAGCCGATGGTGAGCGGGAGCTTAGCTGTACGACTCGCGCAGACTCAGCACCTCCCTGTAGGCAAGAGAGGGCGCGGCACTGTAGAGCTTGTGCCGGGAAGTGAGATGGTCATAGAATGTGACCGCGTTATCATTGCGTTTGGCTTTATGCCACAGAAGCAATCATGGTATGAGACGGCAGGCATAATGACTGATGAGGCTGCGCGAGTGAAAACAAGCTTAAAACCAACCTTTCAGCATCAAACTTCCCATAGCAAGATTTTTGCAGCAGGCGATATGGTGACAGGTTCGGATTTGGTTGTGACAGCAGTGTTCGGAGGTCGACAAGCCGCGTTAGAAATAGTTGACTATCTTGCTGGTATGGATTCATCCGCTAGCTAAGGTAATTGCGTTAAGCGAAAATTAAACTGGGTGGTCAAAAAAGGCGTGAAGTCATTTGTGGCATTAGTCATTAATTGCTTCGCGCCTATTTGCAATATATGCTGCTTTTTTAAAGATTTTCATGAGATTTGGGTTCGGGCTTCAATTTATAAGTTGGCGGCGCACATAAGGTGTTATGTGGCTTATGTGGGCTTGCGATGCAAATCAATATCAAATCAACAAAATTGTGAATGAAACAGGTGTCATTGATTATGAAAACTGATAATCTTAAGCTGGCAGTTGTTGGGCTTGGTTATGTCGGTCTTCCTTTGGCCGTAGAATTTGGTCGAAAAAGAGCGGTTGTTGGGTTTGATATAAAAGAAGAGCGGATTAAAGAGCTAAAAGAAGGCGTGGATTCAACTTTGGAAACATCTAAAGAAGAAATTCATGCCGCCTCCTTTTTGAAGTTTACAAGCGATCTGGGTGATATCGCTGATTGCAATTGCTATATTGTTACAGTCCCGACCCCGATAGATAAATATAACATTCCAGATTTGTCCCCTTTGATCAGCGCTAGTAAAAGCGTTGGGAAGTTGCTAAAGAAGGGCGATATCGTAATTTATGAGTCGACTGTTTATCCAGGGGCAACGGAAGAGGATTGCGTTCCTGTACTGGAGCATGAGTCGGGCTTGACCTTTAATGTAGATTTTTATTGCGGATATAGCCCGGAGCGGATTAACCCTGGTGATAAACAACACCGAGTTACAACTATCAAAAAAGTGACATCCGGCTCAACTGTTGAAATCTCTGAAGTTGTAGATCAACTCTACAACGAGATTATCGTTGCAGGAACACATAAAGCCTCAAGTATAAAAATTGCAGAGGCGGCCAAGGTTATTGAAAATACCCAGCGTGACCTGAACATCGCACTCATTAATGAGCTCGCCATCATCTTTAATAAGATGGGCATTGATACTGAGGAAGTTTTGAACGCGGCAGGTAGCAAGTGGAATTTTCTGCCATTCAGGCCTGGTCTCGTAGGCGGGCATTGTATCGGTGTTGATCCTTATTATTTGACACATAAAGCTCAAGCCATTGGCTATCACCCAGAAATTATCTTGGCAGGTCGCCGCCTGAACGACAATATGGCGGAATATGTCGCTGGTCAATTGATAAAGCAAATGGCTATGAAAGATATCTCGGCGTCAAAAGCCAAGGTTTTGATTTTAGGTCTTGCCTTTAAAGAGAACTGTCCAGATCTGCGTAACACCAAGATCATTGATGTCGTTTCTGTGTTAAAAGAGTATAACTGTACTGTGGATGTATATGATCCATGGGTTAGTTCAGTAGAAGCTGCTCATGAATATGGTATTTCAGTTTTGGAAGAGATAAACGATACGGATTACGATGCTGTCATCGTGGCTGTTGCGCATAATGAATTTAGAAGCATGGGAGTCAAAAAGATTCGTTCTTTTGTTAAACAAAAGAGCGTGATTTATGATTTAAAATATGTTTTAAATGCAACTGATTCGGACTTGAGGCTGTAATATGAGGTATTTTCAACAGCTAAGAAGTAAAATTTCGGAAACCGAAAAGGTCTGGCTGATTACAGGTGTTGCTGGCTTTATTGGTAGTAATCTTCTAGAAGAGCTACTGATATTAAATCAGAAGGTGATTGGTCTAGATAATTTCAGTACCGGCAATATGCGCAATTTGGAAGAAGTCCAGCGTGGGGTAACGGCAGGGCAGTGGAGTAATTTTAGATTTATCGAAGGAGATATACGAGATTACTCGACTTGTGAGGGGGTATGTAAAGGAGTGGATTATGTGCTCCACCAAGCAGCTCTTGGTTCCGTCCCCAGAAGTATTAATGATCCAATAACGACCAATCAAACTAATATTGATGGTTTTTTGAACATGCTACAAGCTGCAAAAAATGCCTGTGTAGAAAGTTTTACGTATGCGGCTAGCAGTAGCACATATGGAGATCATCCAGCTTTACCTAAAGTGGAAGACAATATTGGAAAACCGCTAAGCCCTTATGCGGTTACAAAGTTGGTGAATGAGCTGTATGCGGACGTATACTCAAAAGTATATAATTTTAAACCTATAGGGCTTCGTTATTTTAACGTATTTGGACGTAGACAAAACCCTGCAGGAGCTTATGCAGCTGTTATTCCGAAGTGGACGTCAGCAATGATTGCTGATTCCGATGTGCTCATAAATGGCGATGGTGAGACCAGCCGGGATTTTTGTTTTATAGAAAATGTTGTTCAAGCAAATTTACTAGCAGCGTTGGCGTCGGATAGTGCAAAAGGCCAAGTATATAATGTGGCGTTTGGTGGTCGAACCAGCTTGAACCAGCTTTTCGATATGATTCGGTCTGAATTAAAAGAAAATGGAATAGTTTACTCTAAAGACGCATTGAAGCAAGATTTTCGAGCTGGTGATGTACGTCATTCTCAAGCTGATATTTCCAAGGCAGAGGGACTTCTCCATTACAAACCCATATTTTCGGTTGGAGATGGGATTAAGAAAACTATGCCATGGTATGTTGGCTACTTCTTAGAGAAAAAATAAAGCTGCAAAGCACAGGGAAATAAAAGGTCTAAATTGATTTGTTAGAATTGTAATTCCATTTTAACTATTTCAATTTAGACCTTTTGTCTTGGTTGTTTTTGTTTTTGTTGGGCTAAATTTAATCTACCTTTATTAGCTTGCTAATATAGTGCCGTTCAACTGAATGAAGATAGTTTGTTGATTTGCTACATATGCTTAATAGGGGAGAAGCATATTTTTTGATGTGGAAGAAAGTCTCATGTGTGTTGCAGTCAGCCGCAGGTAGAAAGCATTAAGTGCTTGGCGAGTCTAAATGGAGATGATTCCACATCGTTTCATGGTCTGAGCTGAGGTGCAGTATGGAGGTTAGATTTGGGGAACGAGTCTACAATTGTACTGCACGTCGCTCTCTTTTAGAGATACTGGCTCATTCTTGGATAGCTTTATCTAAATAAGATGCTTATCTCTTTGGGTCTCTTGGTCTAAGTTTTGTGATTCTGCATCCCAAAAATCTAATATATAGTCTGCGGAATAAAATAGTACCCTTTTTCGAGGGCATATTGCAGTAGTTTTTATTGCCTCCCATTGTTGAACGTTGTACAAAGGTTATGAGAAAGAGCGAAGCCGTTAGCATGAAAATGCAGGCTATTGATGTGAATAAATAAGTAATTGCACTTCGGAGTAATGTTAGGCCATGAGAGGTATGTTCACAATTGCCATGGGAGATGTTATCTCGAAGTTGTTATTGGTCGTAATAAATTTAATGCTCATTCGCAACCTTAGTGTTACTAATTATGCGCACTTTACGATTTTAACAACGGTTTCTTTTCTTGGTTATCAAATGGTATGCGGGCCATTGGAGAGGCTTTATATTGCGGAGCATGCAAAATATAAAGAGCATCTGACGGCAATAAAAAATACATTGCTTTTATTGTGCCTGCTGTTGTCCAGCATTTGGTTGTGGAGAATTTCGACAGGTTTAGACGTTCTTCTTTGCTGCGTAGGTATTGTTATACTAACGCATCATCAGTATTTGAAGATTTTCTTCCAGAAGCATGAGAACTTCACATCATATAGCATGATGGAGATTTGTAAGAATTTTGGATGGCTTATTTTTGCAGCCCTTCCCATCGTATTTAAAATTCAGGTAAATGAAGTCTACTATTTCGTTGTGCTCATTTTGTCAGCGATGTTAACAGTTCTTATTTTTGGGGGCTCGAGTCAACTATTTTTGTTGAAAGTGCCTAAAAAAGGAGCGAGGCTTTGCTCTGCGGCTGTCTTAAAAAAGGCAAATTTTGTTATTGGCTATACTTTGGCCGGTGCCGCAATTCCATATTACCCCGTTTTTGTGGCGGCATACACGGGAGAGCCTTACGTTACATCACTTTACGGCGCGGCGAGCAGATATTTGGCCATTCTAAATATGGCTGCTTTTGCATTTAATACAGCATTACTACCTCAATTGGCTAGTGTAAAAAATATCGGTGAATGCAGGAGTATCATCAAAGGACTTTCCAAGAAACTGCCTTTTTTTATTTTGTGCTACATGCTAGTAATAGTTATTGTTTATTTTGGTATACCTTTTGTTGATAAAGGTAAGTATTCAGAATTGCCAGTTATTTTTTTGCTGATGTCGATTGCTCCATTCTTGTCGCTAATTAGTTCACCATTTATAAATATTCTTTTGCTCAATAATGGATCGAGACTGATTTTTTTGACAATGCTATCAGCTTTGATTCTGAGCGTTGTTATAGTTCCATTGATGAGTAGTGTGTTGCCATTTCAATACATTCCTGCTGTAGGTTCTATCATCACTTATTTCTTGATTGCTTTCATATGCATTCTTGGTGCAGGCAATATTAAAGAGCTTACTCCTCTGATTAATCAGAAAATGAAAATGTAAGAGATGAAAATTCTACTTATTAATTATTTTTTTCCTCCGGCAATTGATGCACATGCATATAGATGGCATCAATTGATGAGGTATTGGTCTGAAAATGGGCATGAGGTGGATGTCATAACAAGTGGTGATTTTGAAGGTACAATTTTTGATGAGCCGCATATTTTCTCTTCAATTGCCAGGCTAGGCAGAAAAAGAAGACAGCATAGTGCAGTATATGTTGAGAAAAAGCGAAGCCTACAAAGTAATATTAAGGACTCTCTTTTAAAATTGTACCGAAAAATATACTGGCCAGATGCATTTTGGCATTGGATATTTCCATTAAGTGCTGAGTTATTTAAGAGACGCAAGGTGAAGTATGATCTTATCGTGTCTTATTATCCATGTTTATTGGCGCACTTGGGGGCGTCATATTTGTATTCGAAGCAGAAAAATGATAATGCCAGATGGATTGCAGACTATGGAGATCCATTTTCTACTTCTGACTCGATGCAGCCAAATAATTTCGCACTTTATAAGAAAATTAATATTTATATTGAGAAGTTGATGTTGAATAGATGTTCTGCTGTCGTGTTTACTAATGAAACAACCGCTAGAGACTACGTGGGAGCAGAGGTATGTAACCGAGAAAAGGTCTCTGTTATTCCACACTTGGTGGATATTGACAGTTTTTATGTTGGAAGTGGACCTGGCTTACACGAGGAAACAAGTAAAAATAAAATAATTCGTCTTGTATATATAGGTGGCTTTCATAAAGGAATTAGGGAGCCAGATCAATTGTTTAGCCTGGTGAAGGTTGTTAACGAGCTTGGGTTAAAATTAGAATTAGATATCTATGGGCCAGCAAATGGATATGACTTCGGGAAGTATGACTTTAGCCATATAAACCATCGTGGGATTATTGCGAGAGAATTGGTTTCGACAGTTATAGAAACTGCAGATTTTTTGGTGAACGTGGATAATGTAAATTGTTCAATGACTCCAAGTAAGATTGTTGAGCTTATCGCTACAGGTAAACCAATTATAAATATTGGGGTTCAAAATACCCCGCATAAACTGTTCTCAATGTATGAGGGCGAGGGGTATTGTTTTAATTACAATTATATGGAGAGTCATGAGAATGGCTATACGAAAATAATTGATTTTATTGGTAAAAATACGGGGCGTTATGCTTCTATTGATACGGTAAAGGCTATCCTTGAGGGATATGATCTGCAAGATATAGCCTCTCAGTATGTAGCTGCAGTCGGCATGCATTGAGGAGTATGGGCAAAGTGATATTAATTTTTATTGCTCTAACAATACTACTTACCATTACTATAATGCTTCGGCGTTTTAAGTCGGCCGAAACTATGTTGCTGATCCCTTTTTGGGTGGGAGCTGCTTTTTTACCTGCACTGAGTGACCTGCCATTCTTTCATATTGATGAGGGGCACTATATATTATGTGTGTTTTTGATTTTTGAATGGTTTGTATTGACACTTCTTGGTTTAATATTTCCGAAAGTTTATCAAAGCAATCATTTGAAGAGCCGTGTTTGGCAGAATGAAAATATTACGTACCGTTGGGTGATAGGGATTTTAATAGGTTTGTTTGCAATTTATATTGTAGGTATTTTGGGTAAGTTAATAAATGCGCCAAGTATCAGTGATTACTTTTTAGAGCAACGTTCGCTTGCGCATGCGGGAGAAGGGGTTGATGCTTCTAATCCACTGATATATAGATCAATCAATATTTCCATGGGTTTGGTTGTTGTTTTCTTTTGGTTTATAAGGTTTTATGAAGGTAGTGTAGCAAAATATAATAATAAAATATTATGGGCTTTATTGATATTCTCGGGTTTGGCCAGCTTGTTGGAGGGCAATAGGTCTACACTTATCGTTACTGTTGTTGCATTGGTCTCAAGTTCTTATTATTACAGCCTCATAAATTCTAAGGTGCTATTGCGTGTCATAGCCATTTTTGTATCACTCTTTGTGGTCTCAATGCAGGTGCTGCGTTTGGATGGTGATTTCTCCATAGAGGGTATAAAAATTGCTCTTTCATGGTTCTTTATATACGCATTTGGATCGGTATATTCATTTTCTTTTTTCATTGCACAAAAGATAAATACTTATTGGTACGCTTTTGACATTGCGGCAAATAAATTTGGTTCTGATTTTTCAAAAATGGTTGGTGCAAAGGATTTCTTTATTATCGACTATACGAATATAGGAAGCCTTAGCACTAATGTATACAGTGGCTATGCTGTGTTGTATGATTACCTTGCTTGGTGGGGGCTGGCCTTTATATTTATCAAAGCACTTGTGTTTTATGTGCTTAAAATAATGTCGGGGCGTAGCTACTACTGGAGAGGGGCATTTTCTGTTGTTTTGGCAAGTTACCCATTAACTATTTATCATGAATTTTTTCTGACGACAATATATTACTGCATTAACATTGTGTACTTATATGTGCTGTACTGCGTAGTTTATTGTGTGGTAAGTGCGTGTAGAAAACTAACGCAAAAAAAACATAATATCTGAAAGGGAAAATGATGTGTGGAATAGCTGGTATTTTCTCTAGGAATCATCAGCCTTCATCGCTTGTGTGTGAGTTAAAAGAAATGCTGGATAAAATTTCTCACAGAGGCCCTGATGCTGAAAAAATCTGGTCTGATAATGATGTTAATTTGCATTTTGGCCATAGGCGGTTATCAATTTTTGATCTTAGTGATAGCGGCAGCCAGCCAATGATGTCGCAATGTTGTCGGTATGTCGTATCGTATAATGGTGAGATTTATAATTTTGAGGAGTTGAGAAAGGAATTAAATCAGATAAATGGATTCATGAATTGGCGGGGCGGTTCTGACACAGAGGTTCTGGTCGAGTGCCTTTCAAACTATGGCGTAATGGAAACAATCGCTAGGATAACTGGTATGTTTTCTATCGCGATATATGATAGGCAAGAAAAGTGTGTTTATTTAGTGCGTGATAGAATGGGGGAGAAGCCTTTATATTATGGCGTGATAAATGGAAGATTTGTTTTTGCTTCTGAGCTTAAAGCCATTGCGCAGTGTTATGGCGAGTATCTCAATTTGGATTTAGACTCTACTTCGTCGTATATGAGTTTCGGTTATGTCGGTGGAGGTAGATCTATATATAAAGAAATAAAAAAACTCCCCCCCTCCAGTTATATAAAATTGAATCTGGAGTCTTCAGTATTATCCGAGGTTGAGAAATATTGGAATATAGCCCATTACTTTGAGAAAGAGGACCAACCCTCTAATGAGATTGGAGTGTCTCAGCTTATTGCAAAATTGGATGATGCATTAAATACTGTGATAAGAAGACAAGCAATGGCAGATGTTCCATTGGGGGCATTCTTATCTGGAGGTGTCGATTCAAGCTTGGTTTCTGCAATTATGCAATCGCAAAGCCATCAACCAATAAAAACTTTTACTATTGGATTTGATGAAGATACATATAATGAGGCACCTTATGCAAAGGCAGTTGCCGAGCATTTAGGGACTGACCATACAGAGTTATTTGTACGTGCTTCAGATGCTTTAAAATTAGTCGAAGAGTTACCCTCTATTTATGATGAGCCCTTTGCAGACTCTTCACAGATACCGACATTACTCGTTTCGAGAATGACCAAGCAGTATGTCACTGTTGCCTTATCGGGCGACGGCGGGGATGAGCTATTTAGTGGCTACCCAAGATATCAGCTATGTGAGAAATTATGGCAAAAGCTTTCAAAGACGCCATATTGGGTAAAGAGTAGCACGTCAGCAATATCAAGCTCTCTCTCTCCGTTGAATTGGGACAAACTATTAAAATTAGTACCCAGAAGTCTTCGTTCAGATTTCACAGGAAGAAGAATATATGGGATTTCTGATTTTAGCAAATCAGTTAGCCTCGAGGATCTCTACTTAAAATTAATGACAAGATGGAAGCATGAAGATCACCTTGTATTAGGTAGTCAGACTACAGGTAATTTTGTTGATGGTTTTCATCGCGATTTGTCGAACATAAACCAAATGAGGCTTTGGGACATACAAAACTATTTGCCTGATGACCTACTGGTTAAGGTTGATCGTGCATCAATGTGTGCAAGTCTAGAGATTAGGGCTCCTCTATTGGATCACAAGATTGCGGAGTTTGCGGTCTCTTTGCCTCGAGATATTTTATTAAAAAATGGCAATGGCAAGTGGATACTAAGGGCGCTACTAGACAAATATGTGCCGCGTGAGCTTATCGAGCGTCCCAAGAAAGGATTTGAAGTTCCATTGGCAAAATGGTTAAGAAGTGATTTAAAAAAATGGGCTGAAGAGATTTTGGATCCTATTCAAATAAAAAATGAGGGTATTTTTGATTACGCTAAGGTTAGGAAAGTTTGGGATCAACATCAAAGTGGGCATTACGATCGCTCCCTATATCTTTGGCATGTTTTGATGTTTCAAGCATGGCGTAATTTTAGTCGGTGATTGTAAAAATGAAAATTTTAATAAATGCGCTTTCTGCAAAGCTTGGCGGTGGTCAAACATATATTAAAAACTTATTGGACAACTTGCCTAATAGGGATGGTTTGACAATTTACATATATTGCCCAGATAACTTGCTATTGCCGGAAAGTGAGAACTTAAAAAAATTATCTACCTTTTGGCCTACCAATAATCCAATTTCTCGATTTATTTGGGAGCGCTTTGCTCTTCCATTGATTCTAAAAAAATACAAAATTGATATCTTATTTTGTCCTGGTGGTGTGGTAAGTACAAAGCCTCCTGTTGGATGTAAAGTTGTGACAATGTTTAGAAATATGATGCCATTTGATGATGAGCTCATTTCTACTATGGGGTGGGGGAGGGATAAATTAAGACTAGTCTTGCTAAAAAGGGCTATGTTGAATAGTATGAGCAAGGCTGATTTAACGATTTTCATTTCAAATTTTGCGCGCACTCATATTGAAAAATATATTAAAATAAAAAATGCGGTAACTATACCGCATGGTATCAGTAAGGATTTTTTACTACAAAAATTGCCATTGGCTCGTCCTATAGAGGCTCCTCAGAAAAAATATATTCTTTATGTTTCAAGGTTTGAAATTTACAAACACCATCGAGAAGTTGTGGCAGCTTACGCAAGCTTGCCTCTAGAGCTGAGATCACAATACCCTTTGGTATTGGTTGGTGAGACCAATATGCCGGAGGCCTGCTTTATAAGAGAGTTGATAGCGCGTGAGAATTTACAAAATGATATCTTATTAATGGGCGGGGTGGATTATAAAAATATCCCTGCTTGGAATCAAAATGCTCACGTTATACTGTTTGCATCTTCGTGTGAGAATTGCCCAAACATCTTATTAGAGTCATTGGCTTCAGGTCGGCCTGTTCTTTCGTCTAACGTAATGCCAATGCCGGAGTTTGGAGGGGATGGAATATTATACTTCTCCCCACACTCTCCTGATTCACTAAGGGTAAAGTTGGAAGAAATACTTACCAATAAAACTCTTTTAGAGAATTTATCTAAATCTTCTTATGAAAGAAGCAGTGTATATCGATGGTCCGGTACTGCGAAAAAAACTTGGGACAATGTATTTGATTTAGCTGAGATGAATTGAAGGAACTGAGATGAGAGAACACAATAAGCGTATCGTCATACTGGGCGTATCGGGCATGCTTGGGAATGCAGTATATCGGTTACTGTCTCAATCTGGAGTGTATGAGGTATTTGGAACGGTTCGATCGATGGGAGCCATTTCCGCTTTTTCAGATGAGCTCAAATTAAATGTAACTCAAGGGGTCGATGTTGAAAACTTTGATCACCTTTTGTCAGTGCTGTCCTCTCATAAGCCAGATGTTGTCATAAATTGTATTGGTTTGGTTAAGCAATTAGCTGCTTCCAATAACCCTCTTGATGCATTGCCAATAAATGCTATTTTTCCACATAGATTAGCAAATATCTGCAGCGCAGTTGGAGCGAGACTGATACATCTGAGTACAGATTGTGTATTTTCTGGTAAAAAGGGAGATTATGTTGAGGCAGATTTCCCTGATGCCTATGACCTTTATGGCCGGAGTAAGCTGATTGGAGAGGTTGACTATCAGAATGCCATAACACTTCGTACCTCTATTATAGGTCATGAATTAAACGGGAGTAGAAGTCTGATTGATTGGTTCTTGAGTCAGGAAGGTAGTATATTGGGTTATAAAAATGCTATCTTCTCTGGGCTTCCGACGGTTGAAATTGCGAGAATAATCCGAGATTTTGTTATCCCCAATAGAGAGTTGAGAGGGGTGTATCATGTTTCGGCTGAACCTATTAATAAATTTGATTTGCTGACCTTGGTTGCTAAAATTTATGGTAAAGAGATTGAAATCAAAGAAGATATATCTCTTTCTATCAATAGGTCATTGAACTCCATCAGGTTCCGAAATGCAACAGGCTTTGAACCATTGGAATGGCCTGAGATGATTGCACTGATGAAGAACTTTAATTAAGAGAGAAATGAAAATGAATAGTTTTAAAGGGAAGTCATTGTTAATTACTGGCGGTACTGGTTCGTTTGGAAACGCTGTCTTGCAGCGTTTTATTGACTCTGATATTTCAGAAATTCGTATTTTCAGCCGCGATGAAAAAAAACAAGATGACATGCGGAAAAAATATAACAATATTAAGCTTAAATTTTATCTCGGCGATGTAAGAGATTATCGTAGCATAGAGCAAGCTATGCGCGGCGTTCACTATGTATTTCATGCCGCGGCTTTGAAGCAAGTGCCTTCTTGTGAATTCCACCCCATGCAGGCTGTTTGGACTAATGTGTTGGGAACTGAGAATGTTTTGATGTCTGCTATCGCTGCAGGTGTCAAAAAGGTTGTTTGTCTGAGTACTGATAAAGCAGTATATCCAATAAATGCAATGGGTATCAGTAAAGCGATGATGGAAAAGGTTATGGTTGCAACCAGCCGGAATCTGGAAGGAACCGGTACAACCATTTGCGGCACGCGTTATGGTAATGTTATGGCATCGCGTGGCTCTGTTATTCCTTTATTCGTTGAGCAAGTACTAGCAGGAAAGCCGATTACAATCACGAATCCGGATATGACTCGATTTATGATGACATTAGCTGATGCGGTTGATCTCGTACTTTATGCATTTGAGAACGGGAGGAACGGTGATATTTTTGTTCAAAAAGCACCCGCTGCAACTGTTGAGACTTTAGCGCATGCGATATTGTCCCATATGAAGAAAGAGAATCACCCTGTGCACGTTATTGGAACACGGCACGGTGAAAAGCTATATGAAGTTTTGTTAAGTAGAGAAGAAATGGCGTGTGCGGAAGATATGGGTGAATATTTCCGTGTTCCTCCCGATGGTCGAGATTTGAACTATACAAAATTCGTAGAACAAGGTGATCAACGTTTGACTCGCACGAGTGTGGGTGAAGATTATAACTCACACAATACAGACCGGCTTGCAATTGATGGAATGAAAGAACTTTTGATAAAGTTGGATTTCATGCAGCGTATTGTGAGAGGTGAAGTAGCGGTAGCGGAGGAGTGAAAGTGAAAAAGCTGAAAGTTATGACGGTTGTTGGGACTAGACCCGAGATAATTCGTTTGTCGCGTGTAATGAAGAAGCTGGATGATTTTTGTGAACATGTTATTGTTCATACGGGACAGAATTATGATTATGAGTTGAATCAGATTTTTTTTGACGATCTTTGCATTAGAAAGCCTGATCATTTCCTGAATGCTGCCGGAGCGTCCTCTGCTGAGACAATTGGCATGATCATTGCCAAAATGGACGATGTCCTGGTCACGGAGAAGCCTGATTCATTGCTTGTTTTGGGTGATACCAATAGCTGCTTATCTGTAATTCCGGCTAAAAGAAGAAAAGTACCTATATTCCACATGGAGGCTGGTAATCGCTGTTTTGATTTGCGTGTCCCCGAAGAAATTAATAGACGAATTGTTGATCATACTTCAGATGTGAATTTGACATATAGCTCTATTGCCAGGGAGTGCCTACTGAAAGAGGGTTTGCCTGCCGACTTAGTCATCAAAACAGGTAGCCCAATGGCGGAGGTATTGTCATACTATCAAGAAGCTATTGATCGGTCTGACGTATTGGAACGCTTGGGGTTGAAGTTTGGTGAGTTTTTTGTTGTCAGTGCTCATCGCGAAGAGAATATTGACTCTGAAGTTAATTTCTCTAAGCTGATAAACATTTTGAATGAAATTGCTGAGCAATATAAACTACCTATCATTGTGTCAACGCATCCAAGAACTCAGAAAAAGCTTGATACTATTGGTGCTAAATTTAATAAAATGGTTAGACTGCTCAAACCATTAGGCTTTACTGATTATAATAAGCTTCAACTTTCAGCTCGAGCCGTATTGTCTGATAGTGGAACTATAAGCGAAGAATCTTCGATCCTGAACTTTCCTGCGTTAAATATAAGAGAGACTCAGGAGCGCCATGAGGCCTTTGAAGAGGGGGCTGTGATGATGGTGGGGGTGAATATCGATAGAGTTATGCAAGGCTTGTCTGTTCTTGAACAGCAGCCGCGTGGAGATGAACGATTGCTTATGCCTGTTTCAGACTATTCTACCAGGAACGTTTCTGACAAGGTTGTGCGCATTATTCATAGCTACACCGATTATGTGAATAGGGTAGTATGGAAGAAGTATTGAGGCAAGATTAATGCGGATTGTACTAATCGCGGATACTTTTCCACCCCATCGCACCTCTGGGGCGGTGCAACTTCGGGATTTGGCTCGAGAGTTCGTGCGTCAAGGACATAATTTGACGGTTCTTCTTCCGTCATCTGGCCAAAGGGAGCCTTGGCTGTTGGAGGATTTTGATGAGGTGCAGGTGCTACGTTTAAAAGCGCCACGTACGAAAGATGTTGGTTATGTCCGACGTACGTTGGGGGAGCTCTTCATGCCCTTTTCGATGTTATTACAGCTTCGAAAAAGCCCACTAGCTAATGAAGGGTGGGAGGGGGTTGTGTGGTATGCGCCATCTATTTTTCATGCTCCTTTGGCGAGAGCACTTAAAAATGCTAGTGGTTGTAAAGGCTACTTAATCATTCGTGATATCTTTCCTGATTGGGCGGTTGATATGGGGCTGATGAAGCGGGGATTGCCTTATCTGTTTTTTGATATGGTGGCACGCTATCAGTATTCTGTAGCTGATATTATTGGTGTTCAGACCCCTGGTAATCGAAATTACTTTGATTGTTGGCAACAGCAGCCTGGTCGTCAATTGGAAATTCTACAGAACTGGCTTGATACTCCTGCTGCAGCACCATGTTCGATACAAGTCAACGAAACCTATTTGAAAGGGCGCAAGATTTTTGTCTATGCTGGAAACATGGGGGTGGCCCAAGGCATGGATATTTTGCTTGATTTGGCTGATAAACTGTATCGTAGATCAGATGTTGGTTTTTTATTTGTTGGCCGCGGTAGTGAGGTGAGTAGGCTAAGAGCTGCAGCTCAAAAACGGCAGCTTGATAATGTTATGTTTTTTGAAGAAATTCATCCTGATGAAATTCCTGGGCTTTATGCTCAGTGTAGTGCGGGTATTGTTGTTTTGGACCCTCGTCATAAGTCTCATAATATTCCTGGGAAATTTTTAACTTACATGCAAAGTGGCTTGCCTGTATTGGCAAGTGTTAATCGAGGTAATGACCTTGCCCAATTGATCCGTGATGAGCGGGTCGGGCAAGTCTGTGAAAGTAACCGAGTTGATGAGCTACTATTTCTTGCGGAGGAGTTGCTGACTCAGCTTGAAGGTAATACTGCAGCCTTTTCGGTGCGTTGTAAGGGTCTTTTTGAGCGTGAATTTTCTGTAAAAAAAGCCGTGGGGCAGATTGTGGCCGCGCTATCTTCTTGATTTCTTGCTGATAGTGTGTTGTAGGAATGTTTTGTATGGGTCTGATTTTTAATGTGAATTTACGAGCAAAGAGTTTTAACATGATTAGACCTGGTGGGAGTGGTGTATATGTAGTAGATTGCGGTGATAAAATATTGGATTTCAATGTATCCCTCGAATTTTAAAGCATCCTTGTAACTCTTTGCTTGGGGTTTTATCTTCGATAATCTTATGCTTTACCTTTGTTGGAAAACATCGAAGGGTGTATATAAATGCTGGTAATTCTATTGGCGGCTACATTTTTCTCCTTGCTTGTTGGAATGTGTTTGATTCATTTTGCACATTTGCACGAACATTTTTCGGCTGATTACGAACTGAGCGGAGTGCAAAAGTTTCATGCTCAGCCTGTGCCACGTATTGGAGGGGTGCCGATTGCTGCTGGGTTAGTGGCGGGAAGTTGTATGTTGGCGTGGCTATTAAAGGATGCTTCAGTTTTGATGCTCTTGGCGGTGGCACTTCCTGCTTTTGCCGCAGGGATTTTTGAAGATGTCACAAAAAAAGTGGGGCCATTGCCTAGGTTGCTGGCAACCTTTCTTGCGGCCGCGCTAGGGTATTATATTCTTGGTGCAAGTTTACAGCGCTTGGATATTCCCTTGCTTGATGGTTTTTTAGTACGTTTTTGGATTTTTTCATTGCTTTTAACGATAGTTGCCGTGGGAGGGGTCGCCCACGCAGTGAATATTATTGATGGGTACAATGGGTTGTCTGGCGTTGTGTCAATCTTCATTTTCCTTGCTATGGCGTATGTGGCATTTAAAGTGCAGGATACTATGCTGGTTGGCATCTGTTTTGCTATGGTCGGCGCTATCGCTGGGTTTTTGTTTTGGAACTTTCCCCGGGGGTTGATGTTTGCAGGGGATGGCGGTGCTTATTTGGTTGGTTTTATGATCGCAGAAGTCGCTGTATTATTGGTTGCACGCCACTCTCAAGTCTCTCCTTGGTTTCCATTACTGTGTGTGATTTACCCAGTATTTGAAACCTTATTTTCAATCTATAGGCGTAAGTTTTTGCAAGGCCGAAGAATCGGTTACCCTGATGCGCTGCATTTACATCAATTGATCTATATGCGGTTGGTGCGGTGGATGGTAGGCTCCAAGGATGTAAGTCATAAAACTATGCGTAATAGTTTGACTTCTCCTTATTTATGGGCACTGTCTTCTGTGTCTGTGGTGCCAGCTATGTTGTTTTGGAATAATACTGTTGTATTGATTGGCTTCGTGTTGGCATTTATGTTTACTTATGTGAGGCTATATCGAATGATTATTCGTTTCCGCACCCCGGGCTGGTTGTTGCTGCGGAAGTCGGTCCGTCATTGATGATTTATGCCTTTATTAATATTTGTCGTTTTGAATGCAGGGGTTGGCGGGAGACAAGTCTTGTCTGGGATTTTATTTGCAGTGGGCATACTCTGAAAGTATGGTGCATACTGACTGTAAGCCATTTTCCACATATAGTTGAGAAAGGGCTGTTGCAGAAAGCTCGTAATAAATATGAAACAGCGTTGCTTCAGTGAGGAACAGCCAATCGTCTTCCTCTTGTAAGCTAAACTCTGCATGGAGGGGCGATCTGTGCTCGGCGTGACCGACTCTTGACGAACCAATGCTGTGCTATCTAAGAGAACTTGCTATGTCGCTGACCACCACAAGCGACAGTTTGACTCGTGTATTTAACTTGCTGAAATCGAGTCACACGTCATCTTTCCTGCTTTCACTGTTGGGGCCATCAGCTTGGGCTTCGCCTCATCTGACCGCGGTTTTCGACTGAGGCGATTTTGCTGTTTGGGTTTTGTGTGGAGCATTCCTGAAGGGCTACGCTTTCGACTGCTGAGTGCTTGGTGTGTGTGTGGCTGTGTGTCACGTTTAGGCGTCGATCTAGCTAAGCAGGCCAGGATGCTGAAATTTGACATGGCAGGCTCTTGAAAACCCTCTCTCTCGTCCCTATCATTAGCACTCGCAGCAGGTGAGTGCTAACGCCCGCCTCAACTCAACAGGTTTCAACTCTCAACAGCCACTGTAATAGGAGAGATCCATGGCAATTCGTCCTTTGCACGACCGTGTTGTTATCAAACGCCTCGAGGCTGAAGAAAAGACCGCTTCCGGCATCGTTCTGCCGGGCGCCGCCGCCGAGAAGCCGGACATGGGCCAGGTGTTGGCCATCGGCAACGGCAAGATCCTGGACAACGGCGAGCGTCGCTCGCTGGAGCTGAAAGTTGGCGACAAGGTCATCTTCGGCAAGTACTCCGGTCAGACCGTCAAGGTTGACGGCGATGAAGTCCTCGTGATGCGCGAGGAAGATGTAATGGGCATCGTTGAGTAATCCGACCCGCATCTGAACTTCCCTACACAGAATTCTGGAGATTTAAAGAATGGCTGCTAAAGACGTAAAGTTTGGTGATTCCGCTCGCGCCAAGATGGTAACCGGCGTCAACATTCTGGCTGATGCCGTTAAAGTGACTCTGGGCCCGAAAGGCCGCAACGTGGTGCTGGACCGCTCCTTCGGCGCGCCGACCATCACCAAGGACGGCGTATCCGTTGCCAAGGAAATCGAACTGAAAGACAAGTTCGAGAACATGGGCGCGCAGATGGTGAAAGAAGTCGCTTCCAAGACTTCCGACGTGGCCGGCGACGGCACCACCACCGCTACCGTGCTGGCCCAAGCCATCGTGCTGGAAGGCATGAAGTACGTTGCCGCCGGCATGAACCCGATGGATCTGAAGCGCGGCATCGACAAGGCCGTTGCCTCGCTGGTGGGTGAAATCGCCAAGATCGCCAAGCCGTGCGCTACTACCAAGGAAATCGCTCAGGTTGGCTCCATCTCCGCCAACTCCGATTCCGACATCGGCGACATCATCGCCAATGCGATGGAAAAAGTGGGCAAGGAAGGCGTGATCACCGTTGAAGACGGCAAGAGCCTGAACAACGAGCTGGACGTGGTTGAAGGCATGCAGTTCGATCGCGGCTACCTGTCCCCGTACTTCATCAACAACCAGGACAAGCAGATTGCCGCTCTGGACAATCCCTTCATCCTGCTGTTCGACAAGAAGATCTCCAATATCCGCGACCTGCTGCCGGTTCTGGAGCAAGTGGCCAAGTCCGGCCGCCCGCTGCTGATCATCGCCGAAGACGTGGAAGGCGAAGCGCTGGCGACTCTGGTGGTCAACACCATCCGAGGCATCCTGAAAGTGGTTGCCGTTAAAGCCCCGGGCTTTGGCGATCGTCGCAAAGCCATGCTGCAGGATATCGCCTTCCTGACCGGCGGCACCGTGATTGCCGAAGAAGTGGGCCTGACCCTGGAAAAAGCCTCGCTGGAAATGCTAGGTCAAGCCAAGCGCGTTGAAGTGGGCAAGGAAAACACCACCATCATCGACGGCGCCGGCCAAGCTGCCGAGATCCAGTCCCGCGTGGGCGAGATCCGCAAGCAGATGGAAGAAGCCACTTCCGATTACGACCGCGAGAAACTGCAAGAGCGCGTGGCCAAGCTGGCCGGCGGCGTTGCGGTGATCAAGGTTGGCGCTGCCACCGAAGTGGAAATGAAAGAGAAGAAGGCCCGCGTTGAAGACGCGCTGCACGCTACTCGCGCCGCTGTGGAAGAAGGCGTTGTGGCCGGCGGCGGCGTTGCTCTGCTGCGCGCCCGCTCCACTCTGGACAGCCTGAAAACCGACAACGCCGACCAGGACGCCGGCGTTAAGATCGTACTGAAGGCCATCGAAGCGCCGCTGCGCCAGATCGTCAAGAACGCCGGCGAAGAGCCGTCGGTCGTGGTGAACAAGGTGCTGGAAGGCAAGGGCAACTTCGGTTACAACGCGGCTAGCGGCGAGTACGGCGATATGCTGGAAATGGGCGTGTTGGATCCGGCCAAGGTAACCCGCTCCGCTCTGCAGCACGCTGCTTCGGTAGCTGGCCTGATGCTGACCACCGACTGCATGATCGCTGAACTGCCGGAAGACAAGCCGGCGGCCGGCATGCCGGATATGGGCGGCATGGGCGGCATGGGCGGCATGATGTAAGTCGACGCCTCCTAGGCTTTGAAAAAACCCCGCTACGGCGGGGTTTTTCTTTTGCGGGCTTAAAATGCGTAGGCTTCTGGCAAAATAAGGCCGGGGCATATATTAAGTTAAGGAGTGCGTGATGGAATTGAAGGCGTTGTTGGGCAGTCTGGACGAGATTTTGGAGCCGTGGCGCTACAAGGACTACGCGCCCAACGGCCTGCAGGTGGAGGGCGGGCCGGCGGTGCGCAAGTTGGTGACCGGGGTGACGGCCTCCCAGGCGCTGATTGAGGCGGCGGCGTCGCGCGGAGCGGACGCCGTGCTGGTGCACCATGGTTATTTCTGGAAGGGCGAAGACGCCCGGATTTGCGGCATGAAGCGCAAGCGGGTCAAAACTTTGCTGGAGCATGATTTGAGCTTGCTGGCTTACCACCTGCCGCTGGATGCGCATCCGGAGCTGGGCAATAACGCGATGCTGGGCAAGGTGCTGGATTTGGAGGCGCAGGGGCAGGGCGGCGAGCAGGGCTTGCTGTGGCACGGGGCGTGGCGGCATGGCGGTTCCGCCGGGGATTTCTGCGGGCATGTTTCTGCCCGGCTGGGGCGCGAGGCTTTGTTGCTGGGCAGGGTGGACAAGCCGGTTTCGCGCGTTGCCTGGTGCACTGGCGGCGCGCAGAGTTTTTTCGCCGAGGCCATTGATCTGGGGGTGGACGCCTTCATCACCGGCGAAGCCTCCGAGCAAAATCATCATATGGCAATGGAGTGTGATGTGGCTTTCATCGCGGCGGGGCATCACGCCACGGAGCGTTTTGGCATCAAGGCTTTGGGCGAGCGTCTGGCTCAGCTTCATGGCATAAGTGTTGAATTTGTGGACATTTCCAACCCGGTTTAGGCGGCTTGGCAGGGCTTCGGCCAATTTATTTGCATAGAAGCTTCAAGTCCCTACTCGGAATCGGGTAAAATCAGGCAGTTTTGGGCTCGGTTTCCACGTTTGAGGATGACTGTAATGAGTGAACAACAAGTCGATGCGGGGCGCCGTCGCTTTCTGACGGTTGCAACCAGCGCTGTTGGTGGTGTGGCGGCGGCCGGAGTGGCGACGCCGTTTCTGATGAGTTTCTTCCCGTCCGAGAGGGCGAAGGCCGCCGGCGCTCCCGTCGAGGTGGATATCGGCAAGATCGAGCCGGGCCAGAAGATCAACGTCGAGTGGCGCGGCAAGCCGGTATGGGTGCTGAACCGCACGCCGGAGCAGTTGAAAAACCTGCCGAAGCTGGACGATAAGCTGGTTGATCCCAAGTCCGAAATGGATCAGCAGCCGACGTACTGCCAGAACGAGCACCGCTCGATCAAGCCCGAGCTGCTGATCGCCGTCGGCATCTGCACGCATTTGGGCTGTTCGCCGACCCACCGTCCGGATATCGCGCCCGCCGATCTGGGCCCGGACTGGCTGGGTGGCTTCTACTGCCCCTGTCATGGTTCCAAGTTCGATTTGGCCGCGCGCGTTTACAAGGGCGTGCCGGCGCCGAAGAACTTGGAAATTCCGCCGCACAAATATCTGTCCGACACCCGCCTGCTGATTGGCGAAGACAAATAAGCTGAGGGGGCTACATGACTAAAGGACAAAAGCTGCTCAACTGGGTGGACGAACGTTTTCCGCTATCGTCGATGCTCAAGGAGCACGTCACCGAGTATTACGCGCCGAAGAACTTCAACTTCTGGTACTTCTTCGGTTCGCTGGCCATGCTGGTTCTGGTGATCCAGATCGTCACCGGCATCTTCCTGACCATGAACTACAAGCCGGACGGCACCTTGAATGGCGCCGGCATCCCGGTCGCCTTCGCCTCGGTCGAATACATCATGCGCGATGTGGCCGGCGGCTGGATCATCCGCTACATGCACTCCACCGGCGCCTCGATGTTCTTCGTGGTGGTGTATCTGCACATGTTCCGCGGCCTGATCTACGGCTCCTACAAGCAGCCGCGCGAGCTGGTTTGGGTGTTCGGCACGCTGATCTTCCTGTGTCTGATGGCCGAGGCCTTCATGGGCTATCTGCTGCCTTGGGGCCAGATGTCGTTCTGGGGCGCGCAGGTGATCGTCAACCTGTTCGGCTCCATCCCGGTGATCGGTCCGGACCTGTCGGTGTGGATTCGCGGCGACTACGTGGTGTCTGACGCCACGCTGAACCGCTTCTTCGCGCTGCATGTGATCGCGGTGCCGCTGGTGCTGCTGGCGCTGGTGGTCGCCCACCTGATCGCCTTGCACGAAGTGGGTTCCAACAACCCGGACGGCGTTGAGATCAAGAAGCTGAAGGACGACAAGGGCATTCCGCTGGACGGCATCCCCTTCCACCCGTACTACACCGTCAAGGACGTGCTGGGCGTGGTGGTGTTCCTGATCGTGTTCTCCGCCATCGTCTTCTTCATGCCGGAAATGGGCGGTTACTTCCTTGAGAAGCCCAACTTCGACCAGGCCGACCCGCTGAAGACCCCGCCGCATATCGCGCCGGTATGGTATTTCACCCCGTTCTACGCCATCTTGCGCGCCATTCCGTCTTTCCTGGGCACCCAGGTTTGGGGCGTGATCGCGATGGGCGCGGCGGTGGTGCTGATCGCCTTCCTGCCGTGGCTGGACCGCTCGCCGGTGAAGTCCATCCGCTATCGCGGTCCCAAGTTCAAGTTCATGCTGGTCCTGTTCATCGTGTCCTTCATCGGTCTTGGCATTCTGGGCGCCCTGCCGTCCACCAATGCCCGCACCGTGATCGCGCAGGTGCTTTCGTTCATCTACTTCGTCTTCTTCCTGGGCATGCCGTTCTACACCAAGAACGATGTGGGCAGCATTCCGGTGCCGACGCGGGTGACCGATACCAACGCCAAGCGCCAAATCCGGTTTGCGGTGCTGGTGGTGGTGACCGTGGTGGCCGCCGCCGTATTCGCCATGAACGTGTAATAGGGGAGAGGACTCATGAAAAGCAAAATCCGTCACCTGATCGCGGCCATGGCGCTGGCGCTGCCGTTCAGCGCTACGGCCCTGGCGGCCAGCGAGGGACCCGCGCTGCCCAAGGCGCCAATCAATATCCAAGATACGGAAAGCCTGCAACGCGGCGCGCAGATCTTCACCAACTACTGCCTGTCCTGCCACTCGGCCAGCGCGATGCGCTACAACCGCCTGACCGATATCGGCCTGACCGAAGAGCAGATCAAGGCGAACCTGCTGCCGGAAGGCGCCAAAATCGGCGATCAGATGAATATCGCGATGAACAAGAAGGACGCGCAAGCCTGGTTTGGCGCCACGCCGCCGGATTTGTCGCTGATCGCGCGTTCTCGCGGCGCCGACTATCTGTACGGCTATCTGCGCGGCTTCTACCGCGACCCGAGCCGGCCTACCGGCTGGAACAACGCGGTGTTCGACAAGGTGGGCATGCCGCACATCTTCTGGGAATGGCAGGGTGAGCAGGTGCTGAAAACCGCGAAGAACGCGGAAGGCCATGAAGAGCACAAGCTGGAGCTGATCAAGGCCGGCACCCTGACCAAACTGGAGAACGGCAAGGCCAACACCGTGGAGTTTGACAAGCGCATGGCTGACTTGACCAACTTCCTGGTCTACGTCGGCGAACCGGCTCAGGTGAAGCGTCAGCAGATCGGTTATGTCGTCTTGATGTTCCTGTCGCTGTTGCTGTTGCCGTTGGCCTACTTCCTGAAGAAAGAGTACTGGCGCGACGTGCATTAAGCCCGATTGCGGCTTTTGAAAAAGGCGGAGAAATCCGCCTTTTTTATTTTGAATCATTGACTTACGATGCGGTGCTGGAAATGGGGTGGGGGAAAGTGCTAGAATGCCCAGCTGAATCAACCCATTGTTAGTTAAGGATTTCCTCCTGCCATGATGACTCTTTACTCCGGAATTACCTGCCCGTTCAGCCAGCGTTGCCGCATCGTGCTTTTTGAAAAGGGAATGGATTTCGAAATCATTGATGTGGACATCCATAACAAGCCGGAAGACCTGGCGGTGATGAACCCCTACAATGAGGTGCCGGTATTGGTCGAGCGCGATTTGATCCTGCACGAATCCAATATCATCAACGAGTACATCGACGAGCGCTTCCCGCACCCGCAGCTGATGCCGGCGGACCCGGTGATGCGCGCGCGCGCCCGCCTGTTCCTCTATCGTTTTGAAAACGAGCTGTTCATCCACGTCAAGGCGCTGGAAGCCGGCGCCACCGGCAAGGAAGCGAACAAGGCGCGCGAAGCCATTCGCGACGGCCTGACCACGATCGCCCCGATTTTCGCCAAGCAGAAGTTCATGCTGGGCGACGACTTCTCCATGATCGACGTGGCGATTGCGCCGTTGATGTGGCGCCTGGAGCATTACAACATCGATCTGGGCAAGAACTCCGCGCCTATCCTGAAGTACGCCGAGCGTATCTTCCAGCGCCAGTCCTTCATCGATTCGCTGACGCCGTCCGAAAAGGCCATGCGCAAATAAGGATTGCCAATGAGCTCCAGCACCAAGCCCTACATGATCCGAGCGCTGCACGAGTGGTGCGGCGACAACGGCTTCACGCCCTATGTGGTGGTATGGGTCAACGAGCGCGCCGACGTGCCGCGCGAGTACGTGAAGAACAACGAAATCGTGCTGAACATCGGTTTGTCGGCCACCAAGAACTTGCGCATCGACAATGACTGGCTGTCGTTTTCCGCTCGCTTCGGCGGCGTTTCCCGCGACATCTGGGTGCCGATCGGCAATGTGATGTCGATCTTTGCCCGGGAAACCGGCGAAGGCATGGGCTTCGAAGTGGAGCTGGGCGAGGCGGAAGCCGCCGCGCCGACGCTGAAACCGGTGGCGGCCGACGACGAGGCCAAGCCGACGGAGGCGTCGTCCGAGCCGGAGGCTCCGGTCAAGCCGAGCGGGCGTCCCAGTCTGCGCATCGTCAAATAGCGCTTGCAGTCCCGAGAGCGAAAGCCGGCCCTTCAGGGCCGGCTTTTTCATGGGCGGGGGCTTAAAAAAAGGGCGCCGACGGCGCCCCAAGTCCCTTACCACAACAAGAAAATCCGGATTTATTCGACACGCTCCCCGTGCAGGATCACATCCAGCCCTTCGCGTTCTTCGTCTTCCGCGACGCGCAGCCCAATCACCACATCGATCAGCTTCAGCAAGACGAAGGTGACCACGGCGCAATAGGCCGCGGTGATGCCCACGCCCAGCGCTTGAGCGGCTAAGCTGCCTTCGGCGCCGCCGATTTCCTTGACCGCGAAGACGCCGGTGAGCAGAGCGCCCAGAATGCCGCCGATGCCGTGCACGCCGAAGGCGTCCAGAGAGTCGTCGTAGCCCAATATGTGCTTGAGCCCGGTGGCGCCCCAGAAGCAGACCACGCCGGCCGCCAGGCCGATGATCAGCGCGCCCTTGACGTCGACGAAGCCGGCCGCGGGGGTGATGGCGACCAGGCCGGCGACCGCGCCCGAGGCAATGCCCAGCACCGAAGGCTTTTTCTTGGTGAGCCATTCGGCGAACATCCAGGCCAGCGCGGCGGCGGCGGTGGCAAGCTGAGTGGTGACCATGGCCATGCCGGCGCGGCCGTCCGCGGCGGCGGCGGAGCCGGCGTTGAAGCCGAACCAGCCCACCCACAGCATCGACGCGCCCACCAGGGTCAGCACCAGATTATGCGGCGGCATCGCCTCTTTGCCGAAACCGACGCGCTTGCCCAGCACCAGGGCGGTCACTAGGCCGGCGATGCCGGCGTTGATGTGCACGACGGTGCCGCCGGCGAAGTCCAGCACACCCTTGTCCGCCATCCAGCCGCCCGGCGCCCAGACCCAGTGCGCCACCGGCGCGTAGACCAGCAAGGACCACAGCGCCATGAAGACCAGCATGGCGGAAAACTTCATCCGCTCGGCGAAGGCTCCGGTGATCAAGGCCGGGGTGATGATGGCGAAAGTCATCTGAAAGGTCATGAACACCGATTCCGGTATGGTGCCGGCCAGCGGATGCACGGCCAGTTTGCCGGCTTCTTTCAGATAAACCATGCCGTCCAGCATCACGCGGCTCAGGTCGCCGAGATAAGGCGTGCCGACGGTGAAGGCCAGGCTATAGCCGATGACCACCCACAGCACCGTGATCAACGCGGTGATGGCGAAACTCTGCATCAGCGTCGCCAGCACGTTTTTCTTGCGCACCATGCCGCCATAGAACAGCGCCAGGCCGGGGATGGTCATGAACAATACCAGGGCGGTGGAGATCAGCATCCAGGCGGTGTCGCCGGCGCTGATGCTCTTGGCGTCGGCAATCGCCGGACCCGCCGGCGCGGCGGCGAGCGCCAGCGGAGCCATCAGGCTCAAGCCGGCGAGCTGAATGGTTGCGAGCAGTTTTTTCATTGTCGTTTCCCCTGTGTCTCTCTTGTGGTTCAGACCGCGTCGGCGCCGGTTTCGCCGGTGCGGATGCGCACCACCTGTTCCAGGTCGTAGACGAAGATCTTGCCGTCGCCGATCTTGCCGGTGCGGGCGGATTTTTCGATGGCCTCCACCACCTGGTCGAGCAAGGCGTCGTCGATGGCGATCTCCAGCTTGACCTTGGGCAGGAAATCCACCACGTATTCGGCGCCGCGGTAGAGTTCGGTATGGCCTTTTTGGCGGCCGAAGCCTTTGACTTCGGTGACGGTGACCCCTTGCACGCCGATGGCGGACAAGGCTTCGCGGACTTCGTCCAGCTTGAAGGGCTTGATGATGGCAGAAACGAGTTTCATGACTGCTCCTTGGGTCAAATGATCCGGTGTCTAGAGTTGAGCGCTGCTGTCGCGTCAATACGCATGAATCGTGCCAGGCCGGATTGGCGCAAAAGAAATCCCTAAGATCATGTTGCAACGCAAAAAAGGCCTGTACTGGCCTTTTTGGCACTTTCCCGGTGCATGCGGCGACGGCGCGCCGCACTGATTTGGTGCCCAAGGCGCGCGGCGCAGGGAAGGCGGGGGCGAGGAGGCCGCCGCCGGCCCGCGTGGGGGCGGGGACGCGCCGGCGAGTGGCGGACTTGGCTTTTTGCTACACTCTGCTCTGTTATCACTTACTCATTCAAGGAGCCGCGTCATGTTGAGCCAAAAGTTGTTCGAGGAAATCGGCAACAAGATCAGCGAGACCATCGCCGCCAGTCCGGCCAAGGACATCGAGAAAAACGTCAAGGCGATGATGGCCTCCACCTTCAGCAAAATGGATCTGGTGACGCGCGAGGAGTTCGACGTGCAGCAGGAGGTGTTGGTGCGCACCCGCGAGAAGCTGGCGCAACTGGAGCAGAAGCTGGCGCGGCTGGAGGCGCAGGTGTTCCCGGAGGAGGCGAAAGCCACGGTAGAGGCGCAATCAGAACTCGGCCACTCCTGAGCGACATGGCGCTGGCCGTGGTCGCAAGCCGGGCGCTGGCGGGAATGGACGCGCCCGAGGTGGCGGTGGAAGTGCATCTGGCCAACGGCTTGCCCGCCTTCACCATTGTCGGCCTGCCGGACCTGGAGGTGAAGGAAAGCCGGGAGCGGGTGCGCGCGGCGATCCTGACCTCGGGCTTTGAGTTTCCGGCCCGGCGCATCACCGTCAACCTGGCTCCGGCCGATCTTCCCAAAGACTCCGGCCGCTTCGACCTGCCCATCGCCATCGGCATTCTGGCGGCCAGCGGACAAGTGCGCTGCCCTCAGTTGGCGACCTATGAAATCGCCGGCGAGCTGGCCCTGACCGGCGCCTTGCGGCCGGTGCGCGGCGCCCTGGCGATGGCGTGCAAGACGCGAGAGGCGGGGCGCGCCTTCATGCTGCCGATGGCCAGCGCCAAAGAGGCCGCCGTGCTCGAGGGCATGCCCTTGTACGGGGTGAACTCTCTGGTCGAAGCCTGCGCCTTTCTCAACGGCCTTGCCGCGCTGGAACCGTATCGACCCGAGGAAGGCTTGTCCCGCTCGCCTCCGGACTATCTAGATCTACAAGACATCAAAGGCCAGCCGCTGGCGCGTCATGCGCTGGAAGTGGCCGCGGCCGGACGGCACAGCCTCTTGCTGCTCGGGCCGCCCGGCACCGGCAAATCCATGCTGGCGGCGCGCCTGCCCGGCATCTTGCCCGGCATGCCGGACGAAGAGGCGCTGGAAAGCGCCGCCGTGCGTTCCTTGGGGAGCGACGGCTTCGCGCTGGACGATTGGGGCGTGCGGCCGTTCCGCTCTCCGCACCACACCGCGTCCGCGGTTGCGCTGGTGGGCGGCGGCAGCGATCCCCGGCCGGGGGAAATCAGCCTGGCGCATCATGGCGTCTTGTTTTTGGACGAATTGCCCGAGTTCGACCGCAAAGTGCTGGAAGTGCTGCGCGAGCCGTTGGAGGCCGGGGTGATCCACATCTCGCGCGCCGCGCGCCAGGCCAGTTTTCCCGCCCGCTTCCAGTTGATAGCGGCAATGAATCCCTGCCCCTGTGGTTATCTTGGGCATTTCAGCGGAAAATGCCGGTGCACGCCCGAGCAAGTGGGGCGCTATCGAGGTAAAATCTCCGGTCCCTTATTGGATCGTATCGATTTGCACGTCGAAGTGCAGTCCTTGCCCGCCGACGAGTTGGTGGAAGGACCCGCCGGCGAGCCCAGTGCCCAGGTGCGCGAGCGGGTGGAGGCGGCGTATCGTCGGCAATTGGAGAGGCAGGGCAAGGCGAATGCCGGCTTGAGCGGGGCGGAGTTGGAGGCGGTTGGCGCTTTTCACGCCGAGGCGCTGGCATTATTGCGGCAAGTTTTGGACAAGATCGGCTTGTCGGCGCGCAGTTATCATCGGATACTTCGAGTTTCCAGAACCATTGCCGATTTGCAGGGTCAGGCTATGGTCATGCGGGAGCATGTGTTGCAGGCGATTCAATTACGACGCGCCGCAATGCCTAATGGCTAACAATAAATAAAGAATTGATCAATCCAGATAGTTTGTTGAACTATTTGATTAGTTAAAAGCGTAAGTGCTGCATGGCAAATCGAGATTTAAAAAATTCCTCACGTAGTTCCCGCAGCCGCTCATCCGGCTCCAAAAGCGGAGGCGGCGGCATGGTGGCGGGCATCGTCATCGGCCTGATCGTCGGCGTTGCCGTCGCGGTTGGCCTCGCCATGTATCTGAATAAGTCCTCTACGCCGTTCAGCAATTTGGAAAAGTTGGACCGCAAGGCGGCCGGCGCCTCCGCGCCGCCGACCGAGCTGCTGGCTCCGGGCACCCGCCTGGCCGACGCGGCCTCGGAAACCGCCGCGGTTCCGGCGCCGGCGGCCAAGCCGGCACAGGAGCCGCCGTCCGCTCCGCCGCCGATGCCGGCGGAAACTCCCGCCAAACCGGCCGCGACCGCGCCGGCGGCCAAGGATGCCGGCAAGGACGAACAACGCTTTGATTTCTACAAGATCCTGCCGGGACAGGTGGACGCAGTGCCGGGCAAGAACGGCAAGGCGGCGGAACCTTCGGCGCAGCAGGCGGCCAAAAAGGTCTACTTGCAGCTGGGATCCTTCCAGAATCAGGACGAGGCGGACAACCTCAAGGCCAAGCTGGCCTTGTTGGGCGTGGAAGCCAAAATCCAGTCGGTGACTGTGCCAGAAAAGGGGCTGGTGCATCGAGTCCGAGTGGGGCCGTACAGCCGCCAGGACGAGGTGGACCGGGTGAAGGCTCAGTTGAAGCAGGATGGCATTGGCGCGACTGTCGTCAAGGCGGAATAAACTCTTCCTCTATAGGGAATCGATAATGAAAAAGTGGTTATTGCTTTCGTTGATGCTGTTCAGCGGCCTGGCAAACGCGGCGATTGAGCTGGGCAAGGATTACACCATGCTGGCGACGCCGCAGCCGGTGGCGGATCCGAAAAAGGTGGAGGTGCTCGAGTTCTTCTCCTACCACTGCATTCACTGCCTGGAGCTTGAACCGGCGATGAGCGCTTGGGAAAAGAGCAAGCCCGCCGACGTGGCCTTCTCCAAGGAGCAGATCGTGTGGCAAAAGTCGATGGAAGGCTTTGTGCGCATGTTCTCCGCCTTCAAGACCTCCGGCGCCTACGACAAGCTGCACCGCCCGGCTTTCGAGGCCGTGGTGAAGTCGCGCGTCAATCTGTCCGACGAGAGCGTGTTCGCCAACTGGCTTAAGCAGCAGAAGGGCGTTGACGCCGCCAAGGTGATGCAGGCCTACAAATCCTTCGGCGTGAACGCGCAGGTGGCCAAGGCCGCCAAGATGACCCGCGATTATGCGATCCAGGGCACCCCGACGGTGATCGTCAACGGCAAATACGTGGTGACGCCGGTGGCGCCGGAGCGCATGGTGCAGGTGATCAACGAGCTGGTGGCCAAGGCCCGAGCCGAGAAAAAATAAGAATCGAGCAAGACGCTTGGTGAAGAAGGCAGCCCCGGGGCTGCCTTTTGCGCATATTAAACCGTGATGGGGGATGGGTGGACATGGATGTGATGCTGTTGGCCAAGGCTTTATTGCTGGGCATCGTCGAAGGGGTGACGGAATTTTTTCCGATTTCCAGCACCGGGCATTTGATCGTGGTCGGGGACCTGATCGGTTTTCAAAACAATGCCGACGTGTTCGAGGTGGTGATTCAGCTGGGCGCGATCCTGGCGGTGGTGTGGGAGTATCGGCAGCGTTTTCTGGGCGTGGCGCAGGGGGCTTTGCAGCGGGATGAGCAATCGCTGCGCTTCATCGGCAATTTGCTGGTGGCTTTCCTGCCGGCGGCGGTCATCGGCTTCTTCGCGATCAAGGCGATCAAGCATTATCTGTTCAACCCGGTGACGGTGGCGCTGGCCTTGGTGGTGGGCGGTGTCATCATCCTGCTGGTTGAGCGCAGGCAGCGCGTGCCGCGGGTGAACAGCGTGGACGCGATGAGCTGGCGGGACGCGTTGAAAGTGGGGGTGGCCCAGGTGTTCGCCATGGTGCCGGGCACCTCGCGTTCGGGCTCCACCATTATCGGCGGCATGCTGTTTGGCCTAGACCGCAAGGTGGCCACCGAATTTTCCTTTTTCCTCGCTGTGCCGACCATGTTCGCGGCTACGTTTTACGATGTGTACAAGCATTGGCACCAATTCACCGCCGCCGATGTGCCGGTGATAGGCGTGGGCTTTGTCGCGGCCTTCATCAGCGCCTTCTTCGCCGTGCGTGGTTTGATCCGCTATGTGTCCAGCCATAATTTCAATGCGTTCGCCTGGTACCGTATCGTCTTTGGCTTGGTGATTTTGGCGACATGGCAGCTGGGCTGGGTGAATTGGAGCGCCTGAACTGGCTCAAGGTAGAAATATCTTGACAGCCAAAGCCTGCTTGTATAATATGCAACCTCTCTGACGCGGGGTGGAGCAGTCTGGTAGCTCGTCGGGCTCATAACCCGAAGGTCGTAGGTTCAAATCCTGCCCCCGCAACCAAATTCAAAAATCCAGCTTTCTTTTGAAAGCTGGATTTTTTGTTTGCAGCGCCGCAGAGTCCAATGGACGGCGAGCGTCGTGACGTAAAAAAACCGCCGGGGACGGCGGTTTTTTCATTGCTGGCGCAAACGCGTTTAAATGCGCTTGGCCAGTTCCGCGGCTTTGCCGATGTAGCCGGCCGGGGTCAGTTCCAGCAAACGGGCTTTTTCCGCTTCGGGCAGCTCCAGGTTCTTGATGAAGGCGTGCAGGGTTTCGCGGGTGATGCCGCCCTTGCCGCGCGTCAGTTCCTTCAGCTGCTCGTACGGATTGGGCACGCCGTGGCGACGCATCACGGTTTGCACCGGCTCGGCCAGCAGTTCCCAGCTGTTGTCCAGATCCGCGGCGATCGCCTGCTGATTGATTTCCAGCTTGTTCAAGCCCTTCAGGCAGGCTTTGAGGCCCAGAATGGTGTAGCCGAAGCCCACGCCCATATTGCGCAGCACGGTGGAATCGGTCAGGTCGCGCTGCCAGCGCGACACCGGCAGCTTTTCCGCCAGGTGGCCCAGGATGGCGTTGGCCATGCCCAGATTGCCCTCGGCGTTTTCGAAGTCGATCGGGTTGACCTTGTGCGGCATGGTGGAGCTGCCGACTTCGTCTTTCTTCACCTTCTGCTTGAAGTAGCCCAGCGAGATATAGCCCCAGACGTCGCGGTTCAGGTCGATCAGGATGGTGTTGACCCGCGCCAGCACCTGATACAGCTCGGCCATGTAGTCGTGCGGTTCGATCTGGATGGTGTAGGGATTGAAGGTCAGGCCCAGGCCGGTGACGAAGCGGCCGCAGAAGCTTTCCCAGTCGATGTCGGGATAGGCGACCAGGTGGGCGTTGTAATTGCCCACCGCGCCGTTGATCTTGCCAAGGATTTCCTGATGCACCAGTTGCTCGCGCTGGCGTTTCAGGCGGTACACCGTATTGGCCAATTCCTTGCCCATGGTGGACGGGGTCGCCGGCTGGCCGTGGGTGCGGCACATCATCGCGGTGTCGGCCAGTTCGTGCGCCAGTTTTTGCAGTTTGTGGATGACTTCGTCGATGGCGGGCAGCACAACGGTGTTGCGCGCGGTTTTCAGCATCAACGCGTGCGACAGGTTGTTGATGTCCTCGGAGGTGCAGGCGAAGTGGATGAACTCGCTGGCCGCCATCACCTCAGGGTTGCCGGACAGGCGTTCCTTCAGCCAGTACTCGATGGCCTTCACGTCGTGATTGGTGCGCGCCTCGATGGCTTTGACCTCTTCGCCGTGTTGCACGCTGAAGTTGGCGATCACGTCGTCGACTTCACGGATGGTGGCTTCCGAGAAGGAGGGCACTTCCTCGATGTCCGGCTCGGCGGCCAGCATCTTCAGCCATTCCAGTTCCACTTTGATGCGGAACTTCATCAGGCCGTATTCGGAAAACAGATTGCGCAAGGCCTCGACTTGGCCGGCGTAGCGGCCATCCAGGGGGCTTAGGGCGGTCAGCGTGGTCAGGTTCATGCTGGGTAGTTCCAAACGTGGGTTGCCGGTGTTCTGGCGGGTTGCAGTACAAAATCGCTCATTGCTCAACGCAGGCGGCGCGCGAGCGCCGCGGCCAACTCTTCCGCGGCTTGCGGCCGGAAACGGAAAAACAGCTCCGGCTCTATCATCTCCAACTCCATGACCGCCAGGCGGCCATGGTTGTCGCGTATCATGTCGACGCGCGCGTACAGTACGTCGAAAGGCACCGCCCGCACGGCGGCTTCGGCGAAGGCGATCTCTTGCGCGTCGGCCTGATGCGGGTGGACCTGACCGCCGTGATCGTCCTGCACGCGAAAGTCGCCGGACTTCGGCGTTTTGCGGATGGCGTGGCTGAAGCGGCCGTCGATGACGATCAGGGACAGCTCGCCCTGGCTCAGCACGCTGTGTTGCATCGGTTGCAGCAGCATGGCCTCTTGCTGGATCAACTCGGCGTACGCGCATTCCAGCGTTGCCGCGTTCGCCGGGGCGACGCGGTAGGTGTGCCGGGCGGCGCCGGAGACGGCCGGTTTCAAGATGGCGTCGTCCCAGCCTCGCTCTGCCAGCAATTGGCGCAAGGTTTGCGGCGCGCCTTTCTCAATGTAGTGCGTGTCCACGGTATGGACAGCGTTTTGTTGCAGCTCGGACAGGTAACGCTTGTCCAGATTCCAGCGAATCAGCCCAATCTCGTTGAACAGCCGCGTTTGACCGGCCGCGCGCGCCAGCCAGTCGGCAAACGCGGACAGGCGCTCGAAGTAGTCCCAGGTGGTGCGGAACAACGCGCAGCGGACGCCGGCCCAGTCCATGTCCGGATCGTCCCAGGCCAGACGGCGGGCGCTCAGCCCCTGGCGTTGCAACGCCGCCAGCACCAGGCCGTCCTCGTGGTGAACCTGGCGGCGATACCAATCGCCGTCGTCCGGCGGCAGCAGGCGAGAATCGGTCAGAACGGCAACATCGAGCGACATCGAAATCCTTTTACATCAAGAAAAACGGGTGCTAGGCACCCGTTTCAGCTTACATGCCGGGCATCATGCCCTTCATGCCGCGAAGCATTTTCATCATGCCTCCCTTGGAGGAGAACTGCTTCATCATTTTCTGCGTCTGCTCGAACTGGTTCAGCAGCTTGTTGACTTCCTGCACCGTCACGCCGGCGCCGGCGGCGATGCGGCGTTTGCGGCTGGCCTTGAGCAGTTCCGGCTTGTGGCGTTCCTGCGGCGTCATCGAATTGATGATGCCTTCGATGCGGCGCATGGCTTTCTCCGCCTCCGCGCCTTGCACGCCTTTGGCCATCTGCCCCAGTTGTCCCGGCATTTTCTCCAGCAGATTGCTCATGCCGCCCATTTTCTTCATCTGCTGCATCTGGGCCTTGAAGTCCTCAAGGTCGAAGCCCTTGCCGGACTTCAACTTCTTGGCCATCGCGGCGGCCTCGTCCTGATCGATGCCTTTTTGCACTTCTTCGATCAGCGACAACACGTCGCCCATGCCCAGAATGCGGCTGGCGATCCGGTCCGGGTGGAAGGGTTCCAGGCCGGACACTTTTTCGCCGACGCCGATGAATTTGATCGGCTTGCCGGTGATGTGGCGGACCGACAAGGCGGCGCCGCCGCGCGAGTCGCCGTCCATCTTGGTCAGGATGACGCCGGTCAGCGGCAGCGCCTCATTGAAAGCCTGGGCGGTGTTGACCGCGTCCTGGCCCTGCATCGCGTCGACGACGAACAGGGTTTCCACCGGGTTCAGCGTCGCGTGCAGCGCCTTGATCTCGGCCATCATCGCTTCGTCGATGGCCAGGCGGCCGGCGGTGTCCACCATCAGCACGTCGAAAAAGTGGCGTTTGGCGTGATCCACCGCGGCGCGGGCGATGTCGACGGGGTTCTGGTCGCCGGAGGACGGGAACCATTCGACGCCGACCTGCTGGGCCAGCAGCTGCAATTGCTCGATCGCGGCGGGGCGGTAGACGTCGGCGGAGACGACCAGCACTTTTTTCTTCTGGGTC
This sequence comes from Chromobacterium sp. LK11, assembly GCF_001043705.1. NCBI lineage: Bacteria > Pseudomonadati > Pseudomonadota > Betaproteobacteria > Neisseriales > Chromobacteriaceae > Chromobacterium > Chromobacterium sp. LK11. The sequence goes on from NZ_LDUR01000016.1 coordinate 200,352, forward strand.
TCTTTCAACAATTTGGCGAGCTTGCCGACCGTGGTGGTCTTGCCGGCGCCCTGCAGGCCGGCCATCAGCACGATGGCGGGCGGCACGGCCGCCAGATTGAGGGCGTCGTTCTTGTCGCCCATCAATTTGGTCAATTCCTCATTGACCACGCCCACCAGGGCCTGGCCCGGAGTCAGGCTGCCGGCCACGTCTTGGCCGAGCGCGCGTTCCTTGACCTGGGCGATAAAGGTCTTGACCACGGGCAGGGCGACGTCGGCCTCCAGCAGGGCCATGCGCACTTCGCGCATCGCGTCCTGGATATTGGCTTCGGTCAAGCGCGCATTGCCGCGCAGATTTTTCATCACGCCGGACAGGCGGCTGGTCAGGTTGTCTAGCATGGTGCGTCCTTACTTCTGCCAACGGCTTGCCGGTTGGTGTAGACTCTCAAACTATCGATTTTACCACGAGCCGCCGGGGCTGCGCCCGGTTTTGATAAAACACCCGACATGACCCGTTTCCTGCTCGTACTTTCTATTGCGCTGATCCTCTCCTATGGGGTTTTCACCTGGCACTACTTCGCCAACTGGCGCGGCCTGGCGTGCTGGCCGCGCAAGCCTCGGCTGGAGCACAGCCTGCTGGGCGTGCTGCTGCTGCTGCAGGCGATTGCCGTGCTGTTGCCGCTGACGCAGGGGGCCTTGCTGTCCCTGGGGGTCGGCCGCGCCTTGTCGGTGATGGTGTGGATCATGTTGTTGATTTACTGGACCTGCAGCTTCTTCTACCGCGTGGAAGGCCTGCAGCTGTTCATGATGCCGCTGGCGATGGCCGCGCTGGGCTTCGCCCTGCTGTTTCCCGGGCAGCACGTGGTGCAGGACCTGAGCAACCCGGCTTTCGTGCTGCATATCCTGGTGTCCTTGTTCGCCTACAGCCTGTTCGCCATCGGCGCGCTGATCGCCATCCTGATGCTGTTCCTGGAAAAGGCCTTGCACGATAAACGGGCGTCCCCGCTGGTCCGGCAATTGCCGCCCTTGCTGTCCTTGGAAAAAATGATGTTCCAGGTGATAGGCGTCGGCTTTTTGCTGCTGACGGTTTCGCTGCTGACCGGGGTGGTGTTTTCAGAAGAGGTGCTGGGGCACGCCGCGGTGCTGACGCACAAGACCGTTTTCGCCGTGTTGTCCTGGCTGTTGTTCGGCGGCCTGCTGATCGGCCGCAAGTTGCAAGGCTGGCGCGGGCGGGTGGCGATTCGCTGGACTTTGGCCGGTTTCCTGTCCTTGGCGCTGGCTTACATTGGCAGCAAGGTCGTCATAGAATTGATCCTGCAACGCGGTTGAGGTTGCCCAGCCCTGTCTCACAAGGAGATCAATGATGAAAAAATTGTTAGCCCTGTTTGCCGCCCTGATGCTGATTTGCAGTACCGCTTTTGCCGCCGTCAACATCAATACCGCCAACCAGCAGGAGTTGGAGGCGCTCAAAGGCATCGGCCCGGTCAAGGCCAAGGCCATCGTGGATTACCGCGCCAAGAACGGGCCGTTCAAGAGCGTGGACGACCTGAAGAATGTCAGCGGAATCGGCGACAAGACCTTGGAAAAACTGCGTAGCGAGCTCGCGGTCAGCGGCGCGTCCAGCGCCGCGCCGAAAGCGGAGGCCAAGCCCGCCGCCGCCAAACCCGCCGCCAAACCCGCCGCCGCAGCGGCCAAGCCGGTGGCCGGCGTCAAGAAAGAAGCCTCCAAGCCGGCGGCCAAGAAAAAGCCCTGACGCTTGTCCGGCAACGGTTTGCTTGCAATAACGCCCGCGGATGCGGGCGTTTTTCATTGCTTGCCGAACAGGGCCAGCGCCAGTTGCCTTTGTTCGGCGTGGTCGACGATGGGGCGCGGATAGTCCCGGCCCAGCACGAAGCCCCCCGGCAGCGTTTTGGCTTGCCAGGGCGCGTGGATCGCCTGATCGCTTAGCGCGGCCAGCTCCGGCACGTAGCGGCGGATGAAGCGGCCGTCCGGATCGAATTTCTGCGATTGCGTCACCGGATTGAAGATGCGGAAATAGGGCTGCGCGTCGCAGCCGGTGGAGGCGGCCCACTGCCAGCCGCCGTTGTTCGACGCCAAGTCGAAATCCAGCAGTTTCTCCGCGAAATAGCGCTCGCCCAGACGCCAGTCAATCAGCAGATCCTTGACCAGAAAGCTGGCGGCGATCATGCGCAGCCGGTTGTGCATATAGCCGGTTTGGTTCAGTTGTCGCATGGCCGCATCAATCAGCGGATAACCGCTTAGTCCTTTCTGCCAGCTTTCCAGCCAGTCCTGGCGGTTGGGAAAGGGCAGGTCGCGGTATTGCGGCTTGAAGCTGTGAGCGGCGACATCGGGGAAATGCCACAGCAGTTGCTGATAAAACTCCCTCCAGATCAACTCCTTCAGCCAGCACATTGCGCCCTCGCCGCCGTCGAAGCAAGCGAATTGCACCAATTGGCGGATCGAGAGGGTGCCGAAGCGCAAATGGGTGGAAAGATAGGACACGCCCTTAACACCGGGATAGTCCCTTTGTTGATGGTAGCGCTGGATACGCTGCCGGCAGAAATCGGCGAACAATTCCCGTGCTCCGGAGGCTCCCGGCGCCAGCAAGCAGGGCTCGGTCTGGGCAAAGCCCAGCTCGGCCAGGCTAGGCATGGCGGGCGTGCCGGTAGGCGCACGCAGCCGGCCGGCCAGCGGCGGCACGGTCAGCGATTGGCTGTGTTGCGGGCTCAGTCTTTTAAGCCAGGCGTTGCAATACGGGGTAAACACGGTGAACGCCTTGCCGCTGGCCGTGAGCAACTCGTCTCGAGCGAAAATGACCTGATCCTTGTAGGCGTGCAAGGTCTTGCCCTTCGCAGCCAGGCTTTGGGCAACCATGGTGTCCCGCTGGCGCGCATAGGGCTCGTAATCCTCGTTCACATAGACGGCGTCGGCGTCGAGCTGCGCGGCCAGCCTGGGGATGACGTCTTGCGCGGGGCCTATTTCGCACCACAGCTCGCCGCCCGCCGCGCGCAGAGCGTCTTGAATCTCCCGCAAGGATTGCCAGATGAAGCCGAGGCGCCGGTCGGTGGGAGAAAGTGTGCCGAGAATATTGCTGTCGAAAACAAAGACGCATTGCACTGGGTAGCCGGAGGCCAGTGCTTGTTGCAAAGCGTGATTGTCCTCCAGGCGCAGGTCGCGCCTGAGCCAGTAAAGCGAAACCTTGCCCATGGGTAAGGTTTCGGTTTGATTGTCTGACATGGGATGATCCATTTTATGCCTTATGATTTGTTGCTTTTTTGCACTAAGTTGCTGCTTGTGTTGCGTAATTGCATCTTAGTGGCGGCGGCGACTAAGTCTGGTGTTCATGTAAAACAATGGTTTGCAATGCATGTGTTGTTTTTTTGAGTGCTTTTTTGTTGGAAGTGCATGCTGTTTTTGTTTTTTCGCAACGTCGGTCTTATATTGAGCCTAGCGATCACCGAAACATATCGGTGGCATATAAATGTCCGGGTTCTCTGGCTTTGAACAGCGAAATCAACAGGACAACATCAACTGACTTGAAAGGAACTGCAATGAACAAGACGCATATCGCTCTTGCAATCGCCGCCCTGATGCCGGCCGCCGCCGCGATGGCCGACGTCACCATCTACGGTGAGATCCGTGGTGGTTACGAGTACAACAAGACTTACAGCTCCACATTCAGCTTGGATGGCAATAACAAGCTGCAAGGCGGCTCCCAAATCAACGACTGGACTTCGCGCATCGGCTTCAAGGGCAACGAAGATTTGGGTAATGGCCTGAAGGCTATCTGGCAAGTGGAAAACCGCGTGCATATCGATGGTACCACTGGCGCGGGTTCCACTCAGGATACCTTTGCGACGCGCGATAGCTTCATCGGCTTGGCTGGCGAGAGCTGGGGTAAGTTCCGTTTGGGCCGCCTGTCCAACTACGCCAACGATATGATGGAGCAAGTGGATCCGGGCTACTACAGCGATGAAAGCGTTGGTGGTTTGGGCATGTTCACTCGTCTGGACGGCCGTCAAAACAACGCGGTGCGTTACGACAGCCCGAACTGGAACGGCTTCAGTTTTGCCTTGCTGTATGGCACTGATGAAAAACGTACTCTTACTAATGGCTCTACTACCAATAACCAGACCTGGAACCTGGGCCTGAGCTACGAAAACTCCGGTTTCTTCGGTAAATACAACTACCAAAACTGGAACGATGCCGACAAGCTCACTAGTGTCAAAGACTGGCATCGTCTTGAGGCTGGCTATATAGCCAACAACCTCTACGCCGCTTTGGGTTATCAGCAGATTCAAGGCTATGGTCTTGGCACCTTCTACAACGGGTCGCTGAGTTCCAGCATTAACACCGCAGTGGTGAACGCAGGTTACACCCAGGCGCAAATTAATGGGGCCAAGCTGAAAACCAAAGAACTGGCTTTGACTCTCGGCTACACCTTCGGCGCCTTCACTCCGTACTTCTCCTATGTCAAAGGTTACGATGCCAGCTTGAACGGCAATACCATCGACAAGTCCGGCTACGACCAGTTTGTTCTGGCGCTGGACTACGCTTTGTCCAAGCGTACCGAGGTTTACACTTCCTACGGTCACGTGAAGTGGAAAGACGGCGCTTTGGACAAGGAAAACTCCTTCGGCCTGGGTCTGGTGCACCGCTTCTAAGCGCACTTGAGTACGATCTTGAAAGGACTGCTTCGGCAGTCCTTTTTTGTTTTTAGCTTGGCGGCCGATGGAATCCGGTCGCGCCGGGATTTAAGTCAAAGCAGCATCCGCATTTTGCATATAATGTTGTAACGGTAGTGCGGCTGTCTTCAAGGTGGCGAGCTCTGACACGGGGCGCCGCGCGGTGTCGTCCAATCTGTTCACAGGTGAGTTGCAAGCGTATGGAAGCTTCGGCTGGGATTTCCGGCTTGGGTCGGGCCTTGGTGCAAAACAATATGCTGTTGCAGCAGGATGCGGACGCCATTCTGCGCCAGTCTCAGGCGTCGCACATCAGCTTCGTCGAGCAGCTGATTCAGAGCAAGAAGATGACGGCGCAAGATGTCGCGATGTTCGCGTCCAAGACTTTTGGCTATCCCTTATTGGACATGTCGGCGATTGATCTCGATCAGTTGCCCAAGGGGGTGGTTGACGACGAACTGATCGCCAGCCGGCGCTTGCTGCCCCTGCTCAAGCGCGGCAACAAGCTGTATGTCGGCACTTCGGACCCCACTCAAACCTCGGCCTATCACGCGATCACCTTCAAGACCGGAATGACGGTGGAAGTGGTGGTGGTGGAGGACGACAAGCTGGGCAAGATGCTCGGCAAGTACAGCGAGGACGCCACCGCCGCGATCAAGGCGTTGGAGAATGAGGATTTCGGCGATCTGGAATTCGCCGATCCGGACGCGCCGGGGGATACCGGCGCGCAACCGGACGTCGACGACGCGCCGGTGGTCAAGTTCATCCACAAGGTGTTGCTGGACGCCATCAACGGCGGCGCGTCGGATATCCATTTCGAGCCTTATGAGAAGTTCTACCGCATCCGCTATCGGGTGGACGGGGTGTTGAAGGAGATTTCGCAGCCCCCCTTGGTGTTGAAGGAAAAGATCGCCTCCCGGATCAAGGTGATCTCCAAGCTGGATATTTCGGAAAAGCGGGTGCCGCAGGACGGCCGGATGAAGCTGGTCATATCCAAGGCGCGGGCGATCGACTTCCGGGTCAGCACCTTGCCCACCCTGTACGGCGAGAAGATCGTGATGCGTATCCTGGACTCGTCGTCGGCGAATCTGGATATCGAGCAGCTGGGCTTCGAGCCGGAGCAGAAACGTTTGTTGCTGGAGGCGATCGGACGCCCCTACGGCATGGTGCTGGTGACCGGCCCCACCGGCAGCGGTAAAACGGTGTCGCTGTATACCTGTCTTAATTTGTTGAACAAGCCGGACATCAATATCGCCACGGCCGAGGACCCGGTGGAAATCAACTTGCCGGGCATCAACCAGGTCAACGTCAACGAGCGCGCCGGACTGACCTTCGCCTCGGCCCTGAAGGCTTTTCTGCGTCAGGATCCGGATATGATCATGGTGGGCGAGATTCGGGACTTCGAAACGGCGGACATCGCGATCAAGGCGGCGCAGACCGGCCATATGGTGTTTTCCACCCTGCATACCAATAATGCGCCGGCGACCTTGACCCGGATGTTGAACATGGGGGTGGCGCCGTTCAATATCGCCAGCTCGGTGCTGTTGATCATGGCGCAGCGGCTGGCGCGGCGATTGTGCGCGCATTGCAAGAAGCCGGCGGATATTCCCGAAGAGGCGCTCTTGCGCGCCGGTTTCAAGAAAGAGGAACTGGACGGCAGCTGGAAGCCCTATGCGCCGGTGGGCTGCGAGGAGTGCCGCAGCACCGGCTACCGCGGCCGCACCGGCATTTACGAAGTGATGCCGATCACCGACGCGATGACGCGCTTGATCATGCAGAACGGCACCGCCATCGATATCGCCGATCTGGCGCGCAAGGAGGGCATGGTGGACTTGCGCCATGCCGGCTTGCTGAAAGTGAAGGCGGGCTTGACCTCGTTGACGGAGATCGAGGCGGTGACCAACGAGTAAAGCCGGTTTCGCGCCTCCGGCGGCGGCCGGCGAGCGGGCTAAACGGCTTGGAATAAGAAAGAGGCCATGGAATGGCAGTCACGGTAGCAAAAAAAGCGACGCCGGGCTTTGTCTGGGAATGGGAAGGCAAGGACAAGGCGGGCAAGGCGATACGCGGGGAGTTGCGGGCGGAGTCCGAGGCGGTGGCCAAGACCCAGTTGCGGCGTCAGGGCATTAACGTCGTCAAGATCAAGCGCCGGCGCGGCGGTTTCGGCAAGCGCATCACCGAGCGGGACATCACCTTGTTCACCCGCCAGCTGGCGACCATGATGCGCGCCGGCGTGCCCTTGCTGCAGGCGTTCGACATCGCGGCCAAGGGCCACGGCAACCCAGCGGTGACCAAGATGCTGCTGGAGGTGCGCGCCGACGTCGAAACCGGCCTGTCGCTGGCGGAAGCCTTCCGCAAGCGGCCCTTGTACTTCGACAAGCTGTTCTGCAACATCATCGCCGCGGGCGAAACCGGCGGCGTGCTGGACTCTTTGCTGGACAAGCTGGCCACCTACAAGGAAAAGGTGATGGCGATCAAGGGCAAGATCAAGTCGGCCCTGATCTATCCGTCGGCCATCGTCGGCACCGCCTTCATCATTACCGCCGTCATCATGATTTACGTGATTCCGGCGTTCAAGGATCTGTTTTCCAGCTTCGGCGCCAATCTGCCGGCGCCGACGCTGTTCGTGATCTGGCTGTCGGACGGCTTCGTCCATTACTGGTGGCTGATCTTCGGCGTGATTTTCGGCAGCCTGTTCGGCTTTCTTTACGCCTTCAAGCGCACGCCCAAGCTGCAAGAGCGGATGGACCGCATCCTGCTGCGTGTGCCGGTGATCGGCGATATCATCCGCAAGGCCACCATCGCGCGCTGGGCGCGCACCTTGTCCACCTTGTTCGCCGCCGGGGTGCCCTTGGTGGAGGCGCTGGACTCGGTGGGCGGCGCTTCCGGCAACCAGGTGTACGCGGACGCCACCAAGCGGATCCAGAACGACGTCAGCACCGGCTCCAGCCTCAATTACTCGATGCAGCGCACCGACTTGTTCCCTAATATGGTGCTGCAAATGACCTCGATCGGCGAGGAGTCCGGCTCGCTGGACCAGATGCTGGACAAGGTGGCGGATTTTTACGAAGAAGAAGTCGATAACGCGGTGGCCGCGCTGTCCAGTTTGCTGGAGCCGGCCATCATGGTGATTCTGGGGATCTTGATCGGCGGTTTGATCATTGCGATGTATATGCCGATTTTCAAAATGGGGCAGGTGGTTGGATGATTGAGGAGTGGCGCTGGATCGCCGGCTCGTACCCGCTGGCTTTCGCCGGCGCGGCGCTGGTGCTGGGTTTGTTGCTTGGCAGTTTTCTGAATGTGATCATCCATCGTTTGCCGAAGATGCTGGAAGCCGAGTGGCGGCGCAATTGCGTGGATTGCCTGCAATTGGAAGAGGACGAGGCGGGCGAACGCTACAATTTGATGCGGCCGGCCTCGCACTGCCCGCAATGCCGGGCCGCGGTGCGTCCATGGCAGAACATCCCGGTGCTGAGCTTTCTGCTGTTGCGCGGACGGTGCGGCAGCTGCCGGGCCAAGATCTCCTGGCGTTACCCGGCGGTGGAGTTGTCGACCGGGGCCTTGTTCGCCTTCCTGGCCTGGCGCTATGGCTGGTCGGAACAGTTGCCGGCCTATATGGCCCTGACCGCGGTGTTGCTGGCCCTGACCTTCATCGACGCGGACACGCAGCTGCTGCCGGACAATCTGACCTTGCCCTTGCTGTGGGGCGGTTTGCTGTTCAATCTGCTGACCGGCACCGTGCCGCTGGCCGACGCGGTGATCGGCGCGATGGCGGGCTATCTGTGCCTGTGGCTGCTGTTCCACGGTTTCAAGCTGGCCACCGGCAAGGAGGGCATGGGCTACGGCGACTTCAAGCTGCTGGCCGCCTTGGGCGCATGGCTGGGATGGACCTTGCTGCCGCTGGTGATTCTGTTGTCCTCGCTGGTGGGCGCGGTGGTGGGCGTGGTCTTGATTTTGCTGGCCAAGCACGGCCGCGGTCAGCCGCTGCCGTTTGGTCCTTATCTTGCGGCCGCCGGCTGGATCGCCTTGATCTGGGGTCAGGACATTGTGAACTGGTATTTGCATGCCTATTAAAGTAGTAGGGTTGACCGGCGGCATCGGCTCCGGCAAAAGCGCGGCGGCGGATCGTTTCGCCGAGCTGGGCGTGCCGGTGGTCGACACCGACGCCATCGCGCATGAGCTGACCGGTCCGCGCGGCGCGGCGATGCCGGCCCTGGCGGCGGCGTTCGGCGCTGGCGCGGTGCGAGAGGACGGAGCGCTGGATCGCGGCTGGATGCGCGAGCGGGTGTTCGCAGACGCCGACAGCCGGCAGCGGCTGGAAAGCGTGCTGCATCCGTTGATCCGGCGGGAGAGCGAGGCCAGGGTGGCCGCGGCGCGCGGGCCGTATTGCGTGCTGGTGGTGCCCTTGTTGTTTGAAACCGGGCATTATCTGCCGATGCTGGCGCGCACCCTGCTGGTGGACTGCGAGGAGTCGGCGCAGCTGGAGCGGGTGATGCGGCGCAACGGCATGGACGAAAAGGCGGTGCGGGCGATCATGGCGACGCAATGTTCGCGAGCGCAGCGACGCGAACGCGCCGACGATATAATTTGTAATAATGACAGCTTGGCTGCATTGAGGCTTCAAGTCGACGCCAAACACGATTATTATCTTGCCAGCCTAGCCGATAGATCATAACCGGGCTCTCGCGAGCCAAGCAGAAGGGCCGATGCGCCGTGATCAGTTTTGAGTTTCCCGTCACCGAGCGAACCCGCATCCTGCTCCGCCTGGAGCATCTCTACGCACGTCTTGGGTATTTCATCGGCAAGGACCATCCGTATGATCACCATGCGGCCCTGCTGGTCTTGTTCGAGCTGATGGAAACCGCCTCGCGCGCGGACTTGAAGGCGGATCTGCTGCAGGAATTGGAGCGGCAGAAACAGATGCTGGAAGCGCTGCGCGAGAATCCGCAGGTGGCGGAGGAAACCCTGGAGGGCGTGCTGGAGGACATCGAGCACGCGTCCACCCGCCTGCTGGCCCTGACCGGCAAGTTCGGCCAGCATCTGCGCGAGAACGAGTGGCTGATGGCGATCAAGCAGCGCGCCGGCATTCCCGGCGGCACCTGCCAGTTCGATTTGCCGTCTTATCACCAGTGGCAGCAGAAGTCGGCCGAAGTGCGGCGCCAGGACATCAAGCGCTGGGCGTCGCCGTTGATGCCCACCGCGGAGGCGGCGGGCATTCTGCTGACCCTGTTGCGCGACAGCGGCAAGACCCACCATTACGTGGCGCGCCGCGGCGTGTTCCAGCAGATGTCCGGCGGCAAGGTGGTGCAGTTGATCCGCGTCGCCTACGACGGCGGCCTGGAGTTGCTGCCCGAACTATCCGCCAATAAATACGCGCTCAATATCCGCTTCGTCAGCGCGGTGACCGGGGAGTCCCGGCCGCGGCAGACCGAGCAGGATGTCGAGTTTCACCTGACCAATTGCAAGTTCTGACCGGCGCGCGCCGGTCTTTGCCCCCGTTTTGAGAAGCCATGTCTGATTCTGTACGCGTTGTCGCCTGTCCCACCTGTCGCGCTCCGGTGCGCTGGGAGCCGCAAAGCCAGTTCCGCCCGTTTTGCAGCAAACGCTGCCGCCTGATCGATTTGGGCGAGTGGGCGACGGAAAGCTATCGGGTGCCGGCGCAGGAAGAATCGCCGAGCGAGGCGAGCCGCGGCGAGTGAGCGCCCGGCCGCAATGAAAAACAGGTCCCTGACGGGACCTGTTTTGCTTTGGCCGCGGCTCGAACTCAGGCTCTGGCCGCCAGCGCCGCGCCTTGGGAGAAATAGCCCTTCATGCCGGTGAAGATGGCATTGGCCATTTGCTGCTGGAAATCGCTGCTGAGCAGGCGCTGCTCTTCCTCCGGATTGGAGATGAAGGCGGTTTCCACCAGGATGGACGGAATGTCCGGCGCTTTCAGCACCGCGAAGCCGGCCTGTTCCACCGCGCTCTTGTGCAGCTTGTTGAGGCCGCCCAGGTGCCCCAGCACGGTCTTGCCCAGTTTCAGGCTGTCGTTGATGGTGGCGGTCTGAGTCAGGTCCAGCAGGGTGTGGGCCAGGTATTTGTCCTTGCTGCCTATCTTGACGCCGCCCACCAGGTCGGCGTCGTTCTGGCTTTGCGCCAGGGCTTTGGCGAAGGCGCTGGTCGCGCCTTTTTCCGACAGCGCGAACACCGAGGAACCGCGCGCGGCGCGGTTGGGCGCGGCGTCGGCGTGGATGGAGACGAATAGGTCGGCGTTCAGCTTGCGCGCCTTGGCCACCCGTACGCCCAGCGGGATGAACACATCTTCGTCGCGGGTCATATAGGCCTTCATATTGCTTTCCGCATCGATCATTCGTTTCAACTGCTTGCCGATGCTCAGCACCACGTCCTTCTCGCGGGTGCCGTTCAGGCCGACGGCGCCGGGATCTATGCCGCCATGGCCCGGGTCCAGCATCACGATGATCGGGCGGTTGCTGTCCTTTTTCTTGGGCTTGATCTGCGGCGCGGGCTGTTCCAGCTTGCCCTTGTTGTAGTCCTGCAGCAGCGCGAGCAGGGGATCGTCCTGCTTGCCGTCGGCCGGGTAGAGGTCGACCACCAGCCGGTGTTTGTACTCGGCCACCGGCACCATGGTGAAGGCTTGCGGCGTGACGTTGGCCTTCAATTCCAGCACCAGGCGCACGGTGTTCGGATCGAACTGGCCGGCGCGCGCGGTCTTGATGTAGGGGTCGGCGGCGGCAATCTGGCTGCCGATGTCTTTCAGCACGCTATTGAGTTGCACGCCTTGCAGGTCGATCACCAGCCGGTTGGGGTTGGCGATGGTGAACTGCTTGTATTGGATGGCCTCGCTGGCCTCCAGCGTGATGCGGGTGTAAAGCGACGCCGGCCAGATGCGTAGGGCGACGATCTGGCTGCCGGCGGCAAAGCCGACGCGGCTCACCGACAGCATGAAGGTGGCGGCGGCCGCGCCGATCAGTCGGCGGCGGAGGGGGTCGAAAGTCGAATCAGGCATGACTGTCCGGTTTCTGAGTGGGCGAGTAAACGATAATTGCGACCATTTCCGGCCACGGCTAGTTCCAGCACGATATCGGCGCGCGGCAGCAAATCCGCCGCCTTGTCCGGCCATTCAACCAGGCACAGGCTGTCCGGGCCGAAGTATTCGCGGAAGCCGGCATCCTCCCATTCCTCCGGGTCGGCGAAACGGTACAGGTCGAAATGGTGCACGCTATAGTGAGGAAAAGGATAGCTCTCCACCAGAGTATAGGTGGGGCTTTTGACCTTGCCGGCATGACCGAGCGCGGTCAGCAGGCCGCGCGTGAACGTGGTCTTGCCGGCGCCCAGGTCGCCCAATAGATAGACGACGAGGCCGGCTTGCGCCGCTTCGGCGAAGGCTTTGCCCAGCGCCAGGGTGGCGGTTTCATCTTCCAGGTAGCCGCAGCGAACGCTGGTATCATCCATGGCCATGACCGAAAACTCTTTACAAAAACCGGATTATCCCGAATTGGCGCGCCAAATCAAAGCCTGGGCGCGAGAATTGGGCTTTGCCGACGCCAGAATCGGTCGCGCCGGCTTGCCGCCGGAGGCGGAACAGAAGTTGAACGCCTGGCTGGCCGCCGGTCATCACGGCGAGATGGACTATATGGCCCGCCACGGCGCCTTGCGGGTCAAGCCGGCGGAGCTGGTGCCCGGCACCCTGTCCGTCATTTCCCTGCGCATGCATTACTGGCCGCAAGCGCGCGACTCGGCCGAAGTGCTGGCCGACGGCGGCAAAGCCTATTTATCGCGCTACGCGCTGGGGCGCGATTATCACAAGGTCTTGCGCAACCGGCTGCAGGCGCTGGCGGACCGAATCAAGCGGGAGATCGGCGATTTCGGCTACCGGGTGTTCACCGACAGCGCGCCGGTGGCCGAGGTGGCGCTGGCGGCGCAGGCCGGCCTGGGCTGGCGCGGCAAGCACACTTTGCTGCTGACCAAGAACGAGGGCTCGCTGTTTTTCCTGGGCGAGGTCTTCACCGATCTGCCCTTGCCGGAGGACGAGGCGGAGGACGGCCATTGCGGCCGCTGCACCCGCTGCATCGATGTCTGTCCCACCGCGGCCATCGTCGCGCCCTATACCGTGGACGCGCGCCGCTGCATTTCCTACCTGACGATAGAGCTGAAGCGGGCGATTCCGGAGGAGATGCGGCCCTTGATCGGCAACCGCGTTTACGGTTGCGACGATTGCCAGTTGTTCTGTCCATGGAACCGTTTCGCGGTCGATACCCAAGAGACCGATTTTGCGGTGCGTCATGGTCTGGACGACGTGAGCTTGCTAGAGTTGTTCGCCTGGAGCGAGACTGAGTTCAAGGAGAAGATGGCCGGCAGCCCGATTTACCGCATCGGCTATCACAAATGGCTGTCCAACCTGGCGGTGGGCCTGGGCAACGCGCCCACTACGCCGGAAGTGGTGGCGGGGCTGCGCGCGCGCTTGGACTTTCCCGACGAGATGGTGGCCGAGCCGGTGCGCTGGGCGCTGAGCCGGCACGGGGTCTTGGTCTGAATCTCAGTTCTTGCTGGGAGCCTTGACCAGGGATTCGCCTTCCAGCACCACCTTGCCGCGGACCGAGCACTGGGTCGCCAGTTTGACGAAGTGCTTTTCCGGATTCAGTTCGATCACGGTGGCGCGGGCGGTCACGGTGTCGCCGATGCGCACCGGCGCCTTGAAACGGGTGGATTGCGACAGATAGATGGTGCCGTGGCCGGGCAACTGGGTGCCCACCACCGTGGAGATCAGGCTGGCGGTCAGCATGCCGTGCGCGATGCGGGTCTCGAACGGCGTCGTTTCCGCGTATTCCTGATTGATGTGCACCGGGTTGTTGTCGCCGGAGACGGCGGCGAACATCAGCACGTCGGCTTCGGTGATGGTCTTGCTGAACTCGGCCGAATCGCCGAGGCTAAGATCTTCAAACCAAACAGTCATGACCGCTCCTGACTTGATATGACGAGGAAATGTTGCAGTGCATTGTGACAGCTTTTGGCCGAAATGCAAATTACCGAGAAATCACGTACTATCGGCGATAAGTTGCGTTTTTGCCACGCTGTATGCAATACAAATCAACCAAACGCTCGTTTGAATTTGTGCTTGGGGCATAATCAGCCTTGCTTCGGCAATTGCTGCTTCCGCGTTCGATCAATCCAGACGGCGGCATTTCTGAAACGGCCGCGCTTGGCGGCGCGGCGGCGGCGTCGAGCCGCTCCAGGTTTCTTTTAGAGATGTCCAGAGGTTTGTTGGAGGAATATGAAAGTTCTAGTCGCTGTGAAACGCGTTGTGGATTACAACGTGAAGGTTCGGGTCAAGGCCGACGGCACTGACGTGGATATCGCCAACGTCAAGATGTCAATGAACCCGTTTGACGAAATCGCGGTGGAAGAGGCGGTGCGTCTCAAGGAAGCCGGCAAGGTCAGCGAAATCGTCGCGGTGTCGCTGGGCGTCAAGCAATGCGAGGAAACGCTGCGCACCGCGCTGGCGATGGGCGCCGACCGCGCCATCCTGGTGGAAACCGACGTGGAGCTGCAGCCGCTGGCGGTGGCCAAATTGCTGAAGGCGCTGGCGGACAAGGAACAGCCGCAGCTCTTGATCGTGGGCAAGCAGGCGATCGACGACGACGCCAACCAGACCGGCCAGATGGTGTCCGCGCTGCTGGGCTGGGGCCAGGGCGCTTTCGCCTCCAAGGTGGAGCTGTCGGCCGAGACCGTGGACGTCACCCGCGAGATCGACGGCGGTCTGGAAACCGTCAAGCTGCGCCTGCCGGCGGTGGTCACTGCCGACCTGCGCCTGAACGAGCCGCGCTTCATCAAGCTGCCCAACATCATGGCGGCCAAGAAAAAGCCGCTGGACAAGACCACGCCGGCCGAGCTGGGCGTGGACGCCGCTCCGCGTCTGAAGACGCTGAAGGTGGCCGAGCCTTCCAAGCGCAGCGCCGGCATCAAGGTGGCCAACGCCGCCGAGCTGGTCGCCAAACTGAAAACCGAAGCAAAGGTGCTGTAAGCCATGGCCATTCTCGTTATCGCTGAACACGACAACCAGGGCCTGAAAGCAGGCACTCTGAACACCGTTACCGCCGCCGCCAAGCTGGGCGAAGTGCACCTGCTGGTGGCCGGCCACAACGCCGCCGCCGCCGCCGAGGCCGCCAAGAGCGTGGCCGGCGTCGCCAAAGTGCTGCTGGCCGACGCCGCGCACTACGCGCACGGCCTGGCCGAGAACCTGGGCGCGCTGGTGTCCGGCCTGGCCAAGGGCTATAGCCACGTGCTGGCGCCGGCGTCCTCCTTCGGCAAGAACCTGCTGCCGCGCGTGGCCGCCTTGCTGGACGTGGCGCAGATCTCCGAGGTCGTCGCCATCGAGTCCGCCGACACCTTCGTGCGGCCGATTTACGCCGGCAACGTGCTGGCCACCGTGCAGTCCGCCGACCCGATCAAGGTCATCACCGTGCGCACCACCGCCTTCGACGCGGCGGGCCAGGGCGGTTCCGCCGCGGTGGAAACCGTGGCAGCGGCCGCAGACGCGCAGCTGTCCGGCTTTGTCGGCCAGGAACTGACCAAGTCCGACCGCCCGGAACTGGGTTCGGCCAAGGTCATCGTTTCCGGCGGCCGCGCGCTGGGTTCGGAAGAGCAGTTCAAGGCGGTGATCGATCCGCTGGCGGACAAGCTCTCCGCCGCCGTCGGCGCTTCCCGCGCCGCGGTGGACGCCGGCTACGCGCCGAACGACTACCAAGTGGGCCAGACCGGCAAGGTGGTGGCGCCGCAGCTGTACTTCGCGGTCGGCATTTCCGGCGCGATCCAGCACTTGGCCGGCATGAAGGACTCCAAGGTGATCGTCGCCATCAACAAGGACGAGGAAGCGCCTATCTTCCAGGTGGCGGATTACGGCATCGTCGGCGATCTGTTCACCGTGGTGCCGGAGCTGATGGCCGAGTTGTCCAAATAATCCCGCGTCCGCGCCGCGAGTCTCTCGCCGGCGCGGACTTTAAGAACGTGTTTACGCGCTCGCGAGCCAGAGAGAAACAGGGCGAAAGCGGCTGAGAAAGCGGAATGCGCTGGTGGCGCGTCAGCATTTCGAAGCGGAACTCACCGTGCAAGCTCTCTCAACGCGCAGCAGATCGTAAACCGGTTCTGCGGGCCGGGCGCGCCGCATGGCCGCACGGTACAAGAATATTCAGCCGGCACGTCCGCGCGCAGTCATCGGCCCGATGCGGGCCGGACCCGTCGCGGCGTTTGCCGGCTTTTTCATGTCTGCGAAGAGAAACCGATGGCCGGTTGTGTTGGCCATCCCAGCCATCCAAACACGAGGAGAAGGCGATGATTTATCAAGCACCGATCAAGGACATCCAATTCGCGCTCAACGAGCTGGCCGAGCTGCCGGCCATCTGCGGCCTGCCGGGCTATGGCGAATGCTCGGTGGAACTGGTGGACGCCATTCTGGAGGAGGGCGCCAAGTTCGCCGAGGGCGTGCTGGCGCCGATCAACAAACAGGGCGATCAGGGCGCCAAATGGCGCGACGGCGAAGTCAGCGCCGCGCCCGGCTTCAAGGACGCCTGGCAGCAGTACGTCGAATCCGGCTGGGTCGGCCTGCGCGCGCCGGAGGCCTACGGCGGCCAGGGCATGCCGGCCTTGGTGGCCACCGCTGCCGAGGAGATGTGGTGTTCCGCCAACCTGGCCTTCTCGCTGGCGCCGCTGCTGACCCTGGGCGCGATCGAGGCCATCCACCATCATGCGTCGGACGAACTCAAGAACGTCTATCTGCCGCCGATGTCCAGCGGCGCCTGGACCGGCACCATGAATCTGACCGAGCCGCAAGCGGGCTCCGACCTGGCCCAGGTGCGCAGCAAGGCCTTGCCTCAGGCTGACGGCAGCTACCGCATCAGCGGCCAGAAAATCTTCATCACCTGGGGCGAGCACGATATGGCGGACAACATCGTCCACCTGGTGCTGGCCCGCTTGCCGGACGCGCCGGCCGGAGTGAAGGGCATTTCCTTGTTCATCGTGCCCAAATTCCTGGTCAAGGCCGACGGCAGCCTGGGCGCGCGCAACGACGTGCGCTGCGTGTCGCTGGAGCACAAGCTGGGCATCCACGGCAGCCCCACCGCGGTGATGAGTTTCGGCGACCAGGACGGCGCGGTCGGCTATCTGGTCGGCGAAGCCAACAAGGGCCTGAACTATATGTTCACCATGATGAACCACGCGCGGCTGGGCGTGGGCATCGAAGGTCTGGCGGTGTCGGAGCGCGCCTACCAGAAGGCGGTGGAATACGCGCGCGAGCGCGTGCAGAGCCGCGCCGTGGGTTCGCCCGATCCGGCCGGCGTGGCCATCATTCAGCATCCGGACGTGCGCCGCATGCTGCTGACCATGCGCGCCCAGGTGGAGGCGCAGCGCGCGCTGGCCTTGTACACCGCGGCGGCGCTGGACCGCGCCGCGCGCCATCCGGTGGCGAGCGAGAAGGCGCGCAACCAGGCGCTGGCCAATTTCCTTATCCCCATCGTCAAGGGTTGGAACACCGAGCAGGCCAACGAGATCACCAGTCTGGCGCTGCAGGTGCACGGCGGCATGGGGTATATCGAGGAAACCGGCGTCGCTCAGTACTACCGCGACGCGCGCATCACCGCCATCTACGAAGGCACCACCGGCATCCAGGCGCTGGACTTGATCGGCCGCAAGACCGCGGGCGAGGGCGGCGTCACCGCCCGCGCCTTGCTGGAGGAGGCGGCAGGCTGCGCGGCCAAGCTGCGCGCGGCCGGCTTGACCAGCCTGGCGGACAATCTGGACGAAGCGGTCAAGCAGGCGCGCCGCAGCGTAGACTTCATCCTGGAGACCTTCGCCGGGCAGCCGCAGCGGGCAGCGGCCGGATCGGTGCCCTTCCTCAAACTGATGGGCATCGTGCTGGGCGGCTGGCAGATGGCGCGCGCGGCCTTGATCGCCAAGGATAAGCTGAGCGAGGGCGAGGCCGACCATGACTTCATGCGCGCCAAACTGGCCACCGCGCGTTTCTACGGCGAGCATCTGCTGCCACAGGCGGGCGGCCTGGCGGCCGCCATCGTGGAGGGCGCGGACAGCGTGCTGGAGATGAACGAAGCCTGGTTCTGAGGCTGGACGAAGACGCGAAACAAACGCCGCGGGGGTTCCGCGGCGTTTTTTGTTGCCTGGCCGACGCAAGAGCGATTCTTGCATGAGCTTGTAATCGGGCTTTGAGATAATGGCAAAGACCTTGTTGCGGGATGCTGCGGCGCGACAGCAAAAACCGTTTGTCATTAAAAATATTTTGCCGCATAGTGTTTGCTCCGCCCCTAGCTACGGGGGGTGTGCGAAATCAGGCGGAAAAATAGTTCTTAATAGAAGAATTTATCGCATGGCGCGCTGATATTCGCTTGAATATTGCCTGGCTATGCAATTCGGTCTTTTTTCGGATTGACCGTATCCTGATGGCGTGCAAATAATCCGCTGCATGACTCACAGCCATGCTTGAGCCCAACCCCGGCCGATTCCACCACGGCGCGGGCGTCCGCTTGAACTTGGCCGCAAGGTCCGCGCTTAGATTTCAAGAATGAATACAGAAGCCAGGATGCAATGAAGCAAGTGGTCCATTGGAGTGAAAAGGGGAAGCGGTTATTGCCGTCGGCCGCGACGCTGGGGCGTCTGGTCGCCGCTTTGCCCTGGCTGGCGCTGGCAGGCGCCGCCGCATGGCTGGGCACCGCCGCCGCGCCTTTGCTGGGACCCGCCGCCAAGCAATGGCGCGGCTTAAGCGAGCCGGCGCCGCAGTCCGCCGCCGCCAATGTGGCGATGGCGCATTGGTTCGGCGAGCCGGTGGCGCAACAGGCGGTGGCCTTGCCGCCGGTCAAGCTGATCGGCGTCTACGCGCCGCAGGCTTCCGGCGCGCCCGGCTTCGCGGTGATAGACGACAACGGCCGCTCGGTGGCCCTGCTGCTGGGCAAGACGACGCCGGACGGCTGGGAGCTTGCCCAGATCACCGCCTCCGGCGTGCTGATGCGCTCCGGCGGCAGCGAGCAGTTCGTGCCGCTGGTCGAACGCGTGCCCGGCGCGGGCGCCGTCGTCGGCAATGTCCCGCCGGCGATGCCGCCGCCGATTTCCCCTCCTTCCCAGGCTCCCGTTTCGCCCCCCGCTGTGGTTCCTGTGAATCCTGAAACCCCGCCGCAACCTGGGCTGGATTCCGCCAGCATGGTTCGCCAATAAGAAGACTGAATATGCGTATCCACAAACTCGTCGCCATCCTGGCCCTGGTCTACGGTTGCAACGCCGCATTGGCCGCCACCCCGCAGAACGACGGAGTGATGCTCAACTTCGTCAACGCCGACATCGAAACCGTGGTCAAGGCGATAGGCGAGATCACCGGCAAGAACTTCATCATCGACCCGCGGGTCAAGGGCACGGTCAACATCGTGTCCAGCAAGCCGGTGCCGCGCGCCTTGTCCTACCAGATCCTGCTGTCCTCGCTGCGCTTGCAGGGCTTTTCCGCGGTGGAGGGCGGCGGCGTGGTCAAGATCGTGCCGGAAGCCGACGCCAAGCTGCACGCCAAGGCCAGCAAGGGCATTCCGCGCGGCGACGGCGACCGCCTGATCACCAAGGTGTTCACGCTCAAGTACGGCAACGCCAACCAGTTGGTGCCGGTGATCCGCCCCATCGTGTCGCCCAACAACACCATCGCCGCCTACCCGCAGTCCAACGCGCTGATCGTCACCGACTACGCGGACAACATCCAGCGCATCGAATCCATCATCGATTCGATCGAGAGCGCCGCCGCCGGCGACACCGTGGTGGTGCCGGTGCTGTTCGGCTCCGCGGTGGAGCTGGCCGGCAGCCTGAACAAGCTGTTGCAGGACAGCGGCGCCGGCGCCGACGGCGGCAAGACCACCATCATTCCGGACGCGCGCGCCAATGTGCTGATGGTGCGCGCCGACACCCCGGGCAAGATAGGCAAGATCAAAAGCCTGCTCAAGCTCTTGGACCAGCCCAGCCAGGCCGGCGCCAATGTGCGCGTGGTCTATCTGAAGAACGCCGAGGCCGGCAAGGTGGCGCAGACGCTGCGCGCGCTGATGACCGGCGACGCCGGCCCCTTGCAGGGCCGCACCGCGGTGAGCACCAACGGCGGCTCCAGTTCCAGCCTGCTGAACCAGAGCGGCTCGGGCAGCGGCTCCGCCTCTTCGTCCAGCGGCTCAGCCAGCGCCGCGCAGGCTGCCAGCCCGGTGGGCGGCGACAGCGCGTCCAGCGGCTCCGGCAGCGGGGCCGGCGGCGGCGGATCGATGATCCAGGCCGATCCCACCAACAACGCGCTGATCCTGAACGTGCCGGACTCCATGTACCAGAATCTGCGCAACGTCATCGACCTGCTGGACAAGCGCCGCGCCCAAGTGATGGTGGAGGCGCTGGTGGTGGAAGTAGCCGCGCAGCGGGTGATGGAGTTGGGCGTGCAATGGCAGGCCTTGGGCGCGCTCAACGGCAACGGCGCCGGCGTGTTCGGCGGCACCAACTTTCCCGGCACCACCAACCCGGGGATCATCGGTTTGTCCGGCGGAACGTTGGCCGGCGGCACCGGCGCTGCCGCCACCCCCCTGGGCACGCTGGCCGGCTCCGCCGGCCTCAATATCGGTTGGGTCAAGGGCACCGTCAACATCCCCGGCATCGGCACCGTGTTGAACATGGGCGCGCTGGCCCGGGCGATGGAGACCGAAATGGGCGGCAACATCGTGTCCAGCCCGTCGCTGATGGCGATGGACAATGAGAAGGCCAAGATCCAGATTGGCCAGGAAGTGCCTATCCTGACCGGCCAGTACAGTAATACCGGCAGCAGCAGCAGCGGTTCGGTCAATCCCTTCCAGACCTATGACCGCAAGACCATAGGCTTCAACCTGGAAATCACCCCGCAGATTTCCGAAGGCGGCTCCATCCGCATGAAGATTCTGCAGGAAGCATCCACCATCGTGCCGGGCACCGATAAAAACCCGCAAGGTCCGACCACCAATAAGCGGATGATAGAAACCATCGCGAATGTCGACGACGGCGGCATCATCGCCATCGGCGGCCTGCTGCAGGAAGCGGTCAGCGACAATGAAAGCAAGGTGCCGCTCTTGGGCGACATCCCGTGGCTGGGCGCCTTGTTCCGCTACAGCAACAAGAAGCGCGACAAGACCAATCTGATGATCTTCATCAAGCCCACCATCGTTCGTGACGATCTGGGCGCGCGCTCCATCGCCACCGATCGCTACAACTACATCATCGGCGAAGGCCATAAGGCGGAGAAGGAAAAGCTGCAGATGAACCTGGATTCGGCGCTGAAGTCCCTGCCGGAGAGCGGCATCCGCTCGACGCTGGAACAAAGCCTGAAGGCGCAGCAGAAATGAACAAGCCCAAGCTGTCGCCGGCGCTGGGTTTCCCGTTCGCGCGCGCCAACGGCGTGATTCTGCTGGACGGCGAAAGCGGCCGCCATCTGCTGCTGCGCGAAGACTGCCGGCCCGAGGCCTGGGCCGAAGTGCTGCGTCTGCACGGCCAGGGACTGGCCAGCGTCGAGACGCTGGAGGCGGCCTTGTTCGACAAGCGCCTGTCCGAGCATTACGCCAACCGCGACGGCGCTGCGGCCGAGGTGGTGGACGACATCGGCCAGGATCTGGACCTGACCCAGATGGTGGAGTCTCTGCCGACGGTGGAGGACTTGCTGGAAAGCGAGGGCGACGCGCCCATCATCCGCATGATCAACGCCTTGCTGACCCAGGCGCTGCGCGACGGCGCCTCGGACATCCACATCGAGGCTTTCGAAGACCGCTCGGTGGTGCGCTTCCGCCTGGACGGCTCGCTGCGCGACGTGGTCAGCCCGCACCGCGCGCTGCACGCGGCGATGGTGTCGCGGATCAAGATCATGGCCAATCTCGACATCGCCGAAAAACGCATTCCGCAGGACGGCCGCATCTCGCTGCGCCTGGGCGGCCGCCCGGTGGACGTGCGGGTGTCCACGCTGCCCACCAGCCACGGCGAGCGCGTGGTGCTGCGCCTGCTGGACAAGGAGAACGCCCGCCTGGACCTGGCCACGCTGGGCATGGCGGCGGACACGCTGCAGGCGGTGGACAAGGTGATCCGCCAGCCGCACGGCATCCTGCTGGTCACCGGTCCCACCGGCTCGGGCAAGACCACCACGCTGTACGCGGCCTTGTCGCGGTTGGACGCGCGCCACACCAACATCATGACGGTGGAGGACCCGGTGGAATACCATCTGGACGGCGTCGGCCAGACCCAGGTCAATCCGCGCATCGACATGAGCTTCGCCAAGGCGCTGCGCGCGATTCTGCGCCAGGATCCGGACGTGGTGATGATAGGCGAGATCCGCGATCTGGAAACCGCGCAGATCGCGGTGCAGGCCTCATTGACCGGCCACCTGGTGCTGGCCACGCTGCACACCAACGACGCCGCCTCGGCGGTGACGCGGCTGGTGGACATGGGCGTCGAGCCCTTCCTGTTGGCGTCCAGCCTGTTGGGCGTGATGGCGCAACGGCTGGTGCGCCGGCTGTGCCCGCATTGCAAGACGCCGCATCCGGTGCCGCTGGAGGGCGAGGAGAACACGCCGCACTACCGGCCGGCCGGCTGCCCGAACTGCGGCCATTCCGGCTACAAGGGGCGTTACGGCGTTTATGAATTGCTCTTGGTCGACGATCAATTGCAGCGCTTGATCCACGATCGCGCTTCCGAGCAGAAAATGCGCGACTACGCCGCCCGCCACGGCATGCGCTCGCTGCGCGACGACGGCCTGCGCTGGGTCAAGGCCGGCGAAACTTCGCTGGAAGAAATCATGCGGGTGACGAGGAACTGATGGCCGCCTTCCGTTTTACCGCTTTCGACCCCGCCGGCAAGGAGCAGAAGGGCTTGCTGGAGGCGGACTCCGCGCGCGCCGCGCGCAGCCAGCTGCGCGAGCGCGGCCTGCTGCCCTTGGAGGTGGAAAGCGTCAGCGCCAAGAACGGAGACGCCGGCAGCTCGGCGCTGCGCCGCGGCTTGCCGCGCGCCGAACTGGTGATGATCACCGAACAGCTGTCCACTCTGCTCAACGCCGGTCTGCCGCTGGAAAAAGCGCTGACCGCGGTGACCGAGCAGTGCGAACACCCGCGCAGCCGCACCGTGCTCGCGGCCTTGCGCAGCGACATCCTGGAAGGCAAGAGCTTCGCCCAGGCGCTGTCCGCCGCGCCGGGCGTGTTCTTCCCGTTGTATCGCTCGCTGGTGCAGGCCGGCGAGCAATCCGGCCACCTCGACACCGTTATGGCGCGTTTGGCCGAATATCTGGACAAGCGCCAGAACACCCAGCAAAAAGTGATGCTGGCGATGGCCTATCCGGCCGTGGTCACCGTGGTGGCCATTCTGGTGGTGGCCGGCCTGATGAGTTATGTGGTGCCGCAGGTGGTCAGCGTGTTCGCGCAGACCAAGCAGACCTTGCCCTTCCTGACCCGGGCGCTGGTGGCCGCCAGCGATTTTCTGCGCCAGTGGGGCGTCGCGCTGCTGGCCGGCATCGTCGCCGCGCTGTTCCTGACCGTGCGCGCCTTGCGCGCGCCGGCGCTGAAGCGGCGCTTCCACGCCCGGCTGCTGAAGCTGCCGGTGTTCGGCCGCCTGCTGCGCGCGCTCAACACCGCGCGCATGGCCAGCACCCTGTCCATCCTGGTGGGCAGCGGCGTGCCGCTGCTGACCGCGCTGGAAACCGCGCGCGGCCTGATGACCTTGTTGCCGATGCAGGACGCGGTCAGCGAGGCGATGGCCAAGGTGAGGGAAGGCGTGGCGCTGTCGCGCGCGCTGCACGCCACCCGTCAATTCCCGCCGGTGCTGATCCATCTGATCGGCAGCGGCGAATCCAGCGGCACGCTGGCGCATATGCTGGACCGCGCCGCCCAGCAGCAGGAGCAGGAGGTGGAGCGCAAGCTCGCCACCTTCACCACGCTGATGGAGCCGCTGCTGATCCTGTTCATGGGCGGCATGGTCTTGTTGATCGTGCTGGCCATCATGATGCCCATCATCGATATGAACCAGATGGTGCATTGATTTTCGCGGAAAGAAGCACGGCAATGTCTCACAAGGCAGTTTTACAGCAATGGGTGCTGGAGGCGCTGGCCGCCCACGGCGGCAAGGCGGACCGGCTGACGGTGGCCAAGCACATCTGGCATGCGCGCGGGCGCGAGCTGGAAGGCACCGACTTGTTTTACACCTGGCAATACGATATGAGCTGGGCGGCGAGCGAGCTGAGGAAGCTGGGCCAGCTCAAGCCGGCCAATGCCGGACCCGCCGGCGTCTGGGAGCTGTCCGGCGACGGCCCCTCCCTGTTTTGACCCCTTGAAACCTCGGTAGTAGGAGTAGATATGCGACACCTTTCCCAAGCGGCCCAGCGAGGCTTCACCCTGATCGAAATCATGGTGGTGATCGTGATTCTCGGCGTACTGGCGGCGTTGGTGGTGCCCAAGGTGATGAGCCGTCCGGACGAGGCGCGCGCCGTCGCCGCCAAGCAGGACCTGGGCGCCTTGAGCCAGGCCTTGAAACTGTACCGGCTGGACAACGGCCGCTACCCCAGCAGCGAGCAGGGCCTGCAGGCCTTGGTGCAGAAACCGAGCTCGGCGCCGGAACCGAAAAACTGGAAGCCGGGCGGCTATCTGGAGCGCCTGCCCAAGGACCCGTGGGGCAATCCCTACCAGTACGCCAATCCGGGCACCCACGGCGAAATCGACATCTGGAGCTTCGGCGCCGACGGCGAGCCGGGCGGCGAGGGCGTGGACGCGGACATCGGCAACTGGGACGCGGTCAAGTAAGACCGGAGTCGTCGATGAACTCCTCCTTTTCGGCGCGCGGCTTCACCCTGATCGAGGTGATGGTGGTGATGCTGATCATCGGGGTGCTGGCCACCACGGTGACGCTGAGCATGCGGCCGGACACCCATCGCCAGGCCTCGGACGAGGCCTACCGTTTGGCGCGGGTGCTGGAGCAGGCGGCCGACGCCGCCGAAATGGGGGACCCGCTGGCGCTGATGTGGGACGCCAAGGGCTACGGTTTCCGCCGCCGCGGCGACAATGGAGACTGGGGCGGCGCCAACGATGAATTGCTGGCCGACCGGCTGTGGCCGGAGGGCGTGCACGGGGGGGCGCTGTTGCTGGACGGCCAACCTTGGCCGGCGGGCCGGCCGCTGCCCTTGTGGCAGGACGGGCGCGCCAACGCGCTGGCCTTGCAGATCAAGACCGAGACGCGCGGCCTGGCCGTGACCCTGTCGCCGCTGGGGCGCAGCCGGGTGGACGAAGGCTCATGAAGCGCGAGCGCGGATTTACGCTGTTCGAAGTGCTGGTGGCGCTGGCCATCATCGCGGTGGCCTTGGGCGCGCTGCTGCGCGCCACCGGCCTGGCCGCAGACAACGGCGAGGGCATGAAGCGGCGGATGCAGGCGGCCTGGGAGGCGCAGAACATGATCGCGCTGATGCAGGCGCGCCGCGAATGGCCGGACGTGGGCGAGCAGGCGGGAGAGTTGGACGACGACGGCGCGCGCTGGCGCTGGCAGCGCGTGGTCAGCCAGACGCCCAATCCCAATTTCCGCAAAGTGGCGGTGCGGGTGCTGGCCCAGGGCGACGGCCGCTACGTGTTGGCCGAGATGACCGGCTATTTGCGCATGAACATCGGAGGCGGCTCGTGAGGCGCGGCCGGCAGCGCGGCATGACCTTGATCGAGATCCTGGTGGCGATGAGCTTGCTCGCCATCCTGTCGGTGCTCGGCTACAAGGCGTTCGGCTCCTTGCTGATCTCGCGCGAGCGGCTGATGCAGACCAGCGAGCAATGGGTGGACGCCGCGCGCGCCTTCCGGCGGCTGGAGGGCGACCTGACCGGCCAGATGCCGGCGCCGACGCAAGGGCAGGGCCCGAGCCTGGGCGGCAGCCAGCTGCTGCTGCAAAGCGACGGCGACGGCCAGACGCTGACCCTGCAGAGTTTTTCCGCCCGCTATCCCGGCGGCCAGGAACGCATCAGCTACCATGCCGGCGCGCAAGGCCTCAGCTGGGCGGCGGGCGACGCCCAGGGCGCGGCGCCGACCGCTTATGTCCTGCTGGGCAAGGACGCCGCGGTGCGCTGGCGCGTGCTGCTGGACGACGGCAACTGGCTGGACAACTGGCCGCCGCGCGAAGCCAGCCCGGCGCACAGTCCGCGCGCGCTGGAAATGCGCATCCGCATGCCGGGCAATGAATGGGCGAAACGGATATGGGCGCTGCCATGAAGAGGCCGGGAAGCCGGAAGCAGCGCGGCATGGCGGTGATCATGGCCTTGCTGATCGTGGCCTTGGCCACCACCGCCGCCTCGCTGGTGCTGTGGCAGCAGGGTCTGTGGTGGCATCAGCTGGACAACGACCGCAACCGCGCCCAACTGCGCCTGGTGGCCGACGCCGGCCTGGGCTGGGCGATGGAAATCCTGCGCTTCAACAACGGCGCGGCCGGCAACGGCGTGGTGGCCTTGTCCCAGCTGTGGGCGCAGCCCTTGCCGCAGACCGAGGCCCAGGGCGTGACCGTGTCCGGGCAGTTGAGCGATCTGCAAGGCCGCTTCAATCTGAATTCGCTGGTGCAGAACGGCCAGACCAATGCGCGGCAGCTGGTGTTCTACAAGCGGCTGCTGACCACGCTGGGCCTGCCCACGCGCTTGTCCGAACCCTTGGTCAGGCAGTTGCGCGGCGGCAAGGATTCGGAGGACGCCAGCCAGCCGGCGGGGGAGAACCGTCCGCCGGAGCCGGGCGCGACGGCGCCGGGTCATCCGCTGCTTCGCGTGGAAATGCTGCGCTGGCTGCCGGGCTACACCCCGGAGGTGCTGGACAAGTTGCTGCCGCACGTGGCGGCTTTGCCGGCGGACGTCAGCCAGATCAACATCAACACCGCCACGCCGGCGGTGATGAAAACCTTGTTGCCCGGCGTCGGCGACGGCAATTTGCTGGTCTTGCTCAACCAGCGCAAGGTCAATTACTACAAGGACGCCAACGACTTCAAGGCGCGGTTGCCGGCGCCGGGCATCATCGCCGACACCGACATTGCCGCGGCGTCCAATTACTTCATGCTGGACAGCTCGGCCCGGCTGGAACGGGCGCGGCTGGAAATGCGGGCGCTGATCTACAGCAATATGAACGTGGTGAAGACGCTGTGGCGGCAAGACGGCGCGGGACGTCCGCCGCCGGCCAGGGGAAACGGAAATCAGAATGACAACGCTTAGACTGTATCTGCGGGCCGGCTGGCCCGATAGCGAACCGGGGCTGCCCTGGGCCCTGCTGGGGGCGCGCGGCGAAGCCAGCGCCCAGGGCGACAGCGCGCCGGCCGGCTGGCCGCGCGCCGACCGCTGCGAACTGATCCTGCCCGCCGGCCGCACCCTGTTCACCCAGGCGCGGCTGCCGGCCGCGGTCAAGCTGCCGACGGCGGCGATGATGGGCTTCGCGCTGGAGGAGGGGCTGATCAACGACCCGTCCGCCAATCTTTACGCACTGGGCGGAGAACTGCCGGACGGCAGCCGCGCGGTGGCGGTGACCGAGGCCTTCCCGGTGCGCCGCGCCGTGGCCATGCTCAAGAGCGCCGGGCGCTTGTGCGACCGCATCTTGCCGGAGGAAAGCCTGCTGCCGCCGCCGGCGCGCGACGGCTGGAGCGTGGCGCGCGGCGGCGAGGGCTGGTTGCTGCGGCTGAGCGCCACGCGCGCGGCCTGGCTGCCCTACTGCGGCGAAACGGCCGAACAACTGCTGTTCGCGCGGCTGGCGGCGCAACTGCCGCCGGCCAGCCTGACCGTGTGCGGGGCCGAAGCGGCCGGCCTGATCGGATCGCGGTTGCCGGCGTGGCAGGGCGAACCCAGGCAGCTGGCGGCCCATGACTGGCGCAGCGGCCAGGCGCAACAGGCTTTCGACTTCGCCAACGGCGAGCTGGCGGCCAATCGCCGCTGGCGCGACTGGGGGCCGGCGCTGCGCCGCGCCGGGCTGGTGTTGGGCGGCCTGCTGACGGCGCAACTGGCGTTGACCCTGGGCCAGGCCGGCTGGTACACCTGGCAAAAACACAGCTTGTCGGCGGAGATCCGCGCCGCCGCCAAACCCTGGATCGGCGGCCAGGCGATGCCGGGCAGCAGCGCGCTGGCGATGACGCGCGCGGTGGACAAGCTGCGGCTGAGCCACGGCCTGCCGGCGCGGGACGACGTTTTGGAGCTGATGGGCGCGCTGGCGGCGCTCAGCGGCCGCGATCTGCAGACTCGCACCCTCAGCTACGACGGCGGGCGGCTCAAGCTGCAAGTGGCGGACGTGCCGGCGGAGACCTTGCAGCGCTGGCGCGGCCAACTGGCGGCCAAGCAGATCCGCCTGGACGTGACCGCCACCCAGCAAGGGACCAAAGAACTCAGCCTGTCCCGGGAGCCCTGACATGAAGCAATATCGTGAACAATTCGCCGCCTACTGGCGGCAGCGCAGCCGCCGCGAACAAGCCTTGCTGCTGGTGATGGCCGTCGTACTCGGCGTCGGCGTGCTCTACGCCGGCGTCTGGGAACC
This sequence comes from Chromobacterium sp. LK11, assembly GCF_001043705.1. Lineage (NCBI taxonomy): Bacteria > Pseudomonadati > Pseudomonadota > Betaproteobacteria > Neisseriales > Chromobacteriaceae > Chromobacterium > Chromobacterium sp. LK11. Next base: position 228,534 of record NZ_LDUR01000016.1, read on the forward strand.
GGCGGGCAAATCGGTGGAGCGCAACCGCGCCGCCGCGGCGCGTCTGCAAGCCGAGCTGAGCCATGTGCAATCTCTGGCGCACGAGGCCGAGCAGTTGAAACGCCAGCCGGCGCAGGCGGCGCTGCCGGCCAAGGAGTTGTTGCCGGTGATTCGCCAGGTGGCGCAGAGTCAGGGCCTGTCCGAGGCCGGCTGGCAGTTGAGTCCCGAGGGCGAGTCCGGCGTGGCGATGGAGGGCACGATGGCGTTCGACGCCTGGGTCAAGCTGGCCGGCGTGCTGGCGGCCCAGCACCAGGTGCGCGTGCTCAATCTCCGGGCCGAGGCCCAGCCGATGCCGGGCCAAGTGCATATCAAGGCGCTGCTGGCGCATGCCGGAGGCGGCGCATGAAAAAGAAAATATTGTTGGGCGCGCTATTGGGCGCGTTGTTCCTGGCCGGCCTGATCGCCGCATTGCCGGCGAGCTTGCTGTCGCTGCCGCTGTTGAGCGCCACCGGCGATCGCTGGCAGTTCAGCGGCGCGCAAGGCACGGTGTGGCAGGGCAAGACGCAATTGGTCTATGTCGGCGACAAGGGCGAGGTGTTGCCGATGAGCCGGATAGGCTGGCGCTTCCAACCCAAGGCCTTGCTGTCGGGGCGGGCGATCTGGCTGCTGGAGAGCGACGGCCAGGACGGCAAGCTGGAGTGGGGCTGGGACGGGATGGAGGTCAACGGCGTCAACCTGACTCTGCCGGTGGCGGCGCTGGCGAATTTGTCCAAGACCTGGCAGGCGGCGCGCTTGGGCGGCGATCTGCAGCTCAAGATCGGCCAGTTCAGCCGCAAGGGCGGCCAGTTGGCCGGCAATCTGCAACTGAGCTGGCTGGGCGCGGCCTCGCCCTTGAGCCCGTTGTCGCCGTTCGGCTCCTACCAGATGGATGTCAACGGCGCCGGCGCGGGCGTGGCGCTGAACGTGTCGACGCTGGACGGACCGTTGAATCTGAGCGGGCAGGGGCAGTGGCAGCCGGGCGCGGCCTTCGCGCTGAGCGGCAGCGCCCACAGCCCGCCGGAAAAATACGACGCCTTGAAACCGCTGATGCTGATGTTGGGCAAACCTAGCGGGCCGACCAGCGTGCAGTGGCAGATCCGCCCCGGGGCCTGATTGCCGCTCATTTGTCATGTTATCGATTTTTCTTGTGAGTTTTCCGGTTCGGCGTTACTATAGAAAGGTTTAACCAAACGGGACTGATGCGCCAGGCATCGAGTCCCGTTCTTCACATAAAGCAATTCGAAAACTTAGGGTAGGGACAGATCCCATCTGTCGCGGCGGAGGCCTTGCGCGAGCGAGGCGGCCAGGCCGGCGGACGGGGTCAACAAAAACCGGCGCAGCCGGTTTTTCCTTACCCGCCGCAAACGCAATAGGAGCAGCTTGTGTCAACCGTACCCGCAATCCTTGTCTTGGCCGATGGCACCGTGTTCAAGGGCAGTGCTATCGGGGCCGCCGGACATACGGTGGGCGAGGTGGTGTTCAATACCGCCATCACCGGCTATCAGGAGATTTTGACCGACCCCTCCTATACCAAACAGATCGTCACCCTGACTTATCCCCATATCGGCAACGTCGGCGCGAATTCGGAAGACACCGAATCTCGCGCCGTTTTTGCATCCGGCCTGATCATTCGCGATCTGCCGCTGCTGCATAGCAACTTCCGCGCCGAAAACTCCTTGTCCGGCTATCTGAAGCAGCACAATGTCGTCGCCATCGCCGACATCGACACCCGCCGGCTGACCCGCATCCTGCGCGAGAAGGGCGCCCAGGCCGGCTGCATCATGGCCGGGGACATCGACGAGCCGCGCGCGCTGGAGCTGGCGCGCGGCTTCGGTTCCATGGCCGGCCAGGATCTGGCCCAGGTGGTCAGCTGCGACAAGCCTTACGCCTGGACCGAGCGCGAGTGGAAGCTGGGCGCCGGCTATCAGGTGCAGGCGTCCACCCGTTTCCACGTGGTCGCCTACGACTTCGGCGTCAAGCACAACATTCTGCGCATGCTGGCCGAGCGCGGCTGCCAGCTGACCGTGGTGCCGGCCAAGACCCCGGCCGCCGACGTGCTGGCGCTGAATCCGCACGGCGTGTTCCTGTCCAACGGCCCCGGCGATCCGGAACCGTGCGATTACGCGATCTCCGCCATCCGCGACATCCTGGACGCCAAGCTGCCGGTGTTCGGCATCTGCCTCGGCCACCAACTGCTGGGTCTGGCCAGCGGCGGCAAGACTTCCAAGATGAAGTTCGGCCACCACGGCGCCAACCACCCGGTGCAGGATCTGGACAGCGGCCGGGTGATGATCACCAGCCAGAACCACGGCTTCCAGGTGGACGAAACCAGCTTGCCGGCCAATGTGCGCGTCACCCACCGCTCTTTGTTCGACGGCACGGTGCAGGGCATCGCGCTGACCGACCGTCCGGCCTTCTCCTTCCAGGGCCACCCGGAAGCCAGCCCGGGGCCGGAGGACGTCGCCTATCTGTTCGACCGCTTCATCGCCTCGATGGCGGAACGCGTCTAAGCCGGGGAGCGGGAACATGCTGGGGATTACCGATCTCACCACCTATCTGCTGGGCGCCGTGCTCATCGTGCTGCTGCCGGGGCCGAACTCCATGTACGTGCTGTCGGTGGCGGCGCAGCGCGGCACCCGCGCCGGCTTCGCCGGCGCCGGCGGCATCATCATCGGCGACTTCATCCTGATGACGCTGGCGGCCACCGGCGCGGCCGGCCTGCTGAAGGCCAACCCGGCGCTGTTCGCCGTGGTCAAGTACCTGGGCGGCGGCTATCTGGCCTGGCTGGGCTTCAATATGCTGCGCGGCGCGCTGACGGCCTGGCGCCGCGCCGCCCGCGGCGAGGCGGCCGAGGCCAAGTCGGTGCTGGTGGGAGAGGAAAACCCCTTCGTCAAGGCCTTGCTGATCAGCTTGATGAATCCGAAGGCCATCCTGTTTTTCGTGTCCTTCTTCGTTCAGTTCGTCGATCCCGCCTACCCGCATCCGGCGCTGACCTTCGTCGCGCTGGGCTTGATCGTGGAAGTGTGCAGCACGCTGTACCTGACCGCGCTGATCGTCGCCGGCCACCGGCTGGCCCAGGCCTTCCGCCGCCGCCGCAGGCTGAGCGCGGCGTTGGGCGGCTCGGTGGGCGCGCTGTTCGTCGGCTTCGGCGCCAAGCTGGCCGCGGCCAGCCTGTAAGACAGAGATTTAACATTCGCCGCCAAGCCGCCGGGCGTCCCAGGCGCCCGGGCCTGGCGGCAAACAAAATGCAATCATAAAGAGTAGAACCATGCCAAAGCGTAGCGACCTCAAAAGCATTCTGATCATCGGAGCCGGCCCCATCGTCATCGGCCAGGCCTGCGAATTCGACTACTCCGGCGCGCAAGCGTGCAAGGCCCTGCGCGAAGAGGGCTACAAAGTCATCCTGGTGAACTCCAACCCGGCCACCATCATGACCGACCCGGACATGGCCGATGTCACCTACATCGAGCCCATCACCTGGAAAGTGGTGGAAAAAATCATCGCCAAGGAGCGTCCGGACGCCATACTGCCGACCATGGGCGGTCAGACCGCGCTCAACTGCGCGCTGGACCTGGCCAAGAACGGGGTGCTGGAAAAATACAAGGTGGAGCTGATCGGCGCCACCGAGGATGCCATCGACAAGGCCGAAGACCGCGGCCGCTTCAAGGAAGCGATGGCCAAGATCGGCCTGTCCTGCCCGCTGTCCTTCGTTTGCCACACCATGGAAGCGTCGCTGGAAGCGCAGGCCAAGGTGGGTTTCCCGACGCTGATCCGCCCGTCCTTCACCATGGGCGGCTCCGGCGGCGGCATCGCCTATAACCGCGAAGAATTCCTGGCCATCTGCGAGCGCGGTTTCGAAGCCTCGCCCACCCATGAGCTGCTGATCGAACAATCGGTGCTGGGCTGGAAAGAGTACGAGATGGAGGTGGTGCGCGACAAGAACGACAACTGCATCATCATCTGCTCGATCGAAAACTTCGATCCGATGGGCGTGCACACCGGCGACTCCATCACCGTGGCGCCGGCGCAGACGCTGACCGACAAGGAATACCAGATCATGCGCAACGCCAGCCTGGCGGTGCTGCGCGAGATCGGCGTGGACACCGGCGGCTCCAATGTGCAGTTCGCCACCAATCCGGCCACCGGCGAGATGATCGTCATCGAAATGAACCCGCGCGTGTCGCGTTCCTCGGCGCTGGCGTCCAAGGCCACCGGTTTCCCGATCGCCAAGATCGCCGCCAAGCTGGCGGTGGGCTTCACCCTGGACGAACTGAAGAACGATATCACCGGCGGCGCCACCCCGGCTTCGTTCGAGCCGTCCATCGACTACGTGGTTACCAAGATCCCGCGTTTCGCCTTTGAAAAATTCCCGCAGGCCGACGACCGCCTGACCACCCAGATGAAGTCGGTGGGCGAGGTGATGGCGATGGGCCGCACCTTGCAGGAATCGATGCAGAAAGCGCTGCGCGGCCTGGAAACCGGCCTGTCCGGCTTCGATCCGGTCACCAGCGACGAAGCGGCGATCCGCCACGAACTGGGCACGCCGGGACCGGAGCGCATTCTCTACGTGGCCGACGCCTTCCGCATCGGCATGAGCCGCGACGACATCCACGCGGTCAGCAAGATAGACCCCTGGTTCCTGGCCCAGATCGAAGACCTGATCGGCGAAGAGCAAGCGCTGGCCGGCCGCAAGATCGAAGAACTGGACTACGCCGAGCTGCGCCGCCTCAAGCGCAAGGGCTTCTCCGACCGCCGGCTGGGCGAGCTGTTGGGTTCGGACCAGGCCGCGGTGCGCGCCAAGCGCTGGAGCCTGGGCCTGCATCCGGTGTACAAGCGCGTGGACACCTGCGCCGCCGAATTCGCCACCAACACCGCCTATATGTACTCCAGCTATGAAGAGGAGTGCGAATCCAATCCGTCCGACCGCAAAAAGGTGATGGTGCTGGGCGGCGGGCCCAACCGCATCGGCCAGGGCATCGAGTTCGACTACTGCTGCGTGCACGCGGCGCTGGCGCTGCGCGAATCCGGTTTCGAGACCATCATGGTCAACTGCAACCCGGAAACCGTGTCCACCGACTACGACACCTCGGACCGCCTGTACTTCGAGCCGCTGACGCTGGAAGACGTGCTGGAAATCTGCCGCATCGAAAAACCGTTCGGCGTCATCGTCCAGTACGGCGGCCAGACCCCGCTGAAACTGGCGCGCGCGCTGGAGGCCAACGGCGTGCCCATCATCGGCACCACGCCGGACATGATAGACGCCGCCGAGGACCGCGAGCGCTTCCAGAAGCTGCTGAACGAGCTGGGCCTGAAGCAGCCGCCCAACCGCACCGCGCGCGCGCCGGCCGAAGCGATGAAGCTGGCCGAGGAAATCGGCTACCCGCTGGTGGTGCGCCCGTCCTACGTGCTGGGCGGCCGCGCGATGGAAATCGTCCACGAGCCGGCCGATCTGGAGCGCTATATGCGCGAGGCGGTGAAGGTGTCCAACGACAGCCCGGTGCTGCTGGACCGCTTCCTCAACGACGCGATCGAAGTCGACGTCGACTGCGTGTCCGACGGCGAGAACGTGGTGATCGGCGGCATCATGCAGCACGTGGAGCAGGCCGGCGTCCACTCCGGCGACTCCGCCTGCTCGCTGCCGCCGTACAGCCTGTTCCCGGCGGTGCAGGACGAAATCCGCCGTCAGACCGTGGCCATGGCCCGCGCGCTGAACGTGGTCGGCCTGATGAACGTGCAGTTCGCCATCCAGGGCGACACCATCTACGTGCTGGAGGTGAATCCGCGCGCCAGCCGCACCGTGCCCTTCGTCTCCAAGGTGACTTCCGCGCCGCTGGCCAAGATCGCCGCGCGCGCGATGGCCGGCATCGGCCTCAACGAGCAAGGCTTCACCAAGGAAGTGATCCCGCCGTTCTACGCGGTGAAGGAGGCGGTGTTCCCCTTCATCAAATTCCCCGGCGTGGACACCATCCTGGGGCCGGAAATGAAGTCCACCGGCGAGGTGATGGGCGTGGGCAAGACCTTTGCCGAAGCCTACGTCAAGGGCCAGCTCGGCGCCGGCGACCGCCTGCCCAAGACCGGCAAGGTCTTCCTGTCGGTGCGCGATGGCGACAAGAACGGCGCGGTGGAAGTGGCGCGCGAACTGCAGCGGCTGGGCTTCGGCGTCTGCGCGACGCGCGGCACCGCCAAGCATCTGTCGGCGGCCGGCATCGTGGTGCAGGTGGTCAACAAGGTCAATGAAGGCCGCCCGCACATCGTCGACATGATCAAGAACTCGGAAATCGATCTGCTGATCAACACCGTCGACGAAAAACGCCAGGCTATTCAGGACAGCCACTCCATCCGCCGTTCGGCCCTGCAGGCGCGGATTCCGCAATACACCACCCTGGCCGGCGCCAAGGCGGTGTGCGTGGGCATGGCCCACGCCGAGGAGTTCGACGTCTACAGCGTGCAGGAACTGCACAGCCAGATTCAGGGCTGAGTCCTGACGCGGGGGCTTGGAAGCGGGAGGGGTTTGCCGTTACAATCCCTCCCATAACCCGCTACTTCAAGCCGCCGTCCAGTACGGCGGCTTGTGCTTTTGATGAAGGCGGATGCCGCCTCTGGAGAGAATTCTGAAATGATCAAAGTCCCGTTGACCGTGCGCGGTGCCGAGCTGCTGAAAGAAGAGCTGCAACGCCTCAAGAGCGTGGAACGTCCGGCCGTGATCGAGGCGATTGCCGAGGCTCGTTCGCATGGCGACCTGTCCGAGAACGCCGAATACGACGCCGCCAAGGAGCGTCAGGGCTTTGTCGAAGGCCGCATCGCCGAACTGGAAGGCAAGATTTCCAACGCGCTGATCGTGAACCCGGCCGAGCTGGACGCCGACGGCCGCGTGGTGTTCGGCGCCACCGTAGAGCTGATGGACCTGGAGAGCGAGGAAAACGTCACCTACCAGATCGTCGGCGACGACGAGGCCGACATCAAGGTGTGCAAGGTGTCGGTGAACTCCCCGATCGCGCGCGCGCTGATCGGCAAGGAAGCCGGCGACGTGGCCGAAGTGGTGGCCCCGGGCGGCATCCGCGAATACGAAGTGCTCGACGTCAAATACATCTGAGCTCCGTCTGCGGGCGGGCCGGACGGCCCGCGCGCGGCGCGGCGCGGGAGAGGGGCTGAGACATGGATGGATTGCGTTCCATCGCCAAGACGTTCTGGATTGGCGGCTTGTGGGTGATAGGCATCATCGTGGCGCCGGTGCTGTTCGCCATGCTGGACCGGGTCACCGCCGGCATGGTGGCCGGCAAGCTGTTCGCCAGCATCGCCTGGGTGGGGCTGGTGTGCGGGGTGATCCTGCTGGTCGACCACATCCGCCGCAACGGCGCTTCCGGGGTCAAGGAAAGCGGCTTCTGGCTGGTGATGGGCATGCTGGCCTGCACGCTGATCAATCATTTCGCCGTCACCCCCATCATCGCCAACCTCAAGGCGCAGATGAACCATGCGGCCGAAGGCCTGTTCGGCGGCGGCTTCGCCACCTGGCACGCGATTTCCAGCCTGATCTATCTGGTGCAGAGCCTGATGGGCCTGGTCTACGTCTGGCGCAACGACTAAGAACCCGTTTGCGATCTGCTGCGCGTCGGCGGGATGGATAGAAGAGGGCGTTGAAAACATCTTCGAAATGCCGATGTGCCGTATCCACATTCCGCTTTCTCGGTCGCAACGCCTGGCCCCGCTCTCGCTGGCGAGACTTCGAGCAGGCTTCAGGACGCCGCTCCCTGTCTGGAGCGGACAAAACAAAAGCGGTGGCATGCCACCGCTTTTCTATCAAGCGCGATCGCCGCGAACGGCGTTCAGCCCTTCAGCGCCTGCTTGTTCTTGGGCAGAACGATGCGCTCTTTATCGCTGGGGCGCCACAGCACCAGCAGCTTGCCGATGTGCTGGACCGGGGCGGCGCCCAGGTCTTCGCAGATCTGCTCGAACATGGCGACGCGCGCTTCGCGGTCGTCGCCCAGCACGCGGACCTTGATCAGTTCGTGAGCGTCCAGATTGATGGCGATTTCGCGGATCACCGCGTCGGTCAGGCCGTTGTTGCCTATCATCACCACCGGGTTGAGGTCGTGCGCCAGTCCCTGCAGATGCTTGCGCTGGAACGGCTTGAGTTCAATTTTCATGGGAAATACGGATTTACAAAGCAAAAGCCGATTCTACTCGAGTTGAGCGCTTTCCCAAAGTCCGGACCTAAAATAAATGAAAAACAACAGGATAGCGCGGCTGGCCTGTTGCCCACCTATTAAGAGCGGAACGCAATGGCTAGAAGCAAAAGCAGCAACAGCTGGCTGCAGGAACACGTCAACGACCCCTACGTCAACCAGGCGCAGAAAGACGGCTACCGCGCGCGGGCCGCTTACAAGCTGCTGGAGATCAACGACAAGGACAAGCTGATCCGCCCCGGCACGGTGCTGGCCGATCTGGGTTCCACCCCCGGCAGCTGGTCGCAGGTGGCGGCGCGCCTCGTCGGCGACAGCGGCAAGGTGTTCGCGCTCGACATCCTGGACATGGACCCGGTGCCCGGCGTCGACTTCATTCAGGGCGACTTCCGCGAGGAGGAAGTGCTGGCGCAATTCGTGCAATTGCTCGGCGGCCGCGAATTGGACCTTGTAATTTCCGATATGGCGCCCAATATGTCAGGCATGAGCGCCATCGACCAGGCCAGAAGTTTTCTGCTGTGCGAGCTGGCGCTGGAATTTGCGCGAGATCATTTGAAACCTGGCGGTCATTTTCTCGTCAAAGTGTTCCAGGGCAGCGATTTCCAAGTCTATCTCAAGTCCATGCGCGAGCTGTTCGACGAGGTAGTCACCCGCAAGCCGAAAGCGTCGCGCGACCGCTCCAGCGAAATTTATCTGCTGGGCAAAGGCCGACGCTGACATAAAGTGGCTCGCGGCGTACAATCAAAGCAAATATCTAGACAAGCAACCAAAAAGTCAGGGCACAGAGGAGTCCGCTACTCGTGAACAATATCGGCAAAAACATCGCGATATGGGTCATCATCGGTTTGGTACTGATGACGGTATTCAATCAGTTCAACAAGCGTCAGGATACCCAGAATCAGCTTGAGTATTCGCAGTTCATCAGCGATGTCGAGTCCGGCAAGGTCCAGTCCCTGACCATAGAAGGCCACCCGCTGCGCGGGCAATGGCTGAAAGGCAAGCTGACCGACGGCTCCGCGTTCAGCACCTATGCGCCCTACGACCCGCAACTGGTCGACGACCTGATCAAGAACAACGTCCGCTTCTCCGCCAAGCCGGAAGAAGAGCCGTCCATGCTGATGAATATTTTCATCAGCTGGTTCCCCATGCTGTTGCTGATCGGCGTCTGGGTGTTCTTCATGCGCCAGATGCAGGGCGGCGGCAAGGGCGGCGCGTTCTCCTTCGGCAAGAGCAAGGCCAGGATGCTGGACCAGGACGCCAACACCGTCACCTTCGCCGACGTCGCCGGTTGCGACGAGGCCAAGGAAGAGGTGAAGGAGATCGTCGATTACCTGCGCGATCCGTCCCGCTACCAGAGCCTGGGTGGCCGCATTCCGCGCGGCATTCTGCTGGCCGGCTCGCCCGGTACCGGCAAGACCTTGCTGGCCAAGGCCATCGCCGGCGAAGCCAAGGTGCCGTTCTTCAGCATCTCCGGTTCCGACTTCGTTGAAATGTTCGTCGGCGTGGGCGCGGCCCGCGTGCGCGACATGTTCGAGCAGGCCAAGAAGAACTCGCCGTGCATCATCTTCATCGACGAGATCGACGCGGTTGGCCGTCAGCGCGGCGCAGGTCTCGGCGGCGGCAACGACGAGCGCGAACAGACGCTGAACCAGTTGCTGGTGGAAATGGACGGCTTCGACACCAATTCCACCGTGATCGTGATCGCCGCGACCAACCGTCCGGACGTGCTGGACCCGGCGCTGCAGCGTCCCGGTCGTTTCGACCGCCAGGTGGTGGTGCCGCTGCCGGACATCCGCGGCCGCGAACAGATCCTGGGCGTGCACATGCGCAAGGTGCCGATCGCCGCCGACGTCAACGCCGAAGTGATCGCGCGCGGCACGCCGGGCTTCTCCGGCGCCGACCTCGCCAACCTGATCAACGAAGCCGCGCTGTTCGCCGCTCGCCGCAACAAGCGTCTGGTGGACATGGAGGACCTGGAGTCCGCCAAGGACAAGATCATGATGGGCGCCGAGCGCCGCAGCATGGTGATGACCGACGAAGAGAAGCGCAACACCGCTTACCACGAGTCTGGCCACGCCGTCGTCGCCAAGCTGCTGCCCAAGGCCGACCCGGTGCACAAGGTCACCATCATCCCGCGCGGCCGCGCGCTGGGCGTGACCATGCAACTGCCGGAGCAGGACCGCTTCGCCTACGACCGCGGCTATCTGCTGGACCGCATCGCCATCCTGTTCGGCGGCCGCATCGCGGAAGAGCTGTTCATGAACCAGATGACCACCGGCGCTTCCAACGACTTCGAGCGCGCCACTCAAATGGCGCGCGACATGGTGACCCGCTACGGCATGAGCGACAAGCTGGGCCCGATGGTGTACGGCGAGAACGAGGGCGAAGTTTTCCTTGGCCGTTCCATCACCACCCACAAGAATTTGTCCGAAGCGACCATGCAGCAGGTGGACGCTGAAATCCGCCGCATCATCGACGAGCAGTACGCGCTGGCGCGCCGCCTGCTGGAAGAGAACCGCGACAAGGTGGAGGCGATGACCGCCGCGCTGCTGGAATGGGAAACCATAGACGCCGATCAGATCAACGACCTGATGGACGGCAAGCCGCCGCGTCCGCCCAAGCCGGGCGCCGGTTTCGCGGCCAAGCCGCAGGAAGACAAGCCGACGCCGCCGGCCGCCGAGCCGACCGCCGATCCGGCCCAGGAAGTCTGAGTCTCTCAGTCATCAAGCCGGGCAAGCCTTAAGGGGCTTGCCCGGCTTTTTTGCGACAATCCCTCCCCCTCCATGAGCGTAGTCAGATCATGAAATCCTCTTTGCAATGCGGGCGCTTCACGCTCGATCTGTCCCGTCCCCTGGTGATGGGCATTCTGAACGTCACCCCTGACTCCTTCTCCGACGGCGGCCGTTTCAACGGTCTGGAGCAGGCGCTGCGCCACGCCGAGCAAATGCTGGCCGACGGCGCGGCCATTCTCGACATCGGCGGCGAATCGACGCGCCCCAACGCGCCCCACGTCAGCCCGGAACAGGAGATGGAACGGGTGCTGCCGGTGCTGGAGGGTCTGCGCGAGCTCGGCGCGCCGCTGTCGCTGGACACCCGCCGCGCGGCGGTGATGCGCGAGGCGCTGGCGCTGGGCGCGGTAGACCTGGTCAACGACGTGTCGGCGCTGGAAGACGCGGGCGCGCTGGAACTGGTGGCGGCCGCCGACGCCGCGGTCTGCCTGATGCACAAGCAGGGCAATCCGGACACCATGCAGGACAAGCCGGCCTACGCGGACGTGGTGGCCGAAGTGGCCGACTATCTGGCGCGCCGCGTCCGGCTGTGCCTGGACGCCGGCATCGCCCGCGAGCGGCTGCTGGTCGACCCCGGTTTCGGCTTCGGCAAGACGCTGGAACACAATCTGGCGCTGCTGCGCGGCTTGCCCGAGATAGAACGCGCCGCCGGCGCGCCGCTGCTGGTGGGCCTGAGCCGCAAATCCATGCTGGGCGCGATCACCGGCGAAGCGGTGCCGGCGGAGCGGCTGGGCGCCAGCGTGGCCGCGGCGCTGGAGTCGGCGCGGCGCGGCGCGCGCATCATCCGCGTGCACGACGTCAAGGCCACGCACCAGGCGCTGCAAGTGCTGGAAAGTTTGAACTGAGGGCGGCGTCTGGCGCACAATAGCCGGCGTAACGATTACAGCGGTTGGCCGGGAGCCGGCCGGATTCGAGAGAAAAACATGAGCCGTAAATACTTTGGCACCGATGGCGTGCGCGGCGAGGTCGGCCAATTCCCGATCACGCCGGAATTCGTGATGAAACTGGGCTATGCCGCCGGCCGCGTGCTGGTCGACCACGACAAGGCCCACCGTCCCACGGTCTTGATCGGCAAGGACACCCGGATTTCCGGCTATATGCTGGAAGCGGCGCTGCAGGCCGGCTTTTCCGCCGCCGGCGTCAACGTGCTGCTGACAGGCCCGTTGCCGACGCCGGGCATCGCCTATCTGACCCGCGCGCTGCGGCTGGAGGCCGGGGTGATGATCTCCGCCTCGCACAACCCGTTCCAGGATAACGGCATCAAGTTCTTCGCCGAAGGCGGCAAGAAGCTGGACGACGCCATCGAACTGGAAATCGAGGCGATGCTGGAGCAGCCGATGGCGACCAATCCTTCCGAGGAACTGGGCCGGGTGCGCCGCATCGAAGGCGCGGTGGAGCGCTACATCGAATTCTGCAAGAGCAGCTTCCCCAACGACCGCGACCTCAAGGGCCTGAAACTGGTGGTGGATTGCGCCCACGGCGCCACCTATCACGTGGCGCCCAAGGTGTTCCACGAACTGGGCGCCGAGGTGGTGACCATAGGCGGCGAGCCGGACGGCTACAACATCAACGAGAAGGTGGGCGCCACCTATCCCAAGACCTTGCAGGTGGCGGTGCTGGAACATCACGCCGATTACGGCATCGCGCTGGACGGCGACGGCGACCGCCTGATCATGGTGGACCGCGACGGCACCGTGTACGACGGCGATCAGCTGATCTACGTGATCGCCAAGGCGCGGGCGGCCAAGGGCGAGCTCAAGGGCGGCGTGGTCGGCACGGTGATGACCAATCTGGCGATGGAGCTGGCGCTGAACAAGCAGGGCGTGGCCTTCGGCCGCGCCAAGGTGGGCGACCGCTATGTGCTGGAAATGCTGCACGGCAAGGGCTGGCAAGTGGGCGGCGAAGCTTCCGGCCACATCCTGTGCCTGGATTGCCATTCCACCGGCGACGGCATCATCTCCAGCCTGCAAGTGCTGGCCAGCCTGACCGACCTGGGCATGAGCCTGGCCGACGCCTGCGGCGACTGGCAGCCGTATCCCCAGACCTTGATCAACGTCCGCCACAACGGCTGCGACTGGAAAGGCGCTTCCGCCGAGTCGCTGGCCGCCGCCGAGCAAGCGCTGCAAGGCCGCGGCCGGGTGGTGCTGCGTCCGTCCGGCACCGAGCCGGTGGTGCGGGTGATGGTGGAGGCCGACGACAAGGCGCTGGCCGATCAATGGGCGCAGTCCATCGCGGCGGCGATCCAGAGCGTCGCCTGATCGCGACAGCCGCTTAGCGCCGGCATCGGCATGAAAACGCCAGACATTGCTTGTCTGGCGTTTTTTTATTGCCTGAATTTGGAAAGAAACGGCGCTTACTGTTTTCAGATGAAACATACAGATAGTGACTTTGCGTGCAACTGTATCTAATGACATCTTTTTGTCATTGCGCTCTGGTTAGAATCAGCGCTCCTTACGCTCGTGATGAATCCAGACAATGAAGACAGCAAAAGCATTCAAAACGCTGAGCCCCATCGCCATGGCAGTGGCGTTGGCGATTCCGGCCCTGGCCCAGGCCGCTTGCGGCGCGGCCGGCGCCACCTTGATCCATGATGTGCAGGGCCGCGCCGTCGGCAGCCCGCTGCAGGGCAAGACCGTTACCGTGGAGGGGGTGGTCAGCGGCGCCTTCACCGGCGCCGGCCAGCTGCGCGGCTTCTACCTGCAGGAAGAGGCGCGGGACCAGGACGCCGATCCGGCCACCTCGGAAGGCGTGTTCGTTTTCCTCGGCAACCTGGCCGCGCCGGCGCTCAAGGCCGGCGACGTGGTGCGCGTCACCGGCAAGGTGTCCGAATACAGCCGCAAGGGCGACGCCGCCAGCGAAACCCAGATCACGCCGGCCAACTTGGCCGCGGTGGAGCAGTGCGCTTACAGCGAGCCGCTGACTTACGCCAGCCTGCGCCTGCCGCTGCAGTCCAGCGCTCAGCTGGAGGCGCTGGCCGGCATGGCGGTGCGTCTGGAAGGCCCGGTCCACGTCGTCGCCAATTACGACTACGGCCGCTACGGCGAGTTGACCCTGTCCAGCCGGCCGCGCTTGTGGACCGCCACCCAGCGCTTCCTGCCCGGCAGCGCCGAAGCCAAGGCGCTGAGCGAGGCCAATCAGCTGGACAAGCTGACCCTGGACGACGGCCTGCAGATCCAGAACGCCGACGCCTGGCTGCCGGCGCCCGGCGGCCTGTCCGCCAGCCGCACCCTGCGCAGCGGCGACCGCCTGGACGGCGTGACCGGCGTGGTCAGCTACGCTTTCGGCAAATACCGGCTGCAGCCGCTGGCCGCGCCGCGCGTAGTGGCCGGCAATCCGCGCCCAGGCGCGCCCAAGCGCCAGCCGGAGAGCGTGCGCTTCGCCAGTTTCAATGTGCTCAACTTCTTCAACGGCGACGGCCAGGGCAAGGGCTTCCCGACGCCGCGCGGCGCCAAGACCCCGCAGGATTTCGAGCGCCAGCGCGCCAAGATCGTGGCGGCGATCCGCCAGCTGGACGCCGATGTGGTGGGCTTGATGGAAATCGAGAACGATGGTTTCGATCGCTACTCGGCGATCCAGGATCTGGTCAACGCCTTGAACCAGGGCCAGCCGCAGCCCAAGCAATACCAGTTCGCCAATCCCGGTCTGCCGCAGGTGGGCAGCGACGCGATCACCACCGGTCTGATCTATCGTCCGGCCACGGTGACGGCGCAAGGCAAGGCCGAGGTGAGGACGATAGGCAATCCGCAGAAAAACCGGCCGGCGCTGCTGCAGACCTTCGTGCTGGACGCCAAGAGCAAGACCCGGGTAACCGTGGCGGTCAACCATCTGAAGTCCAAGGGCAGTAGCTGCGCCGAGCAGGTGGTGGACGGCCAGGCCGATGTGGACAAGGGCGACGGCCAGGGCAATTGCAATCTGACCCGAGTGCAGGCGGTGCGCGATCTGATGGCCTGGTACGCCACTCGTCCGCAGCCCGGCCTCAACGACGGCATGTTGTTGCTGGGCGATATGAACTCCTACGCCAAGGAGGATCCTATCCGCGCTTTTGAAAGCGCCGGCTTCAACAATCTGCTGGCGCGCTGGAGCCGCGACGCCTACTCCTATGTGTTCAACGGCGAATCCGGCAATCTGGACCACGCCTTGGCGGACAAGCCGCTGAGCGCCATGGTGCTGGCCGCCGGCGAGTGGCACATCAACGCCGACGAACCGACGGCGCTGGAATACAGCAGCGAGTTCAAGAGCGCGGAGCAGCAGCAGAAATACTACGCGGCGGACGCCTACCGCTCCTCGGACCACGATCCTCTGTATGTAGACGTGGCGCGCCGCGGCAACGCGGTGGCGGCGGCGGACGAGGGCGGGCTGGCTTTGTTGCTGGGCTTGGGGGCGCTAGGGGCGACGGCGCTGTGGCGCCGCAAGCGCTGAAGCCCAAGGCAGGCGCTTGGCCGTGGGGGCTGGCGCTGGCCGTGCTGCTGCCGCTGGCCGCGCCCTGGGGGGCGGCGGCGCTGGCGTGGCGCTTCGAGCCGTGGAACGTCGCGGAGTGGTGGCGGATGGCGAGCGGAGGCTGGGTGCACGCCGACGCGCGCCACGCCTGCCTCAACAGCGCGGCGTTGGCGACGCTGGCCTGGCTGGGGCGCGACCGGGCGTCCTTGCTGTTGATGCTGGCCTTGGCGGCGCCGCCGCTGATCGCCGCGACGCAATGGCTGTGGCCGGCGCCGCAGGCCTTCGTCGGCGCGTCCGGTCTCGTTTATTGCTGGTGGGCGGCGTTGGCCCTGACGCAGCCGGGCTGGCGCGGTCTGTGGCTGGCCGCCTTGCTGGGCCGGCTGGCCTGGCAGAGTCTGTTCCCGGGAAACTGGAGCGGCGGCGAGCCGGTATTGGCGTCGGCGCACTGGAGCGGCGCCGCCTTGGGCTTGCTGGCCGGCGGCGGCTGGCTGCGTTGGGTTCAGTCGCGGACGATGCGCGGCACTCGCGGCGCCAGCGCGCACATCAGTTCGTAGCCCAGGGTGCCGGCGCCGGCGGCGACGCGTTCTATCGGCACTTGCGGACCCCATAGCTCCACCTGGCTGCCGACGCCGGCCTGGGGCAGGGCGCTCAGGTCCACCGCCAACATGTCCATCGACACCCGGCCGACGGTGCCGGTCAACTGACCGTCCACTGCGACCGGGGTGCCGTTGTCGGCGATGCGCGGATAGCCGTCGGCGTAGCCGCAGGCGACGATGCCGACGCGCATTTCGCGTTCCGCCACCAGGCGGCGGCCGTAGCCGACGGCGTCGCCGGCCGGCACCCGCTGCACCGCGATGACGCGGCTGCTCAGCGTCATCGCCGCCCGCAGGCCCAGGCCGGCGGCGTCGACGTCGGCGAAGGGCGAACAGCCGTAGAGCACGATGCCGGGGCGCACGACGGCGCCGTGGGTGTGCGGGTGGCGGAACAGCGCGGCGGAGTTGGCGGCGCTGACAGGCAGCGCGCTGGGCGCGATCAAGGGTTGGAAGCGCCCCCATTGCTCGGCGACGCCGTAGTCGTCGTCGGCGGTGGCGAAATGGGTCATCAGCGCGTCGACGCGCGCGCCGGGCTGCGCGCGCAATTGCGCCAGCGCGGCGGGAGCCTCCGCCGGGGTGAAGCCCAGCCGGTTCATGCCGCTGTTGACCTTGAGCCAAACGGAAACCGGCTGTTTGGCGGAACCTTTGGCCAGCCAGCTTATCTGTTGTTGGGAATGCACCGCGCCGCCCAGCCGGTAATGCGCCATCGCCGCGGCCTCTTCGGCGTCGAAAGCGCCTTCCAGCAGAACGATGTCCTGCTGGACGCCGGCTTCGCGCAAGCGGACGGCGTCCTCGATATTGAGCAGGGCGAAGCCGTCGGCGACATCGGCCAAGGCCTGGACCGCGTCCAGCAGACCATGGCCGTAGGCATTGGCCTTGAGCACGGCGTAAGCCTTGGATTGCGGGGCCTGGGCGCGGGAAAGCAGGTAGTTGTGGCGGATGGCGGCGCGGTGGATTTCCACCTGGATAGGGCGAGTCATGTCAAGAAAGTCTGCGTTGGAGGTGTGCTATTATAAGCCCCTGGTGATGTACCCCGATAACGCAGCCGCGCCAGGATCGTCCTGAACGGAGACATGGCGGCAAGCGGAACAAAATGGACACTCTGCAAATACTTCTCGATTTTTTCACTGGCTACGGCTACATCGCCGTATTCACCGTGTTGCTGGTATGTGGTTTCGGCGTGCCGATTCCCGAGGACATCACCTTGGTGGCTGGAGGCATCATTTCCGGCCTCGGCTACACCAATGTGCATTGGATGTTTTTCGTCGGCATGGCCGGGGTGCTGGCCGGCGACGGCATCATGTTCACCGCCGGGCGAGTGTTCGGCAGCAGGGTGCTGAAATTCCGGCCGATCGCGCGCATCCTGACCCAGGAGCGTTTCGAGGCGGTGCAGGAGAAGTTCGAAAAATACGGCAATTGGGTGTTGTTCGTCGCCCGTTTCCTGCCGGGGCTGCGCTCCCCCATCTTCATCACCGCCGGCATGACCCGCCGCATTTCCTACTGGCGTTTCCTTGTGATGGACGGCTTCGCCGCGCTGATCTCGGTGCCGGTATGGGTGTATCTGGGCTATTACGGCGCCGCCAACCGCGAGTGGCTGATGACCATGGTGCACCGCGGCCAGGCCGGCATTCTGGCGGTGGTGGCGGCCTTGCTGCTGGGCGTGGCCTTTGTCTGGATGCGCCGTCGTCGCCAGCACCAGTGCGTGAAGAAGTAAGCCGGCATCGTCCAATAAAAAAAGCTTCCCTTGGGAAGCTTTTTTTACGCCCTTGTGCCGTCGGGTTTCAACCCACCTGCAGCAGCTCCACTTCGAACACCAGGGTGGCGTTGGGCGGAATCACGCCGCCGGCGCCGCGCGCGCCGTAGCCCAGCTCGGCCGGGATGGTCAGTTTGCGCTTGCCGCCCACTTTCATGCCGGCCACGCCCTGGTCCCAGCCCTTGATCACATAGCCGGCGCCCAGCGGAAAGCTGAACGGCTGGAAGCGGTCCTTGCTGGAATCGAACTTGGTGCCGTCGGTCAGCCAGCCGGTGTAGTGAACGGTGACTTCCTGGCCGCTGACGGCTTCGGCGCCGTCGCCGATCGCCAGTTCTTCGATAATCAGTTCGCTCATGAGATGTCCTTTCGCGCAAGCGCGGAATGAGGCCTGGCCCGGCGGCGCGAAACGCCGTGTTCGCCAGGGGCCGTGGCAATCGCGGGATTATAGCAGCCGGACGGTCAGCTTGTGTTTTACTGCGCGTGGCGTATAACGGTAAGGATGCGAGGGCTGCCTTGCATCGTATCCTTGAGGGGGACTTGTCATGGACGCGACTCACGATATCCCGCGCGACCGCCCGGTTGCGCGCAGGGTGGAAACCTCCCGGCCGTTGCAATGGCTGAAAAAAGGCTTCCGCGACTTTCAAAAAGCCCCGGCCGACTGCCTGTTTTACGGCGCGGTTTTCGTGTTGATGGGGTATTTGCTGACCTTGTACTCCGAGCACTCTCCTGAACTGATCATCACCTTCGCCACCATCTTTCTGCTGGCCGGCCCTTTCCTGGCGATAGGCCTGTACGACATCGCCAAGCAGATGGAGGCTTTCGACGGCCATGGCCGGGTGAAGCTGGCGCACAGCATGGCGGCCTGGCGCGTGAATCTGCCGGCCTTCACCTTGTACGCGGCCTTGCTGGCGGTGCTGGTGTTCGGCTGGTTCCGGGTGTCCCTGCTGATGTTCGCGCTGTTCTACGACACCGCCGCCTTGCCGTCCTTGAACGACATCGTGGTCAACGCCTTCAATCCCGACAATATCGCCTTCCTGGTGGCCTACTTCGCGGTGGGCTTTGTGTTCGCTCAGGTGGTGTTCTCGGTCAGCGTGGTTTCCATCCCCTTGATGCTGGACAAGGAGGTGGACACCGTCACGGCGATGATCGCCAGCGTGCAGGCGGTGCTGAAGAATCTGCTGACGATGGGCATATGGGCGGCTATCATTGTGGCGCTGAGCGCGGTGGGCTTTGTGACTTATTTCCTGGGCCTGATCATCATCATGCCGGTTCTGGCGCTGGCCAGTTGGCATGCGTACCGCGATTTGATCACTTTCGAGAGATGACTGAATAGCCGATGACCCACTCCGTCGTGTTTCTTGACCGGGACAGCTTGCCTGTCCCGGTTCCGCTTCTGCCGTTCCCGTCCGAGTATCACGAGTTTCCCTCCACCAGCGTCGAAGACGCGGCGATGAACTGCTCGGGGGCGGACATCGTCATCACCAACAAGGTGCCGTTGCGGCGGGAAACCCTGGAACAGCTGCCGGGCTTGAAACTGGTGGCGATCGCCGCCACCGGCTACAACCATGTCGACCTGGACGCCTGTCGCGAGCTGGGCATCGCGGTCTGCAACATCCGCCATTACGGCGACGACACGGTGGCGGAGCACGCGCTGACCCTGATGCTGGCGTTGGCCAAGAACCTGCCGGCCTATCAGCGCGACGTCGCCGCCGGAGTGTGGCAGCAATCGCGCCAGTTCTGTCATTTCGGCGCGCCTATCCGCGATCTGCGCGGCGCGACCCTGGGCATTGTCGGCGCGGGCGGCATCGGCCTGCGCCTGGCGGAGATGGCCGGCGCGCTTGGCATGCAGGTGCTGTTCGTCGAGCGCAAGGGCGCCAAGGACGTGCGCTCCGGGCATGTGGCTTTTGCCGAAGCCTTGGCGCAATGCGATGTGATCTCGCTGCATTGTCCGCTGACCGAGGACACCCGGGATTTGATCGCCCAGCCGGAATTGATCGTGATGAAGCCCGGCGCCTTGCTGATCAACACCGCGCGCGGCGGTCTGGTCAACGAAGAGGATCTGGTGGCCGCGCTCAAATACGGGCAACTGGGCGGCGCAGGTTTCGACGTGCTGAGCGAGGAGCCTCCGGTTCACGGCAATCCCTTGTTGAAAACCCGCTTGCCCAATCTGATCGTCACCCCTCATGTGGGCTGGGCCAGCCGCCAGGCGATGGAGCGTCTGGCCGCGCAGCTGGTGGACAATATCGCGGCTTTTGTCGCCGGCACCGAGCGCAACCGTTTGTTGTGAGGTGAACGGGATTCAGGATCAAGCCGGCCTTGGCCGGCTTTTTTGACGGCATATTTTAAATAAAACATTCATATAAATGATTTGATATTTTATTTATTGTTAACTGTTAAAAAACTATTTGCATTTTGTTTATTGTGGGAATAGCATGAGGAGGCTCTTCTGGCTCTGCCAGTACGAGCTGCCCCGCTTGATCGCCGTGGAGGGTTTCCCCCACGGCTCTTTTTTTGCCTGCCGCCGCCAATGCAAAACGCCCGGCGGAGCCGGGCGTTGGGCGAGGGCGACGAGGCGCGGCCTCAGTCCGGGATGTCCTTGGGGTTGATCCTGGGCTGCTCTTCCGCTCCCATGCCCAGCTTGCCGCGAATACAGCCGATGTAGCGGTTTACGTCCGGTCCGCCGCCATGGCGCTGAGCGTGCCAGATCATTTCGCCGAGACAGTCCATCATCACATGTTGCGCCTGATGCTCGCTGCCGTGGCGCAGCGCCAGCTGCGCGTACAGCGAGCGGATGCCGAAGGGCTGGTCGATGGAGCGTTGTTCCTCAATCGCCACATGCAGGCCCAGGTGCAGGAAGGGATTGCTCTGGCCCATTTCCGGAGTCCACTCCTGTTCCATATACTGTTCCGGCTTATCCAGAATGGCGTGATACTCCGGGTGGTCTATAAGAATGGGGAGCACCATTTTTTCCAGGTCGGACAAGTCCGCTCCGGATTTGGATTTCTGCCAGGTGTCGAAGAAGAAGCGCCGGGCGTCCTGCCGGCTGGGATTGAACAACATCGGATAGTGCCTGAGTGGATTCTCGGGAGCGCTCATTATACGAGACGGAGGTGGCCATGACCACGCTTTACGACTTCTCCGCCGCGCGCATAGACGGCAGCGAACAGCCGCTGTCGGCGTACGCCGGCCAGGTGGCGCTGGTGGTGAATACCGCCAGCGAGTGCGGCTACACCCGGCAGTACGCCGGCTTGCAGGATCTGCAGCGTCATCTAGGCGGCCGCGGATTGGTGGTGCTGGGCTTCCCCTGCAATCAGTTCGGCGGCCAGGAGCCGGGCGGCGAGGCCGAGATCGAGCGTTTTTGCCGCACGCGTTTCGAGGTGGATTTCCCTCTGTTCGCCAAGGTGGAGGTCAATGGGCCGAACGCTCACCCGCTGTGGCGCTGGCTGACCCAGGCCGACTCCACGCATCCGCACCCGGTGAAGTGGAACTTCACCAAATTCCTGATCGACGCCAAGGGCAGGGTGGTCAAACGTTACGAGCCGGCGGTGGAGCCGCACGAATTGTTGGAGGATTTGGAGGCTTTGCTGCCTAAAGGCGGCTAGACCCGCCGCTGGCGGCGGGTCCGGGAGGACATCAGCTCCGGCGGAAAATCACATCCCACACGCCGTGGCCCAGCTTGATGCCGCGGGCTTCGAACTTGGTCAGCGGGCGGTAGTCCGGGCGCGGCGCGTAGCCGTCGGCGGTGTTGACCAACTGAGGCTGGCCGCTGAACACGTCCATGATCTGCAAGGCGTAGTCTTCCCAGTCGGTGGCTGCGTGCAGATAGCCGCCCGGCTTGAGTTTGGAGACTAGTTTCTCCACCAGCGGCGCCTGGATCAGGCGGCGCTTGTTATGACGTTTCTTGTGCCAGGGGTCGGGGAAGAAGATGTGCACGCCGTCCAGGCTGCCGTCGGCCAGCATGTGGTCCAGCACTTCCACTGCATCGTGGCGGATGATGCGCAGATTGCTCAATTCCTTTTCCGCGATCAGCTTGCACAGATTGCCGACGCCGGGGGAATGCACTTCCACGCCAAGGTAGTCCTGGGCCGGATTGGCGGCGGCGATTTCGGCGGTGGCGCCGCCCATGCCGAAGCCGATCTCCAGGATCTTGGGCGCGGCGCGGCCGAAGGCCTGCTCCAGATCGATGCGCTCGGGGCGGTATTCGATGCCCCAGCGCGGCATGCCTTCGTCCATCGCGCGTTGCTGGCCGGGAGACAGATGGCCTTGGCGCAGCACGAAGCTGCGGATGGCGCGTTGAAATGCCGGATTTTCCATAGAGAAGCCTGCTGAAAACTCAAAAAAACCGCGATGTTACCGAATCTTGGCCGCCGAGGCGAGCGCGGCGGCGATGCGTTCCGGCGCCAGGGCCAGCGCCGTCAGGTAGCCGGCGGTGTCGGGCCAGAGCAGTTCCGGCAGCAATTCCCGGCGCAAACGCCGGTTGCTGAGCCGTCTGGACTCCATCATATAAGACCATAGACCAGCGGAGACCCGGGCGCGGACTTCCTCGCGCGGCAGCAGCGGCGGCAAGGTTTGGCCAAGCGCGGCGGCGAGCCCGCGATACCATTCGCTGATCGGCAGCGGCTGATCGTCGCTGACGTTGTATACGCGCGGGCCGCCGCGGCATTGGCGCAAGGCGGCCGCGCAGGCAGCGGCGAGGTCGTCGGCGTGGATGTGATTACTCCAGCTGTCCTCTTCCGGGCGGATCAGCGGCGTTTGCGAGGCGAAGCGGCTCAGCGGCAGGCGGTCGTCGGCGTAGATGCCCGGCGCGCGCAGCACCGTCAGCTGGCTGCCGTGGGCGACGGCGAAACCGCGCAATTGGCTTTCCGCGTCCAGCCGCCGCCAGGCGCGGTCGTTGTGCGGGCGGGGGCGGGCGCCTTCGTCCAGCAAAGCGCCGTCGGCGTTGCCGTACACGCCGCTGGTGCTGATATAGACTAGGCGCTGTGGTATCCTGCAACCTTTTGCCAACGCAGACAACAACTTGCGCATGCGCAAGTCCTTGCGGCCGGTTTCCTGGGGGGGAGCGGTCAGCAGCAGATCGTCGGCCAGGCCGGCCAGGCGGCGCAAAGTGGCGGGGTCGTCCAAGTCGCCGCGAATGGGCGTGACGCCCTGGCGGCGCAGCGCTTCGGCGCTTGCGCTGGAACGGCACAGCGCCAGCACCCGCCAGCGGCGGGTCAGTTCCGGCAGGGCGCGGCGCGCGACATCGCCGGCGCCGATGATCATCAAGGTTCGCATGATGCGCATTTTAGCCAGATATTGAGTAGAGGAAACAGATGACAGCGCAGGTGAAAGTGCTCCCTAGCGGGCATACATTTGGCGTCGAGCCGCATGAAACCGTATTGGAAGCGGCATTGCGCCAGGGCGTGGGCCTGCCCTACGGCTGCCGCGACGGCGCTTGCGGCGCCTGCAAAGGCAAGGTAGTGGAAGGCGAAGTGAGCCAGGACGGCTTCCAGGAAAAAGCCTTGACCGAGGCCGAGCGCGCCCAAGGCATGGCGCTGTTCTGTTGCGCCCGCCCTCAGGGCGACATCACCATCGAGGCGCGCGAAGTGGCCGGCGCCGGCGACATCCAGATCAAGACCCTGCCGTGCCGCGTCGAAAAAATCGAAAAAATCCACGACGTGGCGGTGCTCAAGCTCAAGCTGCCGGTTTCCGAGCGTTTGCAGTTCAAGGCCGGTCAATACATAGACATCCTGATGAAGGATGGCAAGAAGCGCAGCTTCTCCATCGCCAACGCGCCGCATGACGACGCCTTCCTGGAACTGCACATCCGCCATCAGCCCGGCGGCTCGTTCTCCGACTATGTGTTCAGCCAGATGAAGGAGCGCGAGATCATGCGCTTCAAGGGGCCGCTGGGTTCCTTCTTCCTGCGCGAGGATTCGGACAAGCCCATCCTTTTCGTGGCCAGCGGCACCGGTTTCGCGCCGGTCAAGGGCATCATCGAGCATGCGATCCATAGCGGCATCCAGCGCGAGATGGTGTTTTACTGGGGCGCGCGCACCAAGGCCGACCTCTATATGGCGGAGCTGGCCGGCGCCTGGCAAGCGCAGAACCCCAATATCACCTTCATCCCGGTGCTGTCCGACGCGCTGCCCACCGACGAATGGGCGGGCCGCACCGGCTTCGTCCACCAGGCGGTGCTGGAGGATTTCGACAACCTGTCCGGCTATCAGGTTTACGCCTGCGGCGCGCCGTTGATGGTGGAGGCCGCGCATGGCAGCTTCACCCGCGAGCGCGGCTTGCCGGAGGACGAGTTCTTCTCCGACGCCTTCTTCCTGTCCAAGGACATGGGCGGCAGCAAGTGAGGATGCCGGCCAGGCATCCATGACGTGAGCCAGTTTTTGCAGCGAAACTGATTCGAACTGTATCGCCGTATGAACAACTGTAATGATATAAGTTTCTGATTTTTAGGAAATGAGCCCTTGGCGCGAGCCAGGGGCTTTTTATTTGTCTTGCATCAAACTTGGAGGTCATGCCGTTTGATTTGGGTCAATGGGCGGGCGGCCCAACTGGCTAAGATGAGGGTCAAGAAACCTATATGGGGCGTGGCCCCGGAAAAGGAGTGGCGATGGAACTTCTGACTCTGCTTCTCTCCGACGATGTCGGCATTTTAAGCCTGGTGACCATTGTGGTGACCACCTTGGTGGTGCTGGGCGCTCTGGTGGCGATTTTCAAGAACGTGAAAAAACCGGAGTGAGCGCCTGAGCAAACAGGATACGTTTATCCTCTTGATGTGTGTGTTGGTGGATGCGGTGGTGGGCCGCATCCACTTTTTTTTGCGTGTTGCGCGTTGGCGCCGGTCTGATTCTCCTCGTCGGCCGCGGCGGTGCGGCCGGACCCGACCTCCCCAACTCTCCTTGCCCCGATGTCTCCCTTCCTGAACGAAGCGCCGCTCTCTCCGGCAAGTTTTCGTGCGTTCGAATAGTTAGAAATTGTTTAATAAGAATTAAATAAATATTTTGTGCACTGCACATTTTATTATTTTGTCATTCCAATGAGGGGGTTCTATAAAGCTTTTGTTCTATTGCCATTGTGGGAGGGATAGGGCGAAGGGGCGCTATTTGATGCAGGTCAAACGGATGTTCGACTGTTCTGGCGATCACTAAATCCGAGGTATACCATTGTCTCAGATGATAAGAATTTAATTATATAACAACAGATTTGCAGGTTAATGTACTCTCACGGAGAACGAAAATGTCTACGGAAACTGAAACCCAAGGCGGCGGCGCTCCCAAGCTCAAGCTTGGCGCGCTGACCGCTCTGGTGGTGGGCTCCATGATCGGCGGCGGCATCTTCTCGCTGCCGCAGAACATGGCGGCGGGCGCCGGAGCCGGCGCCATCTTGATCGGTTGGGTGATTACCTTCTTCGGGATGTTGACTCTGGCATTCGCCTTTCAGATGCTGGCCAATCGCAAGCCTGAAGTGGAAGGCGGCGTTTACGGCTACGCCAAGGCCGGTTTCGGCAACTACATGGGCTTCAACTCGGCCTGGGGTTACTGGATTTCGGCCTGGATCGGCAACGTGTCCTACTTTGTGGTGATGTTCTCGGCGCTGGCCTTCTGGTTCCCGGTGTTCGGCGAGGGCAATACCACCACCGCCATCGTCTGCGCGTCCATTCTGCTGTGGGCCTTGCATTTCCTGGTGTTGCGCGGCGTGCACGGCGCGGCCTTCATCAACACCATCACCACCGTGGCCAAACTGGTGCCGCTGGCGCTGTTCATCCTGCTGGTCATCTTCGCTTTCAAAGTGGATACCTTTAATCTGGACTTCTGGGGCTCGGCCAAACTCGGCTCGGTCGTCGATCAAGTCAAGAGCACCATGTTGGTGACGGTGTGGGTGTTCATCGGCATCGAAGGCGCGTCGATGTTCTCCAGCCGTGCGGAAAACATGAAAGAAGTGGGCAAGGCCACCGTGATCGGCTTCCTGCTGACCATCGCCCTGCTGGTAGCGGTGTCGGTGCTGTCGCTGGGCGTGATGTCGCAAGCTGAACTGGCCGCGCTGAAAAACCCGTCCACCGCCTATGTGCTGGAAAAAGCCATCGGCCCCTGGGGCGCCAATCTGATGAACGCCGGCCTGGTGATTTCGGTGGGCGGCGCGCTGCTAGCCTGGACGCTGCTGGCTTCGGAAGCGCCCTACCTGGCGGGCAAGGACGGCGTGATGCCCAAGGTATTCGGCACCACCAACGCCAATGGCTCCCCGGCCGCCTCGCTGTGGCTGACCAACGGCCTGATCCAACTGTTCCTGATCATCACGCTGTTCAGTTCCGCGGGATACCTGGCGCTGCTGTCGCTGGCCACTTCGATGATTCTGATTCCTTACCTGTTGTGCTCCGGCTACGCCTTGCTGGTGGCCAAGCGCGGCGAGGGCTACGCCCAGGGCGAATCCAGCGGCAAAGAGTTCAGCATCGCCGCCGTCGCTTCGGTCTACGGTGTTTGGCTGATCTACGCCGCCGGTCTGAAGTATCTGTTCCTGTCCATGGTGCTGTACGCCCCGGGTCTGCTGTTCTACCTGTGGGCTCGCAAGGAACGCGGCGAGAAAGCGTTCACCGGCGCCGAGGCGGTACTGGCGGCACTGATTGTAGTGGCGGGCTTGTTCGCCGCCTACGAACTGGCTACCGGAGCGCTGACGCTCTAAGCCGGAACCTTGTAAGAAGATTACCGGAGGCGCGCGAGATCCACGGGCCTCCACCAGCTCCCCCAATATCATTAAGGAGTTTGTCATGACCAAGTTTGGTGTTCATTCCGAGTGCGGCAAGTTGCGAACTGTGATGGTGTGCCGTCCCGGCCTGGCGCATAAGCGCCTGACCCCGGACAACTGCCACGGCCTGTTGTTCGATGACGTGATCTGGGTTGAGCGCGCGCAAAAAGACCATGCCTACATGGTTGAGCAAATGCGCTCCCGCGGCATCGAGGTGGTGGAGGTGCACGACGCGCTGGCCAAGGTATTGGACGACAAGGCTTCCCGCGCCTGGATCCTGGACCGCAAGGTCAAGGCCGACAACGTAGGTATCGGCATGTTGCGCGATCTGCGCAGCTGGCTGGATGAAATGCCGTCTTCGCAACTGGCCGAGCATCTGGTGGGCGGCATCGCCAAGTTCGAACTGCCGTTCGACCCGAAAGGCCTGTTCGGCGGCTACCTGGACCAGTCCGAATTCGTGCTGCCGCCGGTGCCGAACAGCCTGTTCCAGCGCGACCCGTCTTGCTGGATCTATGAAGGCGTGACGCTGAACCCGATGTACTGGCCGGCTCGCCGCCAGGAAACCCTGATTCTGCAATCCATCTACAAATTCCATCCGATGTTCGCCGGCAAGGTGAAAGTATGGTGGGGCGATTGCGACCAGGAACACGGCCCGGCCACGCTGGAAGGCGGCGATGTGATGCCGATCGGCAACGGCGTGGTCCTGATCGGCATGGGAGAACGCACCAGCCCGCAGGCGGTGGTGCAAGTGGCCAAGCGCGTGCTGGGCAAGGAAGGCGGCGCCACTCGCGTGATCGCTTGCCAGATGCCTAAGTCCCGCGCGGCGATGCACCTGGACACCGTGTTCAGCTTCCTCGACATCGACTTGCTGTCGCTGTTCCCGGACGTGGTGGACGACATCACATGCACCAGCATGTACGCCGGCGACCGCGAAGGCGAAATCCGCTTCGAACGCCATGAGGGCGTGCACCTGGTGGAAGTGGTGCGCCAGGCGCTGGGTCTCAAGGAAATCCGCGTGATCCAGACCGGCGGCGACGCCTACCAGCGCGAACGCGAACAGTGGGACGACGGCAACAACGTGGTGGCGCTGGATCGCCGCGTGGTGGTGGCCTACGACCGCAACACCTACACCAACCGCCTGATGCGCGAGCACGGCGTGGAAGTGATCGAGATTCCGGCTTCCGAGCTGGGCCGCGGCCGCGGCGGCGGTCACTGCATGACTTGCCCGATCACTCGAGACGAAGTGAAAGTGTAATTCGGCTGTAGTATCCCGGCCGCGGGCGCGGCCGGGAGGACAACTTAAAATTCATGTGCAAAAAGACAGGTTGACCGCCGGTTTCCCCGGAAACGACGGCCGGCTTGCCCAGACTCTAATCAGGAGCAATATCATGGCTTTCAATCTGCGCAACCGTAACTTCCTCCGCATGCTGGACTTCACCCCGCGCGAAATCCGCTACATGCTCGACCTGGCCCGCGACCTGAAGCGCGCCAAGTACACCGGCACCGAACAGCAGCACCTGAAGGGCAAGAACATCGCCCTGATCTTTGAAAAAACCTCCACCCGCACCCGCTGCGCGTTTGAAGTGGCCTGCTACGACCAGGGCGCCAACGTGACCTACCTCGGGCCGTCCGGTTCGCAAATCGGCATCAAGGAATCGATGAAGGACACCGCCCGCGTGCTGGGCCGCATGTATGACGCGATCGAATACCGCGGCTTCGACCAGCACATGGTGGAGACCGAATTGGCCAAGTTCGCCGGCGTGCCGGTGTACAACGGCCTGACCGATGAATGGCACCCGACCCAGATGCTGGCCGACGTGCTGACCATGTGGGAAAACAGCGACAAGCCTATCTCCCAGATCAGCTACACCTATCTGGGCGACGCCCGCAACAATATGGGCAACTCCCTGCTGGTGATCGGCGCCAAATTGGGCATGGACGTGCGCATCGGCGCGCCCAAGCACCTGTGGCCGACCGACGAGCTGGTGGCGCAGTGCCGTGAAATCGCCGCCAAGACCGGCGCGCGCATCACGCTGACCGAAGACGCCAAAGCCGCGGTCAAAGGCACCGACTTCATCCACACCGACGTATGGGTGTCGATGGGCGAGCCGGCCGAAGTCTGGGCCGAACGCATCAAGCTGCTGAAGCCTTACCAAGTGAACGCCGCGCTGATGGCCGCCGCCGAAAACCCGCAAGTGAAGTTCATGCACTGCCTGCCGGCCTACCATAACAGCGAAACCAAGGTGGGCAAGGAAATCGCCGCGCAGTATCCGGACCTGGCCAACGGCATTGAAGTGACCGAGGACGTGTTCGAGTCCGAAGCCTGCATCGCCTTCGAACAGGCCGAGAACCGCATGCACACCATCAAGGCCATCCTGGTGGCCACGCTGGGCGATTGATCCGGTCTTAGGCATCCCTAACTGCACTTTTGCCGGCCAAGGCTTCCCTGACCGGGAACCTTGGCCGGTTTCACATCAAGAACGCGGCTCGCCGTCGCAGACGGCGGGCGCGGCAATAGCGAGGAACAGAATATGCGAGTCGTCGTAGCTCTGGGCGGCAATGCCCTGCAACGTCGCGGCGAGGCCATGACCGCCGACAATCAGCGCGCCAACGTCAAAGTGGCCGCCGAACAACTGGCCGGCGTGACCCGGCTGGGCCACAACCTGGTGATGTGCCACGGCAACGGGCCGCAAGTGGGTCTGCTGGGCCTGCAGAACGACGCCTACGCCCGCCACGTGGACGAAAAAGTGACGCCCTATCCGCTGGACGTGCTGGGCGCGCAGACCGAAGGCATGATCGGCTATATGGTCGAGCAGGAGCTGGGCAATGTGCTGCCGTTCGAAGTGCCGATCGCCACCATCCTGACCCAGACCGAAGTGGACGCCAAGGACCCGGCCTTCAAGAACCCGACCAAGTTCGTCGGCCCGGTTTACAGCAAGGAAGAGGCCGACAAGCTGGCCGCGGAAAAAGGCTGGACGGTGAAGGCCGACGGCGAATACTTCCGTCGCGTGGTGCCCAGCCCGAAACCGAAGCGCATCTTCGAAATGCGCCCGATCAAGTGGCTGATCGAAAAAGGCGTGGTGGTGATCGCAGCCGGCGGCGGCGGCATCCCCACCATGTACGAGGGCGACAAGCTGGTGGGCGTGGAAGCGGTGATCGACAAGGATCTGGCCTCCGCCTTGCTGGCGCGCGAAATCGACGCCGACTACTTCGTGATCGCCACCGACGTGAAGAGCGTGTTCGTCGGCTGGGGCACGCCGGAAGCCAAGGCGATCAAGCAGGCGCATCCGGACGAAATGGACAAGCTGGGCTTCGCCGCCGGCTCGATGGGTCCGAAAGTGGAAGCGGCTTGCGAGTTCGCCCGCCTGACCGGCAAGAAAGCGGTGATCGGCGCCTTGGAAGACATCGAGAAAATCGTCAAGGGCGAGGCCGGCACCGTAATCTCCACCGAGAAGGCAGGCATCAGCTGGTATTGATGTCGCCGGTGCTTAGCCAAGCGTCAAGGGCTGCCGTCAGGCAGCCCTTTTTGTCGTCTAGACCTAGCCCAGCAGCTTGCCGCGGTGCTGGCGGAGCAGATCCTGTCCGGCCTGATAGCCGATCTGATATAGCTGGGACAGATTGGAGTGCGACCAGTCCAACTCTTCCGCGCGGCGCTGCGGGTCAATCAGCTTGTCGAACTGGATCTTCAGCACTTCGGTGCGCGGCCGGCCTTGATCGTCCTTGTTGTGCAAGGCCTCGAACAGCTTCAGGTCGTCGCGCGCGATTTCGGTCAGCGGGGTGATGATGGATTGCACCCAGGCGTCGTAAAGGCCGCGCGGCGGGTGCAGCAGCCTGTCGCTGCCCAGCACGTCGAACACCAGGGTGTAGTCGATATGCGGGTGGTCGCGGAACAACTGCTTGAAGTTCAGCGTGTCTATGGCCGCGCCTTCGATGTAGTCGCCGTCGGCCAACGGATACGGCGGGTAGATGAAGGGAAAGGACAGCGCGGCCAGGAAGTGCTCGTGGCCGATTTCGCTCTTGTCCCAGCAGCGCATCTCGCCGCGGGTGATGTTGTAGGCGTTAAGGTAGAACTGCGGCGCAATGGCCTTGAGGCGATCGAAATCCACGATCTCCTCGATGAAGGGCACGTGCGCGCACAGGCCTTGGCTGTTGGGGCCCAGATCGCTGGGGCACAGCGTGGCCAGCAGCAGCGAGGTCCAGTCCGCCAGCAGGCGCTGCCAGGGTCCTTGGTCGGCCTGTTGCTGGATGGACTGCAACAGCGGATTCTGGCTTTGCCAACTGCGCCACAGGTCGGCGGCCGGGCCGGGCTTGTTGAACACCTTGTAGTTGATCGGCAGCAGCCGGTAAATCGGATCGGATACGCCTAGATCGGCCAGCCGGCGCAAATTGTCCAGCGGCGTGCCCTTGCGCGGCGCCGCGTACAAGAGGCCGACGATGGCGCCGGCGCCGGAGGTGGAAATGATGTCGAATTCGACGCCGGCCTCCATCAGCGCGACCAGCGCGCCGGCCATCAAGGTTGCGTTGGGCGCGCCGCCGCCCAAGACCAGCGCAATGCTGGGCCTGTTTGCTTTTGCCATCGAAATCCCCGTCGAAAGAGTAGCCGGTTGCGGGAACCGGTTTGGTTGATATTTAGTTCAATGTCATTGTTGCTGTTGAATTATGGATGGCAAGGCGTATTTTGCAACGCAATATGGTGTCAGTAATGACATTCTGATTTGTTGCGAGAAAGCCGCAGCAAGAATTATTTGTCATTGGGTAATGAAAGATACCTTGCGGTACAAGGTAGTGGTTTGTATAGTGCAATCACAAGCAGATTTATGCCTTGGTCCGTCTAGCTATCTTGCAATGCAAGGTAGTTGGGCGAGAAGGACCGGGCGGTTTCAAGGAAGGCAAGATGAAAACCCAGTTGAAGAAGGGGACCCTGGACATGTGCGTATTGGCGGTATTGGCCCAGTCAGACAGTTACGCCTACGAATTGGTCAGCACCTTGTCGCGCACGATGGAAATCAGCGAAGGGACGATTTATCCGCTGATGCGCCGGCTGCAGAACGAATCCTGGGTCAGCACCTATCTGGTGGAATCGGCGTCCGGGCCGTCGCGCAAGTATTACGCGCTGACCGAGGCGGGCAAGCGGGAGCTGGAGCTGATGCGGCGCGAGTGGCAGGAGTTCGTCAGCGAAGTGGGCAGCGTGCTGAGCCGCCTGCCGGCGGCAGACAAGTCGGGAGAACAACAAGCATGAATCGCAAAGCGTTTTTGGCGCAATTGGAACAGGCCTTGGCCGGTATGCCGGCCGAGGAAATCCGTGAAATCGTCGCCGACTACCACGAGTATTTCAACGACGCGCAAGAAGCCGGCCGCGCCGAGGACGAGGTGGTCGCCGCGCTGGGCAGCCCGCAGAAGCTGGCCAAGGAACTGAAGGCGCAGGCGCATTACCGTCAATGGGAAAACCATCGCTCCTTCGGCAATTTGATGAGGGTGGTGGCCTCGGTTGCCGGCCTGGGCGTGCTGAATTTCTTTCTGGCGCTGCCCTTCATGCTCTATCTGCTGTGCCTGTCCATCGGCTACATGGTGTCCGGCAGCCTGCTGATCGCCGGGGTGGCGCTGGTGGCGGCCTGGGGCGGCAACAGCCTGTTCGGCTGGCCGGAGCTGGAGCCCAGCCTGTCGCCCGTGAACGGCAAGGTCGAGTTCAAAGTCGAGGCCGACGGAAAGCCGGTCCACGGCGTGACCCTGAGGCAGGGGAGGCTGCTGCTGACGCTGGAGGAGGATGAAACCGCCAGCCTGCAACTGCGGAGCGGCGATCCGGTGCGGGTCAGCTACGACGGCGGCGAGTTGAAAGTGGACGCCAGCAATGCGGCCGCGCGGCAATCGATCAAACGCGAGAGCGAGCGCGCGGTCAGCCTGGAGCGCGGTCAACTGAGCGCGCTGACGCTGACGTCGGGCGACGGCGAGAGCATGGTGCTGGCGCAGGATGGGGACGGCCGCTCGCTGCGCTGGCGGATGATCTCGGCGGAAGCTTCCGCCGCCGCCGGCGAGGCCGGGCAAGCGGGCGATCTGGTGTTGAGCGACGGCGAGAGTTCGCTGGTGATCAAGGAGAACCGGCTGTCGCTGAAGGACGGCAAGGACCATTTCGAGATCAATGGCATTCCGGGCTTGTCGCTGCAGGGGTCGGCGGCGGTCAGCGGTCTGGTGCTGTTGCTGGTTGGTGGATTGGGGCTGGTGTTCTGCGTATGGCTGACGCGGCTGACCTGGCGCGGATTGGTGCACTACGTCCGTTATCAGATCGACTTGGTGGCGGGCAGGAGCTTGGGCGGCAACGCGGTGTGAAGAGTGAGATTTTTACCGGATTTGGGAGAGAAACATGAAACACGACGCATGCATTCAACAATTGCAACTGACCATGGAGCGCTTGCCCGAAGCTGAGCTGCGCAAGATTCTCAGCGATTATCGCGAATACATTCGCGACGCGGTGGCCGATCAGCGCAATGAGAGCCGGCTGATCGCCGCGCTGGCGGACTCCCGGCGGCGGACCGTCTCGGCCTTTGCGCGCCAAGGCTCGCTGAGCGCGCAGTGGGCGCGGCTGACTCGCCACGCTTTGGGCGGGATGGCGGCCGCTTGCGGCGTGGTCGCGATGTACTGGCTGTTCATGCAGTGATGGAGACGGCCGCCGCCGGCCACGGCGGCGGCATCAACTTGAGAAAGGGGGCGGTGATGATGCGCGGGACAATGCGGTGTTTGATCTTGGCGGGCATGGCGTGCGGCGGAGCGGTTCACGCGGCGGAGGCGCCGATTGAAAAACTGGTGATCAACGGCGACTCCGCCGTGCTCAAGCTGAGCGCGGACGACAAGCGGCCGTATCAGCTCGATCTGAACAAGAGCAACTGGGACGTCAAGCAGTGCAGCGCCCAGCTTAGGCGCGAGGGCGGCGTGGTCACCATCACGGTCAAGCTCAACGACAAACTGCTGGGCGCCGGTTGCGGGCTGGAGATCGCCGGCAATCTGAAGCCGGGCAAGCAGGTGGAGTTGGGGCTGGCCGCGGTCAAGGGGTCGATTCACGGCGCTTATTCGGCGATCCGGGTAGACAGCCGGGCCGTGGATCTGACGCTGGACGGCAAGGCGGCCAGCTTGTCCATGTCCGCCGACGCGATCCGAGCCCAGGCCAAGGGCGCTTACGACAAGCTGGCGCTCAAGGGACAGGCGCTGACGCTGGGTTTCGAGGGCAGCAGCCGCGAGATGGTTTTTGACGGCCAGGCGGTGAAGGCGAAGGTGAAGCTGACCGACGCCAAGCCCAGCGGCTCCTTGTCGCTGGACGCCACCACCGGAAAATTGTCGCTGACGCTGCCGAAATCCGCGACGCTGCAGTACGAAGTGCGCGGCGCGGCGGCCTCGGTGGACAGCAAGCTGCCCAGCACCGCCGGCGCGCCGTTGAAGCTGAGCGCGCGCGGCCAGGCGCTGAAAGTGGCGGTGGAGGCGAATTAAGGCGCGGCCAAACAAAAACGGAGCCCCAGGGCTCCGTTCGCGTGGCCGGCGAGTCCGGCTCAGTAGGCGCAGACGGTGAACAACTCCAGGCCGCCGTCGCGCACCAGCTTGCCGCCGCCCAGCTCGGGCAGTTCGATGATGGCGGCGGCTTCCAGCACGTCGGCGCCCATGCGCTTGAGCAGCTTGTAACCGGCCATCATGGTGCCGCCGGTGGCGACCAGGTCGTCGATCAGGATCACGCGGTCGCCCGGCTTGCAGGCGTCGGTGTGCATTTCCACCGCGGCGTTGCCGTATTCCAGTTCGTATTCTTCTTCCACCGTGGTGAAAGGCAGCTTGCCGCGCTTGCGGATGGGCACGAAGCCCACGTTCAACTCGTAAGCCAGCACCGAGCCGATGATGAAGCCGCGCGCGTCCAGGCCCGCCACCAGGTCCACCTTCTCCATCATGTAGCGGTGCACATAGATGTCGATCAGCATGCGGAAGGTCTTGGGATTCTGCAGCAACGGGGTGATATCGCGGAACATCACGCCTTGTTGCGGCCAGTTCGGCACATTGCGGATCCAGCCTTTCAGATAGCTGGAGTAGTCGAGATTGCTAAGGTTTTCCATGGCCTTATTGTACTTCGAAATGAAGAGAGTCGCCGCGCGGCCCACAAGAAAAAGCCCGCCGCGCAGCGCGGCAGGCCAGGAGTCCGCATCAATTATTGACGTTTCAGTGGAAGAAAGCCAGCTTGAAGATCCACAGCGCGGCGATCACCAGCACCGGCAGCTTCAGGTCGGAGAAACGGCCGGCCAGGATCTTGATCACCGCGTAGCTGATGAAGCCGAAGGCGATGCCGTCGGCGATGGAGAAGGTGAACGGCATCGCCAGCGCGGTCATCACCGCCGGAGCGGATTCGGTCAGATCGCTCCAGTCGATTTCGGCCAGGCCGCGGGCCATCAGCACCGCCACATAGCACAGCGCCGGCGCGGTGGCGTAGGCGGGCACGGTGGCCGCCAGCGGCGACAGCCACAGCGAGGCCAGGAACAGTACGGCCACCACCATCGCGGTCAGGCCGGTGCGGCCGCCGACGGCGGTGCCGGCGGCGGATTCCACATAGGCGGTGGTGGACGAGGTGCCCATCACCGCGCCGGCGGTGATCGCCACCGAGTCGGCCAGCAGCGCGCGCTTCAGGCGCGGCAGCTTGCCGTCCTTGAGCAGGCCGGCGCGATGCGATACGCCGACCAGCGTGCCGGTGGTGTCGAACAGATCGACGAAGAAGAACACGAAGATCACGCCGATCAGGCCGGCTTGCAGCGCGCCGGCGATGTCCATCTTCATGAAGGTGGGCGCCATGCTCGGCACCGGCGCCACCACGCCCTTGAACGGAGACAGGCCCATGGCGATGGACAGCACCGTCACCACCAGGATGCCGATGATGATGGAGCCCGGCACCTTGCGGTATTCCAGCGCCACGATCAGGAAGAAGCCCAGCACGGCCAGCAGGGTGGTGGGCTTGTGGATGTCGCCCAGGGTCAGATAGGTTTCCGGATGCGGCGCGATCACGCCGGCGTTCTTCAGCGCGATGATGGCGAGGAACATGCCGACGCCGGCGGAAATGGCGAATTTCAGCGATTGCGGGATCGCGTTGACGATGGCCTCGCGCACGCGGAACAGGCTCACCGCCAGGAACACGATGCCGGAGATGAACACCGCGCCCAGCGCGGTCTCCCAGGACAGGCCCATGCCCTTGACCACGCTGAAGGTGAAGTAGGCGTTCAGACCCATGCCCGGCGCCAGCGCGATCGGGTAATTGGCCACCAGGCCCATGATGGCGGTGCCGAGGGCGGCGGCCAGACAGGTGGCGACGAAGACGGCGTTCAGGTCCATGCCGGTGCTCGACAGGATCAGCGGGTTGACCAGGATGATGTAAGCCATGGTCAGGAAGGTGGTAAAGCCGGCGATGACTTCGGTCTTCACCGTGGTGCCGTGTTCTTTCAGCTTGAAGAAGCTGTCAAGGAATTGCATGGCGAAACGCGCTCCAAAGGAGATAGGTAGGAAAAAAACGAGCCATTTTATTCAGCCTGAAGAGATTTACCTAAATCTTGACGTGAAAATAACTTGGCGATTAACAGTAGACGCGCGCTTATGGTATTCTGGAGAATTACTCATTTGGCAGGAAGTACCTTTTCATGAGCCAGCCAACCGGTAATATCTTTATCGTGGTCGCTCCTTCCGGCGCGGGGAAAACCTCGCTGGTGGCGGCCTTGCTAGACGCGGAACCTTCCGTGGAGCTGTCCATTTCTTATAGCACGCGCGCGGCGCGCAAGGGCGAAGTGGACGGCAAGCATTACCATTTCGTCGACCAGGCGACGTTCAAGTCCATGATAGAGCGCGGCGATTTCCTCGAGTACGCGGAGGTCTACGGCAACTATTACGGCACCAGCGCGTCGTGGATACGCGGCCGCCTGGACGTGGGGCAGGACATCCTGCTGGAGATAGACTGGCAGGGCGCCGAGCAAGTGCGCAAAGTCTTCCCCGACGCGATCGGCATCTTCATCGCGCCGCCGTCCATCGAAGAGCTTGAGCGCCGTCTGCGCGGCCGCGCCACCGACAGCGAGGAAGTGATCCGCCGCCGGCTGGCCTCGGCCCGCGCCGAGATCGACAAGATCTCCGAGTACGACTACATCGTGGTCAACGACGATTTCGAGCGCGCCCGCCTCGATCTGATCAGCGTGGTGCGCGCCAACCGGCTGCGCAGCGCCATCCAGTGTCGCAAGCTGGCCCCGATGCTGGCGCGGATGGGGCAGGGCGGCTGATCCGACCGTTTGTTGGTGAGTCGACTAAAATTTAGATATAGTGATCCCCTGGGCGTTGCCGCGGCCGCAAGAATGGCGACCGACAACGCCCTTGGCAACTTTGAGGAAAGAAAGCACATGGCCCGTATTACTGTTGACGATTGCCTGGACCGCATCCAGAACCGTTTCGACCTGACCCTGGCCGCGGCCTACCGTGCGCGCCAAGTGGCTTCCGGCGCCAGCCCCTTCGTTGAAGCCGGCCGTCATAAGCCCACCGTCGTCGCGCTGCGTGAAATCGCCGCCGGCCACGTCGGCAAGGAAGTCCTGAGCCGCGGCAAAGCCTGATTGCAAGTGGGTGGTGGGTTATGGCAACCGGCATCGAGGATGAAATCGACTATAACGCCCTGATCGACAGCGAAGCGCAAGCGTTTTTCGAGTCAGTCGCGCGTTATCTCAAGCCGGAGGACGTCCAGCTGTTGCGGCAGGCTTTTGAAGTCAGCCGCGCGGCGCACGAAGGGCAGACCCGCAAGAGCGGCGAACCCTACATCACCCACCCGCTGGCGGTGGCCGGCATGCTGGCCGAGTGGCGGCTGGACGTGCAGGGCCTCGCCGCCGCGCTGCTCCACGATGTGCTGGAGGACACCGGCGTCACCAAGCCGACGCTGATCGAAAAATTCGGCAAGATCATCGCCGACCTGGTGGACGGCCTCTCCAAGCTGGAGCGGCTGGAATACCAGACCAAGGAAACCGCGCAAGCGGAAAGCTTCCGCAAAATGGTGCTGGCGATGGCGCGCGACATCCGCGTCATCATCGTCAAGCTGGCGGACCGGCTGCACAATATGCGCACGCTGGATTCGATGCGCGAGGACAAGCGCCGCCGCATCGCGCTGGAAACCCTGGAAATCTACGCGCCGATCGCCAATCGCATCGGCCTCAACAAGGTTTACCGCGAGCTGCAGGACCTGGCGTTCAAGCACCTGCACCCGCATCGCTACGGGGTGTTGTCCAAGGCGGTGCGCGCCGCGCGCGGCAACCGCCGCGAGGTGGTGACCAAGATCTTGCAGTCCGTCAGCCAGAAGCTGGTGCAGAGCAATATCGAAGCCACCATCAAGGGGCGGGAGAAAAACCTCTACAGCATCTACAAGAAAATGCAGGAAAAGCACCTGTCGTTTTCCGAGGTGCTGGATATCTACGGCTTCCGCGTCGTCGTCAACGACATTCCCGGCTGTTACCTGGCGCTGGGCGCCTTGCACAGCCTGTACAAGCCGATCCCCGGCAAATTCAAGGACTACATCGCCATTCCCAAGGGCAATGGCTATCAGAGCCTGCACACCACCTTGTTCGGTCCCTACGGCACGCCGGTGGAGATGCAGATCCGCACTCGCGAGATGAACAGCGTGGCCGAGGCCGGCGTGGCCTCGCACTGGATGTACAAGAGCGGCGACGGCGTCAACACCGCGCAGCAGCGCACCCACCAGTGGCTGCAGAAAATCATGGACATGCAGGAGGAGAGCGACGATCCGGTCGAATTCCTAGAGCACATCAAGATCGACCTGTTCCCGGACGAGGTCTACGTGTTCACGCCCAAGGGCAAAATCATGGTGATGCCGCAGGGCGCGACGCCGGTGGACTTCGCCTACGCGGTGCATACCGACATCGGCCACCGTTGCATCGCCGCGCGCGTCAACCACGCGCTGGTGCCGCTGCGCACCGTGCTGCGCAACGGCGACACCGTGGAAATCATCACCTCCACTCAGGCCAAGCCCAATCCGTCCTGGCTGACCTTCGTGCAGAGCGGGCGCGCGCGTTCCGGCATCCGCAACTATCTGAAGAGCCTGCAGCAGGAAGAGGCGGTCGGTCTGGGCGAAAAGCTGCTCAAACAGGCGATCGGCGCGCTGGCGGTGACGCCGCTGACGCTGAGCGAGGAGCTGTGGGTGGAGTATCTGGCCGCCTTCGGCGAGAAGCTGGCCTCGCACCAGGACGTGTTGGCCGACATCGGCGCCGGCAAGCTGATGCCCATCGTGGTCGCGCGGCGCTTGCTGGAGCTGGCCGGCGAGCGGCTGGGCGAGGAAGTGAAAGTGGGGCCGGTGACGATACGCGGCAACGAGGGCGGCATGGTGCAGCTGTCGCCGTGTTGCAACCCGCTGCCGGGCGACGACATCCTGGGCGTGATCACCAAGGGCCAGGGCCTGGTGATACACCGCAAGGGCTGCCCGAACGCGCGGCGGGCGGATCACGACAAGCTGCTGGACGTCAATTGGGAGGCGCAGCGCGACCGCATGTTCGGCGTCACCGTCGGCGTGTTGTCCCGCAACGAGCGCGGCGCGCTGGCCGACATCGCCACCGCGATCTCGCAGGCCTCGGCCAATATCGAAAGCGCCGACACCCAGGACAGCAGCCGCGACGGCGACGGCCTGTTCAATATCCACTTCCGTCTGCAGGTGGAGGGCGTCGAGCATCTGGAGCGGGTGCTGAGCGCCATTCGCGTGCTGCCGGTGGTGCAGCGCGTGCAACGGAGATGAGATGCTGAAACTCAAGATCAACGGCGAGGGCCGAGAACTGGCCGGCGTCGCCAACGTGGCCGAGCTGGTGGCGGCGCTGGGCATCGCCGGCAAGCGCGTGGCGCTGGAAAAGAATGGCGAGATCGTGCCGCGCAGCCGGTATCCGGCCACCGGGCTGGCCGACGGCG
Organism: Chromobacterium sp. LK11; assembly: GCF_001043705.1. Lineage (NCBI taxonomy): Bacteria > Pseudomonadati > Pseudomonadota > Betaproteobacteria > Neisseriales > Chromobacteriaceae > Chromobacterium > Chromobacterium sp. LK11. The sequence continues at coordinate 267,976 of NZ_LDUR01000016.1, forward strand.
ACGAACTCGAAATCGTGGTGGCCGTCGGCGGAGGCTGAGCGGCAAAGCTGAATAGAGGTGCAGGAGTGGCGGATCAACTGATCATCGCAGGCAAGGCTTACAATTCGCGTTTGCTGGTGGGAACCGGCAAGTATCGGGATTTTGAGGAAACGGCCCAAGCGCTGGACGCGTCGGGAACGGAAATCGTCACCGTCGCCATTCGCCGAGTCAATCTGGGGCAGAATGCGGGCGAACCCAATTTGCTGGACTTTTTGCCCAAAAACCGGTATAACCTTCTCCCCAATACGGCGGGATGTTATTCCGCCGACGACGCCATCCGCACTTTGCGCCTGGCCAGAGAGCTTCTGGACGACCACCGTCTGGTCAAACTGGAAGTGCTGGGCGATCCGAACACCTTGTTCCCCAACGTCAAGGAAACCCTGAAAGCCGCTGAAGTGCTGGTGGCCGAGGGCTTCGACGTGATGGTGTACACCTCGGACGATCCCATCATCGCGCGCGAGCTGGAGCAAATGGGCTGCTGCGCCATCATGCCGCTGGCCAGCCTGATCGGCTCCGGGATGGGGATTCTGAATCCGTGGAATTTGAAGTTGATTATCGAGCAGTCCAAGGTTCCCGTGCTGGTTGACGCCGGCGTCGGCACCGCGTCCGACGCGGCGATCGCGATGGAACTGGGCTGCGATGGCGTGCTGATGAACACCGCGATTGCCGCCGCGCAACAACCGGTGTTGATGGCCCACGCCATGAAACAGGCTGTAGAAGCAGGCCGCTCGGCATATCTTGCCGGCCGGATGCCGAAACGTTTTTATAGTGCAGTACCTAGTTCTCCTAGTGAGGGGGTGATTTCTTCCGTCAAGCCGTGATGCGTAAAGCGCCACAGATTGCTTGGTCGGAACGCTTCAGACTTTTCCAAACCGCGTAACGTTGTTAAAATGCTGTTTTTTATAGCTCCAGCCACGTCTGGACGCTAGGAACTAAGGATACTAGATTCAATGCCGAACATTCGTGTTAAAGAGAACGAGCCGTTTGAAGTTGCAATGCGTCGCTTCAAGCGCGCAGTGGAAAAAACCGGTCTGCTGACCGAACTGCGCGCCCGCGAGTTCTACGAAAAACCGACTGCCGAGCGCAAGCGCAAGCACGCCGCTGCCGTTAAGCGCCACTACAAGCGCATCCGCAGCCAAATGCTGCCGCCGAAACTCTACTAAGAGTTCGTCTGGTCAGTAAGCAGGACCGCAGGCCTAGCCTGCGGTTTTGCCATTTGTAGTTCCCCGTTTGCAGACTCTGACGGCATGGGTTTTGAACCCTTCAAAACCAATGTCATCAGGGTTTGACTCTCTCTAAGTGCGCACTCGCCGCCCGCGACGGGTGGCGGTCATCTTCCGGAAAGCAAGCAATGAGCCTCAAGCAGCGAATCAGCGACGACATGAAATCTGCAATGAAAGCGCGGGAAAGCGACAAACTGGCGGCCATTCGCCTGTTGCTGGCGGCCATCAAGCAGAAGGAAGTGGACGAGCGCGTGGAGCTGGATGACGCCGGCGTCGTCGCCGTCATCGACAAGATGCTCAAGCAGCGCCGCGATTCGGTCAGCCAGTACGAGGCGGCCCAGCGTCAGGACCTGGCTGACAAGGAAAAATTCGAGATGGACGTGCTGATGGCCTATATGCCGCAGCAGCTGTCCGCCGAGGAGGTCGACGCGTTGGTGGTCAAGGCCGTCGCCGACAGCGGCGCCGCCGGCATGCAGGACATGGGCAAGGTGATGGGGCTGTTGCGGCCGCAATTGGCCGGTCGCGCCGACATGGCGCAGGTGTCCGCCTGCATCAAGGCCAAGCTGGCCGGTTGAGCCGGCAGCGGGCCGGCTTGTCGGCCCGCGCCATCGGTGACCTTGCTTGATCCCTCAGGATTTCGTTGATCAGTTGTTGTCCCGCGTCGATATCATCGACGTGGTGGACCGTTACGTCCCTTTGAAAAAGGGCGGTCAGAACTATCTGGCCTGCTGCCCGTTTCATAAGGAAAAGTCGCCGTCGTTCACGGTGAGCCCGTCCAAGCAGTTCTATCACTGCTTTGGCTGCGGCGCCCACGGCTCGGCCATCGGCTTCGTGATGGAATACCAGGGGTTGGGCTTCGTCGACGCGGTGAAACTGTTGGCCGAAGGCGTCGGCATGCAGGTGCCGGACAGCCGCGCCCACGCCAACCCGGAAGCCAGCCGCGCCGCGCGCGAGCGCAAGCTGTCGCTGGAACAGATGATGCAGATGGCCGCAGGCTACTACAAACAGCAGCTGAAGTCCGCGCCCAACGCCATTTCCTATCTGAAAGGCCGGGGTTTGAGCGGCGAAGTGGCCGGCCGCTTCGGCCTTGGCTTCGCGCCGGACGGCTGGCAGAACCTGGAGGCGGTGTTTCCGGACTACCAGGACGACAAACTCGTCGATACCGGCCTGGTCATCGTCAATGAAGAGAAGGGCCAGCGTTACGACCGCTTCCGCGATCGGGTGATGTTCCCGATCCGCAACCAGCGCGGCGCCATCATCGGCTTCGGCGGCCGGGTGATGGGCAAGGGCGAGCCCAAGTACCTGAATTCGCCGGAAACGCCCTTGTTCGAGAAGGGCCGGGAGTTGTACGGCCTCTACGAGGCGCGGCAGGCGATACGGGATAAAAACCGCGTGCTGGTGGTCGAAGGCTATATGGACGTGGTGGCGCTGGCTCAGTTCGGCGTCGCTTACGCGGTGGCCACGCTGGGCACCGCCACCACCGGCGAGCACGCGCGCAAGCTGATGCGCCACGCGGACCAGGTGTATTTCTGCTTCGACGGCGACAAGGCCGGTCAAAAAGCGGCTTGGCGCGCGCTGGAAAACAGCCTGCCGCAATTGCAGGACGGCAAGGCGCTGAACTTTCTGTTCCTGCCGCAGGAGCACGATCCGGACAGCTATATCCGCGAGTTCGGCGCCGAGGCCTTTGAAAAAGTATTGGAAGAGCAGAGCCTGCCTCTGTCCGTTTACTTCACCCGCGAATTGTGTCGCGAGGTGAACCTGACCACGCCGGAAGGCAAGGCCGATCTGATTCGTCAGGCCGCCCCCCTTCTGGCGCAGATTGCCGCTCCGGCACTGGGCTTCATCATCAAGAAAAGACTGGCGGAACTCGCCGGTGTGGATGTCGACGAATTCGACATGTTGACGACGGGCCAAAGGAAGTCGGAGCGCAAAGGCAAGCGGGAGCACCGTTTGCCGGAGGTATCGCATCGCCCGCCACAGTCCTCCATGGTAACGCGCCTGATCAAATGGCTGCTGTTGAACCCTGGTTGGGCCGGCGATGTGCGTTTGCCGGACAGCATGGCACTGTCCGACGAGCTTGCCTGTTTTGCCATGTTGGCCGAATGCGTGCAAGGGCACGACCAGCCGCCGAATACGGCGCAATTGATGGAAAGCCTGCGTGGCACTCCATACGAAGGGCTGGTGGATAGTGTTCTGCAGCAGGCCATGCAGGATCCGGACGAGTTCGCCGATCCCAGCGAGGAGGATAGACAGCAGTTCCAGGACGGCGCGGCCAAGCTCCTGAAATTGCTGCATCAAACTCAGGTGGAGCGGCTAAAACAAAAGGACCGGAACGAAGGCCTGACTCCGGAAGAAGTCAGATTGCTAGGGGAATTGCTGCGGGATTTGCTGGCGCCGAACGCTTGACGACGTCGCCGCCGCGGCGGATCGCGGAGCAATCGGGCGCGAGCGCCGGATTGCCGAAAGCGATGCCGCGGTTTTAAAAGCGCCCCGCAGGGCTACACAAACAGCGTTGTTTGCTTGTGTTATTATCAACTGTTTTTTTCGGCTTATTTCAAGCAGGAAGCGAAATGGCGGCCTCTCCCGAAAATCAAAAAGACGTGCAGGAAAACGAAACCGAAGTGATGAGCCTGGAAGAGCAGCGTAAACGCCTGCGCCAGCTGATCGCCTTGGGCAAGGAGCGTGGGTATCTGACCTACGCGGAAATCAACGACCACCTGCCGGAAGACGTGTCTGACGCCGAGCAGATCGAAAACATCGTCACGATGATTTCCGGTCTGGGCATCCAGGTTTACGACGAGGCGCCGGATGCGGACACCCTGCTGATGTCCGACGCCACCCCGCCGGTGGCCGACGAAGACGCCGTGGAAGAAGCCGAAGCGGCGCTGTCCTCGGTGGATTCCGAATTTGGCCGCACCACGGACCCGGTGCGCATGTATATGCGCGAAATGGGTTCGGTGGAACTGCTGACCCGCGAAGGCGAGATCGAAATCGCCAAGCGGATCGAAGACGGCCTGAAGTACATGATCCAGGCGATTTCGGCTTGTCCGGGCACCATCGCCGAAGTGCTGGAGCTGGTGGAGCGCGTCGGCCGCGACGAAGTGCGCGTGGACGAGGTCGTCGACGGCTTCATCGATCTGAACGCGCCGTCCGAGGACGAGGCCGCGTTCGCCGAACCGGCGGACGAGGACGAACTGCTCGACGCTGAAGCCGAGGAGGAAGACGAGGAGGAGGATGAGGACGGCGACGCCGCCGACGCCGCCGGCGTCAACCTGGAAGAGCTGAAGCAGCAAGCGCTGGAGCACTTCACCGGCGTGCGCATGCTGTTCGACAAGATGGTCAAGGTGCTCTCGGCCAAGGGCGCGCAGAGCAAGGAATACCTGGAGCTGCAGGACGCGATCACCACCGAGTTCATGCTGGTGCGCTTCTCCACCCGTCAGGTGGAAAGCCTGTGCGACTCGCTGCGCAGCCGCGTCAACGAAATCCGCACTTACGAACGCGACATCCAGGATATCTGTGTCAGCCGCGTGCGCATGGAGCGCGCCCACTTCATCAAGGTGTTCCCGGGCAACGAGACCAATCTTGACTGGGTGGAAGACGAGATCCATTCCGGCAAGGCCTGGGCGGAAGCCTTGACCCGCTTCAAATACGCGATCATCGAGAAGCAGACCAAGCTGTCCGAGCTGCAGGATCGCGCGATGCTGCCGATCAAGGCGCTGAAGGAAATCAACCGCCAGATGTCGGCGGGCGAATCCAAGGCGCGCCGCGCCAAGAAAGAGATGATCGAGGCCAACCTGCGCCTGGTGATCTCCATCGCCAAGAAGTACACCAACCGCGGTCTGCAGTTCCTCGACCTGATCCAGGAAGGCAATATCGGTTTGATGAAGGCGGTGGACAAGTTCGAATACCGCCGCGGCTACAAGTTCTCGACCTACGCCACCTGGTGGATTCGCCAGGCGATCACCCGCTCCATCGCGGACCAGGCGCGCACCATCCGCATCCCGGTGCACATGATCGAGACCATCAACAAGATGAACCGCATCAGCCGTCAGATCCTGCAGGAAACCGGCCACGAGCCGGATCCGGCCGAGCTGGCGGAAAAGATGGAGATGCCGGAAGAGAAGATTCGCAAGATCATGAAGATTTCCAAGGAGCCCATCTCCATGGAAACCCCGATCGGCGACGACGACGATTCCCATCTTGGCGACTTCATCGAGGACCAGAACAACCTGGCGCCGTCCGACGCTGCGATGTATTCCAGCCTGAAGGACGCCACCAAGGAGGTGCTGGACACGCTGACGCCGCGCGAAGCCAAGGTGCTGCGCATGCGCTTCGGCATCGACATGAACACCGACCACACGCTGGAAGAGGTGGGCAAGCAGTTCGACGTGACTCGCGAGCGCATCCGCCAGATCGAAGCCAAGGCCCTGCGCAAGCTGCGTCACCCGACCCGCTCGGAACGCCTGCGCAGCTTCCTGGACAACGAGCCGGGCGGTCAGTGATTCGATGCGACCTCGGTCTAGGCTAAAAGCCTGAGCCAGATGAAAACCCCAAGCCGTCGGTATTCGACGCTTGGGGTTTTGCTTTTTGGCTGTTATAATGCGCAGCTCTGGGCCTCTAGCTCATGCCTGGTTAGAGCAGCGGACTCATAATCCGTTGGTGCGGGGTTCGACTCCCCGGGGGCCCACCAAGACTCCCACGCGGAATGCGGCGGTTCTTGGCGATTCACATCAGAAGCCGACGCTTGAGTCGGCTTTTTTGTTTGCCGGCCGCGTCGCGGTCGAGACGCCCTGTCCGCCTCTTTCGCTGGACGCTTCCCCGCCCGCAGATCTCCGTGCCGGATCGACGTAGCTTTTAACTATTTTCCCGCTATGCCGATGGGGAAAATCAATATGCTGCGCCGTTTTAAGTTACTATCTAGCGTTTCGCGCATCATTGCGCAATCTCGTGTGGAAAAGACCGAATGCCCCAGAAGGAAAAAAAGGCGGCAAGCAGCAACGCCACATTGGCCGACAAGGTATTCCAGGAGTTGCGCCGGGACATTCTGCTCGGCGTCTACCGTCCGTCGCAGAAGCTGCTGTTGCACGAACTCAAGGCGCGCTACGACGCCGGCGGTTCTCCGATCCGGGAGGCACTGCTGCGCCTGAGCTGGTGCAAATACGTGCTGATGGAGCCGCAGCGCGGCTTTTGGGTGGCGCCGATTTCCCGCCATGAGCTTTACGACATCCTGCTGGTGCGCCGAGTGCTGGCGGAAGAGGCGGTGCGCCGCTCGCTGGAGCAGGGCGACGAGGCCTGGGAGCTGGAGGTGTTGGCCAGCTACCATCGTTTGAGCCGGATAGACCTGAACGACGCCAATGTGGATTTGCAGGACTGGGCGGACCGCCACATGGCGTTTCACCTGGCCATCATCAGCGGCAGCCACTCGCCGGTGATCCTGGAGGTGATGGAGTCCTTGTACAACCGGCTGGAGCGCTACCGGCACATCTGGTTCGATCCGGTGCTGCCGGCGTCCAAGCGCTACAGCGACGAAGGCGAGCATCAGGCCATCATGCAGGCGGTGCTGGCCAGGGACGCGGAGCGGACGCTGCACTTGCTGGATCAGCACTATTCCCACGTGATGCAGGTGGTGGAAGGCCTGAGCACGGAAGCTTTCCTGCCCCGCTAGTTTACCGGCTCGCGGGCCCCTCCGCGGCCGGCGTCCCCGCCCATCCGCCGTCAGGCGTCAGGGCGGGGCGAGCCCGGCGCTTCAGCGTCCGGGCCGTTTCGCGCGTTTCCGCGCGCTCATTCCCAAATCAGCAGACAATACTGTTTCTTGCCGCGCCGCAACAGCGTATAGCGTTGATGACGGCGGTTGTCCTGTTCGAGGCGAGCGTCCAGCGCGTCCGCCCGGACGCCGTTGACGCTGACCGCGCCGCTTTGCAGCAGGGCGCGGGCCTCGCTTTTGGACGCGGCCAGGCCGCTGGCCGCCAAGGCGTCGATCAGCGGCGTGGACTGCGGCGGCAGCGTCAGCCGCGGCACGCCGTCCTGGGCCAGTTGAGCGAAGTCCGCGGCGCTGAGCCGCTCCACCTCGTTGTCGAACAGGCTGAGGGTGATCCGTTGGGCGGCGGCGAGCGCGTCCGGGCCGTGCACCAGTTCGGTCACCTGCTCGGCCAGCAGGCGCTGCGCCCGCGGCTTGCCGCCGGAGGCGCGGTCCTCGGCCTCGACGGCCTCGATCTCTTCATTGGACAAAAAGGTGAAGTAGCGCAGGAAGCGGTAGACGTCGGCGTCGGCCGCGCCCAGCCAGAACTGATAGAAGGCGTAGGGCGAGCACTTGTTCGGGTCCAGCCAGACCGCGTTGCCTTCGCTCTTGCCGAACTTGGTGCCGTCGCTATTGGTGATCAAGGGCATGGTCAGGCCGAAGGCTTGTTGCTGGGTCACGCGTCTGACCAGGTCGACGCCGGCGGTGATGTTGCCCCATTGATCGGAGCCGCCGATCTGCAGCTTGCAGCCGAAGCGGCGGTTCAGTTCCACGAAGTCGTGGCTCTGGAGCAGGCTGTAGGCGAACTCGGTGAAGGAGATGCCGACATCGTCGCGGTGGATCCGCTGCTGCACCGACTCCTTCTTGATCATGGCGTTGACCGAGAAATGCTTGCCGACGTCGCGCAGGAAGTCCAGCGCGCTCATGTCGGCGAACCAATCGTGGTTGTTGGCCATCAGCGCGGCGTTGTCGCCTTCGAAGCGGAGGAAGGGCTCCACCTGGCGGCGGATCTTGTCCACCCAGCCGGCCACCACGTCCGCGGTGTTGAGTTTGCGCTCGCTGGCCTTGAAGCTGGGGTCGCCTATCATCCCGGTGGCGCCGCCGACCAGGGCGATAGGGCGGTGCCCGGCCATCTGGAAGCGCTTGAGCAGCAGCAGCGGCACCAAGTGTCCGAGGTGCAGGCTGTCGGCGGTGGGGTCGAAGCCGCAGTACAGGGTGACCGTTTCCCGGGACAGCAGCGCGTCGAGCGCGTCCGCGTCGGTGGCCTGCGCGATCAGGCCGCGTTGCTGCAGATCCCGGATCAGGGTCGATTGCTTCATTTCGTTTACCTCCATGATTGCGGCGCGCGGCCGTGCTGGCCGCGCGTCCGGACGACGGCGCGGGGGCGCCGTCAGAACACGGGCAGCAGTCCTTGCATCACCAGGATCTGGAACAAGATGATGGCGAGGCCGGAACCGCCTATCGCCCAGTGCAGGGTGCCGCCGCCGCTGACCTGGTAGCCGGGACGGTAGTTGTCCTGGCGGCGCAGTTTGATCAGGGCCAGCGCCGGGAACAGGATGGCGAGAATCACCAGGAAGATGGCGGCGGCGCCCAGCGCGGCGACGAAGCCGCCGGGAAAGAACAGCGCGAAGCCCAGCGGCGGCAGATAGGTGATCAGCGCGGTCTGCAGCCGCTGCCGCAGGCCGTCGCCGCGTTTCAGGGTGCTGGCCATGGCGTCGAACAGGCCCAGCGACACGCAAAGGTAGGAGGTGAACAGCGCGATGGACGAGAAGGCGGACAGCAGGGAAGGCACTTGCGGCGTGGGCACCAGCGCGTGGAATTCGTCCAGGAACATGCCCACCGAACCGTTATGGGCGGAGATGGCCTGGAAGCTGTGGCTGCCGTAGCGCGGCAGCGCGCCCAGGGTGTTGAACACCCACAGCAGGTAGACGCCCATGGGAATCAGGCTGCCGGCGATGAAGACGTTGCGCAGCGTGCGCGGTTGGTCGCGGCCCAGGTATTTGACCATGCTGGGCACGCTGCCGTGAAAACCGAAGGCGGTCAGAAACATCGGGATGGCGGCCAGCATGTATTTGGCCGAGTCCGTGCTTTCCGACAGGTTGCCGGTGTCGACATAGGGCTGGATCACCGCGCTGAGCGCGAGAAAGATCAGGATGTTCAGGCTGAACAGCAGCCGGTTGACCTTGTCCACCGCCGTGGTGCTGGCGAAGACGATGCCGCCGATCAGCGCGGTGAAGGCCAGCGAGACCTGGCCGGGAGACAGGGCCAGGCCCAGGTATTGGTGCAGGCTGGATTGATAGGTGGAGCCGCCGCCGGAGATATAGGCGGAGGAGAGCGCGTAGAGCAGCAGCAGCAGGCTGGCGTTGATCAGATAGCTGCCCTTGGCCTTGAACAGCGAGCGGGCGATGGCGTCGAAGCCGTAGCCTTCGGGGAAGGACAGGCAGACCTCCAGCAGCATCAGGCCGGTGTAGGTCATCAACGCCCAGATCAGAAACAGGGTCAGGCAGGCATAGCCGAAGCCCATGCCGGCGGACACCAGCGGCAGCGCCAGCATGCCGGCGCCCAGCATGGTGCCGGAGATCAGCAAGGTGGCCCCGACGGCCTTGAAATTGACTTGCATGTGGAATCCTCAACCATCCTTGATGAAGAGAAGGATGCGTTCGTAAAAACCGGACAAACTCATAGTCGGTGTGGGGTCTGGTGATGAAAAAAAACGCTCCCGGCCAGGCCGGGAGCGGAGGTGGCTCAGGCAGCGATCAAGGCGTCGGCGTCGGAGCCGGCCTTGTCCTCCATGTCCACGATCTGGGCCAGCTTGGCGGCGAAGACTTCGCGCAGCTGTTCCCAGTAGGCGTCGAAGTCCTCGGCCTTGCGCAGGAAGTGGGTCATCACCGCGGCGCGCAGGATGTAGACGCTTTCCACCTTGTCCCATTCGGCGCGGCTGAAGCCGCGGCTGGCCACGTAGTGCCACGGGGTGTCGCCGTACTCTTCCACCGACAGCGAGGTGGAGGAGGTCAGGAAGTCGTTGGTGTAGGTGCGGCCGGAAGCGTAGGAGCAGATCTCGTACATCTTCTTGTTCAGCCGGTTGTGGTCTTCCAGGCTGTCGTTGCCGATTTCCTTGAAGGTGAAGTTCACCATGTGGAAGTCCGGATGCATGATGGGCCGCACTTCGAACTTGCGGCGGCCGACGGTCAAGGGCTTGGCGTCGGCCAGGCGCTGGGCGAACCAGTCGGCGGTGACGATGCCGCGGCCGATCACCTTGCCGTAGCCGCCGATGTTCAGCGGCACCAGGCGGTGGGCCGCCCAGACCGCGGCGGCGGTGGCGCCGGCCTTGGAGCCTTCCATGATGGAGGAGCCCAGCACCACCTTGGTGTCGGCGCCTTCGGCCTCGTCCACTTCTTCGAACACATAGGCCGCGTGGTAGGAGATCAGGTCGACGATGCGCTTGTCCTTCATGCACACGGCGCCGGCCGCGTACTGGATGTAGCCCACCTTGTGCGGGTCCACGGTGATGGAGTCCGCTTCCGCCATCGCCTTGAAGCCTTCGTAGACGTCGCGCTTGGGCCAGGTCACGCCGGCCGGGATGATGTCTTCGGCGCGGTAGCGGGCCAGCAGCGCGTCGTAGTCCATGAAGCGGTTGTCTTCGTCGAGGAACATCGCGCGGACATAGCCGCCGTAGGCCGCGTCAACGTGCACGTAGAAGGAGGCGCCGTACTTCCGTTCGCATTCGGCGCGCAGCTTGATCACCTCGTCGACATGGTCGATCGAGCCTTCCTCTGTGGTGCCCACCACCGACACCATGGCCAGGATGGGGTGGCCTTCCTCGATCAGGCGGAAAGTGATCTCGCGCATCTTGGCCACGTCGGTGCGGTAGTTCTCGTCCACCGGCAGCGGCACGATGTGTTCCTGGCCGATGCCCAGCACGTCCATCGCCTTCATCCACGAATAGTGCTTGGATTGCGGCACCAGGATCTTGCCCAGCGAACCTTGCTTGATGCCGACGCCGCGGCAGGACATCGCGCGCACTTCTTCGAACAGGCCGCGCTTTTTCAATTCGTCGGTCAGGTCCAGCACCGCGCTGGGCGACAGGTTCAGCAGTTCCTTCTCGCTCTTGCCGGCCACCAGGTCGCGGGCTTTTTCATGCTGGGCGATGGCCAGCGGCATGGTTTTCAGATTGCGCGCCACCCACATCCCTTCGTAGTTGGCCACGGTGCCGCCGGAGGTGATGTGGCCCCAGCTGCGCTTGGGGTCGTAGCCGAACATCCGGCACAGGTCGAGGCCGGCTTCCACTTCCAGTTCGGTGGTGGTGGGCGAGGCTTCGTGCGCGCAGTTGTTCGGGTTGTACATCATGGTCATCACGTAGGCCAGATTGGACACCATCAGCGTGTCCGCATTCATGTGGCCGAGGTAGCGCGGCGAGAACCAGGGCACCGAGGTGTTCTTCAGCTTGGAGGACAGCTGGCGCAGGATGCCTTCGGTGCGGTACAGGGTCTGGCGGAAATCGCCGGCGTGTTGCTCCACCGGGGTGACCAGCGCCGGGTCTTCCGGGTGGAAGTCCGCGCGCCAGTGCAGGTGTTCGGACACGGCGTATTCCATCATTTCCTTGAAGAACACGCGGTTTTCGGATTTGGGGCCGATGAACAGGGCATCGACGTTCAGCGGGGAGGAATTGGGAGTGTTCATAATGGGTTAACCTTGTGATTGACGGATGCGTAAGCGGCTCATTTGCCTTCGGCGGGACGAGCTTTGCTGGCGGGAGAGGTGCGCGGCGCGACGCCGGCGGAGCGAGCGTGCTTGGCTTTTTGGCCGTAGGCGTACACCAGGAAGGGAATCACCAGCATGACGGCGAGGCCGATGAGCTGGAATTGCAGGTAGTCATGGGCGGAGCCATGGAAGCTGCCAGGCGGGATGAAGCCCAGGTAGCCGGCCAGCAGCGAGATGGCGATGCCCAGGCCGGAGCAGATCCACATGCCCGCCTTGCCGCCGGGAACGCGGAAGCTGCGTTCCACGTCCGGGCGCTTGTAGCGCAGGTAGATGGCGGCGGAGAACATGAACAGATAGGCCACTAGATAAACCAGGCCGGTCAGGCCCATCAGCATGAAGTAGAAGTTGTCCACGTTCGGCATCACGGTGATCAGCACGCCGACGACGGTGATGGCCGCCGCCTGGATCAGCACCAGAGTCACCGGCACGCCGTGGCGGTTGGTGGTCTGCAGGAATTTGGGCAAGGCGCCGGAGTCGGCGGTGGCCTGCAGGCCGCGCACCGGGCCCAGCACCCAGGAGTTCACCTGCCCCACCAGGCCCAGGCCGATGCACAGGCCCATGACCGGCGCCAGCCAGCCCATGCCCCATTGATTGAAATAGAGCTCGAAGGCCTGCATCAGGCCGGCGGTCATCGAGATTTTTTCCTTGGGGATGGCGATGAAGATCGCGGCGGAGCCGATTACCGACAGCAACACCATGATCACCGACACCAGGATGATGGCGATCGGATAATTGCGGCGCGCGTCCTTGATGGAGGACACGTTGGAGGCGGACACTTCCATGCCCATCACCACGAAGATGAAGCCGATGAACAGGCCGAGCGTGCCGCTGTCGCTAAAGCTGGGCACCAGGTTGTTCCAGCTCCAGGACACGTCGGTCATGATCGGGTGGCCGCCGGCCAGATAGGCGATGCCGCAGCCGATCAGCACCACGCCGGGCAGGAACACGCCCAGGCTCACGCAGATGGTGGACACCCAACCCAGGGTTTTCACGCCGCGCATGTTGACCAGGGTGCAGGCCCACCAGATGCCCAGAATCATCGCCAGCATGTAGAGCTTGTTGCTGGCGAGCGCCGGGTCGAACACATAGGCGAAGGTGGCGGCGATGATCATGATGATGGAGGTCATGCCGAACACCATCTGTATCCACTGCATCCAGACGGCGACGAAGCCCATGCGCTCGCCGAAGGCCTCGCGCACCCAGATGAACAGGCCGCCGTCCTGCGGCCAGGCGGTGGCCAGTTCGGCCGATACCAGCGCGGTGGGCACCAGGAACAGCAGCGCGGCCGCCAAGGTCAGGAAAATCGTCATCATCCCCGGTTGCGCCGTCATCGGCAGCGTGCGGACGCTGACGACCACGGCGGCGGTGATCATGACGAAGGCGAAGACGCTGATCTTGGGGGGCGCCTTATCTATTGTCGTCATTTTTCATCTCCATCGAACAAAACAATAAAAACGTGAAAATATAAAATTTCGAAAATCTTATTTATTTCGTGATGTTTGGTGTTTGATGAAAGTCAATATTAGGAAAATTCAATAATCGATAATTCAAATGGAATTATTTAGAGAGTGCGGCAAAGCCTTGCCGGAAAAGGCTTTCCGGGCATTTGGCCGCTGCGGCGCCATCAAGGCGGACGCGGGCCGGAGCAGGGAGGACGGCGTGCTTGGCAGGCGTTCATGCTCTCGCGAGCGGGTGCGAGGCCGGGGGCGGCGGCATAAAAGACGGAAGGCGCGGGCACAGGAAGGACGTGTCCGGCCCGACGGGATCGAACGCGATGGACAACGCGGCGCCGCTCACGCCCGGTGAGGCGGAGCATGGCGCGAGGGGATGGTTAGGGAGAGGGGGGAAGGCGGTGACGGCGCGAGCAGGCGCGCCGCCGCAGAGGCTAAAGGTTTACAGGGCCTGGGACGGGTTCATGCCTTTGGGCAGCAGCATCCACAGATTGCCTTGCTGCTTCATCCTGCCGGCGTACATGCCGGCTTCGGTGCCGTAGCCCCAGAAGAAGTCGGCGCGCACCGCGCCCTTGATCGCGCTGCCGGTGTCCTGGGCGTGCACCAGCCGCGTCAGCGGCTGGGTGGAGTGGGGCCAGGTGGTGACCAGATAGACCGGCGCGCCCAGCGGGATGTAGCGCGGATCTACCGCGATGCTGTAACCGCCGGTCAGCGGCACGCCCAGCGCCCCCATCGGCCCGCCGTTGTCGCCGGGCAGGGTTTTGAAGAACACATAGCTGGGATTCACCGCAAATAATTCCTGCCGGCGTTGCGGGTTGCGCGCCAGCCAATCCTTGATGCCCTGCATCGACGCGTCGCCCATGGTCAGCTCGCCCTTGTCCACCAGCCACTTGCCTATCGACTGGTAGCCGTAGCCGTTTTGCTCGGCGTAGCCGATGTGGATGAAGCTGCCATCGTCCAGCTGGATGCGGCCCGAGCCTTGCACCTGCAGGAAGAACAATTCCACCGGATCTTCGACCCAGGCCAGGATGGGCGCGTTGGCCACGCCCTTGCCCTGATTGATTTCGGCGCGGGTGTAATAAGGCAGCAGGCGTTTGCCGTCCAGCCTGCCTTTCAGCCGCGTGCCGCGGTTGTCGGCGGGAAAGTCGGCGGGACGGAGTTCAATGTCGCCGGCCGCGCTCAACGTCAGCCGGTTGGGGCCGCTGCGGCGCGCCGTCAGGCTGGATTTGCCGCGGGCGGAGGCCGGGACGTCCACGCTGTAGAAGTCCGCCGGGATGCCGTATACCGGCCAGGGGGTGCGTTCGCTGCGCGTCCGGCTGCCGCTGAGCAGCGGCTCGTAATAACCGGTGATCAGGCCGCTGTCGCGGCCGCCGTCGTTGACCTTCCAGGTGGCGAAACGGTTTTCGAAGAACTGGCGCACCGCCTGCGCGTTGTCGGCGGAGATGCCGTCGGCCTGCCGGCACACTTCGGTCCAGCCGGGTTTTCTGGCAATGGCCTTGCAGCTTTGCTTCAACGCGACGAGGGTGTCGCCCAGTTCTTGCTGGCTCCAGGCCGGCAGCGAGGTCGGCGCGCCGCTTTCCCGCGCCGCGCCGCCCGGCTTGCTGGGCGGACTGGAGGTGGAGCAGGCGGCCAGGCCGACGACGAGCAGTAATAACAGCCATTTTCTAAACATGCGGTAGGTTCTCTGAAACGGGGCTAGGGCAGCGACGCGCTGCGAGTCGGTCTGATTCTACGCTGGGACGCGCATGACGGGGCGATGACGGCCGCGGCGCTTGTTGCGGCGGCGCCAACGGGCGGAACGCTCATGCACGTTGTCATGGACCGGCAACAAAATTGAAAAGTTTCCTCGCTAGTATGCGGTAAAACATTCGCGCTGAAGCCTGGGCTTGAGCGCATGCAGGTCATATCACTGGAGAATCTGATGAAACGTTTTTGCATCCGCGCCTTGTTGTTGACCACCTTGTTGTCCGCCGGCTTGCCGGCGTACGCCGAGCAGACCCCGCCGACCGATGAGGAACTGGCCGCCAGCGTGCAGCAGGCCTTGAACGGCGACGCCGAACTGCAGGCGCTGGGCTTGAAGGTGAGCAGCAAAAAGAGCGAGGTGACGATTGAGGGCGGCATGACCGACGACCAGCAAATGTTCAAAGCGGGACAGATTGCCGAAAAAGTGCCGGGCGTGAAGTTCGTCATCAACAATATGGTGCAGAAAAACTAGGCGGGAACGGTTTTGCACGTCGGCTGGGCCGGCGACATGGAAGGGCGCTGCGGCGCCCTTTCGTCATTTTCACCGCAAGCGTTTTCGCCAGGAATTTAAGATTAATCCGATTGTGGCGTATTCCCTAATTGAGAAAAATGCGAGGAGTTGCCGGCTGAGGGCCGTTCCGAAGGCATGAGCCGGCAAGGTTTTCCAATCCGCAGCATGGATCGCTCGCCGCTCCACTGCGAAGCACCGGACACGACTCATGGAATACGCATCCGCACTCGGCAAGAGGCTTTCCCACCGCATGATGCTGCAACCGGCGGAGCAGGTGGACAAACTGATTTCACGGCTGGAGGGCGCGGATGAGGCCAAGCTGGTGTATTGGGACGAGCGCAGTCAGCGCTTGCGCGCCTTGAGCCCGCATTCGCGCCGCGGCCAGCAGTTGCTGGCGCGCGGCCTGCAATCGCCCCAGGTGGTGGGCGTGTTCGACGGCTACGCCAGTTATCAGGACATCTACCAGGCCTTCCAGCAAACGCTGGCCGATTTGGAGCTCAGCTGAGCCAGGCCTAGACGCGTTCCAGCTCCAGCAATTCCGCCATGGTCTGGCGACGACGGATCAGGCGGCTGGACGCGCCGTCGATCAGGGCCTCGGCCAGCAGCGGCCGGCTATTGTAGTTCGACGACATGGTGGCGCCGTAAGCGCCGGCGTCGTGAAACACCAGCAGATCCCCTACCTGAGCGTCCGGCAGCGGACGGCTTTCCACCACGCCGCCTTCCTGTTGAGTGAAGACGTCTCCCGACTCGCACAAGGGCCCTGCCACCACGCAGGGCGCGCGCTCGCCGGATTTTTCCGCGCCGTCCGCGCTCAGGACGGTGATGTCGTGATGGCTGCCGTACATGGCCGGGCGCATCAAATCGTTGAACCCCGCGTCCACCAGCACGAAACGCCGGCTGCCCATGGTTTTGACCGCTCTGACCTCGGAGATCAGGGCGCCGGACTCCGCCACCAGGAAGCGTCCGGGTTCGATTTCCAGCCGCACCGGATGTCCCAGATGCGCGGCGATCCGCCGCCGCGCCTCGTCCCATAGCTCGAAGTAATGCGCGGTGTCGATGCGCGCGTCGCCGTCGCGGTAGGGAATGGACAGGCCGCCGCCGGCGGAGATCGCCTCGATGTCGTGGCCCAGCTCGGTCGCCAGCTTGACCATGGCGCCGCAAACCTGTTGCAGATGGCCGTAATCGACGCCCGAACCGATGTGCATGTGCAGGCCGACCAGGCGCAGGCCGAACTGGCGGATCACCGCCAGCGCGTCGGAAACCTGCTCATGCCAGATGCCGTGCTTGCTGTTCTCGCCGCCGGTATTGGTTTTCTGGCTATGGCCGTGGCCGAAGCCGGGATTGACGCGCAGCCAGACGCGATGGCCGGGAGAAGCCGCGCCCAGCTGGCGCAGCATGTCGATGGAGCCGGCGTTGACCGCGATGCCCGCGGCCGCCACCCGCTCCAGCGTGGCGCGGTCCAGCACGTCGGCGGTGAAGACGATGTCGGAGGGTTCGGCGGAGTCGGCCTGGTAGCCGGCGGCCAGCGCGCGTTCGATTTCGCCCAGAGACACCGCGTCCACCTTGACGCCCTGTTCCCGCATCAAGCCGAGGATGTGGATGTTGGAGTTGGCTTTTTGCGCGTAGCGGATCACGTCGAAGCGCTTCAGCTCGGCGATGCGCTGGCGGATGGTGTCGGCGTGGTAAACCCAGAGCGGGCTGCCGTATTGGCGGGCGAGTTCGGTCAGTTGGCGGGCGTCAAAGCATTTCATGGCGTGGCGATGGCTAGGGGTGGCAGACAGAAGCATCATGGCGCGCGTCGCGGCAAAAATAAAATATCAAATTATCGACAGCTCTTTCATTTATGATATGGATTGCCAAGGCAGAGGCGGCTGGCGCGCCGCCCATCGGGAAGGGAAGACGGGATGGAAATCAGTCTGCGCCATATCGAAGTGTTTCGCGCGGTGATGACCACCGGCAGCGTCACCGAGGCGGCCGCCTTGCTGCGCACTTCGCAGCCCACGGTCAGCCGCGAACTGGCGCGCTGCGAACAATTGCTGGGCATGCGCTTGTTCGAGCGCAGCCGCGGCCGACTGCGGCCAAGCGCGCAAGGCTTGCAGTTGTTCGAGGAGGTGCAGCGCAGCTATCAGGGCCTGGAGCGCATCGTCAGCAGCGCGGCGGCGATTCGCCAGTTCGAGCAAGGGCAATTGTCGATCGCCTGCTTGCCGGTGTTCGCGCAATCGCTGCTGCCGGCGGTGTGCCGGCATTTTCTGTCGCAAGCGCCGGGCATCAGCCTGAACATCGCGCCGCAGGAATCGCCGTTGCTGGAAGAGTGGCTGGCGGCGCAGCGCCATGACCTGGGCTTGAGCGAGAGCGCGCACGCGCCGGCCGGGACGAGGGTGGAGCCTCTGTTGCTGGCGGACGAACTGTGCGTGTTGCCGGAAGGGCACCGTCTATTGGGCAAGGCGGTGCTGGCGCCCGAGGATTTCGAGGGCGAGGCCTTCATCAGCCTGGCGGCGACCGACAGCTATCGGCAACAGCTGGACCAAGTGTTCGCCGAGCGGGGGATTCGGCGGCGCATGGTGGTGGAGACGCATAGCGCCGCCTCGGTGTGCGCGATGGTGCGGCAGGGGATAGGCGTGGCCGTGGTCAATCCGCTGACCGCGCTGGATTACGCCGACCATGGGCTGGCGACGCGGCGCTTCGGCGTCTCCATCCCGTTCGCGGTCAATCTGGTGAGGCCGCTGCACCGACCGGCCTCGCCGTTGCTGGAGCGCTTTGTCGACAGCCTGAAGGCCGAACTGGCCGCGATCGGCCGGCGCTTGGCCGGAGCTTAGTCGCGCAGCGCCACCACCACCCGCTTGTTGCGCGTGCCCTTGCTTTCAATCTTCTTCACCACGACCGGACCGATCTCGCCGGTGCTGCGCACATGGGTGCCGCCGCAGGGCTGCAGATCGACGCCCTCGATATGGATCAGCCGGATTTCCGGCAGATGCAGCGGCGGCGTCACCGACATGGTCTTGATCAGCTCCGGCTGCCGCTGCAGCGCCTCGCCGCTGCTCATTTCGACGCGCACCGCGCGGTCTTCCGCCACCAGCCGGTTCAGCTCGCTTTCGATGTGTTCGCGGTCCAGCTCCATGCCCTCGGGCAGGTCGAAATCCAGGCGGCCGGATTCCGCGCTCAGATTGCCGCCGGTGACGCCGGCCTTGATCACCACCGACAACAAATGCAGACAGGTGTGAATGCGCATGTGGCGATGGCGGCGTTCCCAGTCCAGTTCCAGGGTGACCGGCGTGCCGGCGGCGAGCCGCGGCGCGTCGGCGGGCAGCAGGTGGACGATGGCGCGCGTTTCGCGATCGCGCCGGGTATCGCTGACTGCACAGCCGCCGCCGTCCCAGCTCAGCGCGGCGGTGTCGCCGGGCTGGCCGCCGCCCAGCGGGTAGCACAGCGTGTCCTCCAGCACCAGGCCGGCGTCGTCGTGCCGCGCCACGCGGGTTTCCAGACGGGTTTGATAGGGATCGATGTAAAAGCGCTCTGCCATGCGGTGATTCCTTTTCGGGCTATGCTGGGAAGGCCGGCGGCGTTTGTCGCCGCCGGGGGCGATGACTTTGAGAATGCTGTCGCCGGCTGTGTATTTCAAGAGACAGCGCCGGGGAAAAGTCATGGCAACAGCTTGTCGCAGCAGCGTTTAGCGCAGATAATCGCCGCCTTTTTCCGCTTTCTTTTCCCTGTGCCCTCATGACCATTCGCCATAATCTGGAACATTACAATCCGCCGCCGGACACCGGCCTAGACGTGATCTACGCCGACGAGGCCTTGTTGGTGCTGAACAAGCCCTCCGGCTTGCTGTCGGTGCCGGGACGCGGCGAGGACAAGGCGGATTGCCTGATCAGCCGCGCGCAGCGGGCCTATCCGGACGCGCTGACCGTGCACAGGCTGGATATGGCGACGTCCGGCCTGGTGGTGATGGGGCGCGGCGCCAGCATGCAGCGCGAGCTGTCGATCGCCTTCATGGACCGCAAGGTGGACAAACGCTATCTGGCGGTGGTGGACGGCATCGTCGAACAGAACAGCGGCACCGTGGATCTGCCGCTGATCATAGACTGGCCCAACCGTCCGCGTCAGAAGGTGGATTTCGAACACGGCAAGCAGGCCATCACCCATTACCGGGTGGTGCTGCGGGACGGCTTGCGCCAGACCAGCCGGGTGGAGCTGGAGCCCTTGACCGGCCGCGCCCATCAGCTGCGCATGCATATGTTGCATCTGGGCCATCCCATTCTGGGCGACGACATCTACGCGCCGGAGGAGGTGCTGGCGAAAGCGGAGCGCTTGTTGCTGCACGCGGAGCGCTTGACCCTGCGCCACCCTATCACGCGCGAGGAAATGGAGTTCGTCGCCAAGGCGCCGTTTTGAGCGCTTGTTCCATGTTTTCCTCCAGCGCGGCTTGACCGCGGAATCCCAAGGGTTCCGCCGCGTCGACACCGCCCCGGCTTCGCTATCGAAGCCGGGGCGGTGTCGCATTCGGACGGCCGCCGCCGTGGTCTTCCCCGCCCGCCGTCCCGGCCATTCAGCCATGCCGGCGGTTTTTTCTGCTGCGAAATCTTGGCTTGCCCTGCCAGCCTGTGCATACTCCTTCCTTGATCTGAAGCAAGAACTCCCTAAACAAGCGTGTTGCCGCCAGGACGCTTGTTTAGTGATTTCTGCCTTGTAAGGATCTTGTCATGTTAAGTCGCAATTCCGCATTGCCCAGCATCGTCGTCGTCGGCGGCGGCGCCGGCGGCCTGGAGCTCGCCACCCGACTGGGACGCACCTTGGGCGCGCAGCACAAGGCCCGCGTCGTGTTGGTAGACGGCTCGCCCACCCACATCTGGAAACCGCTGCTGCACGAGGTGGCCACCGGCGCGCTCAACACCGGCGAGGACGAGGTCAATTACTTCGCCCACGGTTATCGCAACGGCTACGAGTTCGAGTTCGGCTATATGCAGTCGCTGGACACCGAGCGGCGCTGCATCCAGCTTGCCGAAGTGCTCGACGCCGGCGGCGAGCGGCTGAGCCCGCCGCGCGAAGTGCCCTACGACTGGCTGGTGCTGGCGGTGGGCGCGGAGGCGAACGACTTCGGCACGCCCGGCGTCGGCGAGCACGCGATGTTCCTGAACACGCCCAACGACGCGGAGAAGCTGCGCCACCGGGTGCTGGAGCTGGCCTTCCGCTGCAGCAGCGGCCAGCAGCCGCTGGCCAAGCTCGGCATCGCCATCGTCGGCGGCGGCGCCACCGGCGTCGAACTGGCGGCGGAGCTGAACCACACCCTGTGCGAACTGCACCACTACGGCGCGCGCCTGCAGCCGGAGCGGGTGGAAATCAGCGTGATCGAAGGCGCGGACCGCATCCTGGCCGCCGCGCCGCCGTCCTTGTCCGCCTACGCCCAGGAGCAATTGGCCGCGCGCAACATCAAAGTGCTGACCGGCAGCCGGGTGGCGGCGGTGCGCGCCGACGGCGTGGAGCTGCAGGGCGGCGACAAGGTGGCGGCCGACATCACCGTCTGGGCCGCCGGCGTCAAGGCGCCGACCTGGCTGGCCGGCCTGGGAGGCTTGCAGACCAACCGCATCAACCAGCTGCAGGTGGACAAGTGGCTGCGCTGCCAGGGCGCCGCTTGCGTTTATGCGCTGGGCGATTGCGCCGAGGCGCCGGACGGCGACAGCGGCCGCAATCTGTCGGCCACCGCCCAGGTGGCCCACCAGCAGGCGCGTTGGCTGGCGGACGAATTGAGCCGGCGCGTGGCCGGCCGTCAGGGCAAGCCCTTCGTCTTCAAACCGCAGGGCATGCTGGTGTCGCTGGGCAAGCACAGCGCGGTGGGCAGCCTGGCGGCGGTGGTGGGGCCCAAGCGCGACTACTATGTGGAGGGCCTCGGCGCCAAGCTGATCTACAGCTCGCTGTACCGCATGCACCAGGCGGCGGTGCACGGCTGGGTGCTGGCCACTCTGCTCTATGTCGGCGACAAGCTGCGCCGCGCCGCGCGGCCGTCCTTGAAGCTGCACTGAGCCGGCCCAAGCCGACGCGCCAAGCCCACCCGCGCGGTGGGCTTTTTTGCGGGCGCGGCTTGACCGGGCGGCGGTTTGCGGACATCTTGTTTGCCATTTGCATATTCGGGGGCGGAAATGGCGCAAGCTTCAGGTCTGGAGATCGACGCCTGGCTGGATCAGCGGCCGCTGGGCGGGTTTCAGCGCCGGCTGCTGCTGATCTGCGGCTTGCTGATGATTCTGGACGGGTTCGACGTGCAGGCCATGGCCTATGTCGCGCCGGCGCTGCTGGCGGACTGGGGCATGGCCAAGCCGGCCTTGGGGCCGGTGTTCAGCGCCGGTTTGCTGGGCTTGCTGCTGGGCGCTCTGCTGTTCAGCCCGCTGGCGGACCGCTTCGGCCGCCGCGCCTTGCTGCTGCTGTGCACCTTGTGGTTCGGCCTGGGCATGCTGGCCACCGCCTTCGCCGCCACGCTGGAGCAGTTGCTGTGGCTGCGCTTCCTGACCGGCTTGGGATTGGGCGGCATCATGCCGAACGCGATGGCGCTGGCCGGCGAGTACAGCCCGCGCCGGCGCCGGGTCAGCATGATGATGCTGATTTCCTGCGGCTTCACCGTCGGCGCGCTGTTGGGCGGCTTGCTGGCGGCCTGGCTGGTGCCCGCCCACGGCTGGCGCGCGGTGTTCGCGGTCGGCGGCGTCGCGCCGTTGCTGCTGGCGTGGTGGATGTGGCGGCAATTGCCGGAGTCCTTGCAGTTTCTGCTGTCGCGGCAGCGGCGCGAACAGGCGCTGGCCTGGCTGCGGCGCATGGACCCGGCGATGAGCGGGACGGCGGCGTCCAGCCTGACGCTGCGCGAACCCGTCGCCGCCGCGTCGTTGCCACACTTGTTTCAGGCCGGCCGCGCGCGGCTGACGCTGACCTTGTGGGCGCTCAGCTTTCTGAACCTGCTCCTGCTCTATTTCCTGTCCAACTGGATGCCGGCCTTGGCGCGGGACGCTGGGCTGGACACGCGGAGCGCCATCCTCGCCGGCGCCGCGCTGCAACTGGGCGGCGTGGCCGGCACCTTGCTGCTGGGTGTCTGGATAGACCGGCTGGGTTTCTTGCGGGTGATGCTGCCGAGCTTCGCGCTGGCGGCGGCGGCCGTGGCCATGCTGGGCCAGTTGGGCGCGCAGCAGGCCGGCCTGTTCGGCCTCTTGTTCGCCGCCGGTTTTTGCGTGGTGGGCGGCCAGCCGGCGATCAACGCCCTGGCGGCCAACGCCTATCCCACCTCCTTGCGCGCCACCGGCGTGGGCTGGAGCTTGGGCGTCGGCAGGGCGGGCTCGGTGTTGGGGCCGTGGCTGGGCGGGGAGTTGCTGCGCCAGGACTGGAGCCTGGCCAGCCTGTTCCTGCTGGCGGCGGCGCCGGCCTTGCTGGCCGCCTGCCTGGTGTGGAGTTGCCCGCAGGCGGCGCGGACGGCCGCCGGCTGAGTCAGATCGCCAGCAGAGCGGCGACGACGCGGCGGTCTTCCGCCAGCAGGATGTTGAAGGTGCGGCAGGCGGCCTGGGTGTCCATGGTTTCCACGCCGATGCCGGCGTTGGCCAGCGCGGCGGACAGGCGCGGGTGGCAGAAGCGCAGGCTCTTGCCGGTGCCGAACAGCACCACTTCCGGCCGCAGCGCCAGCAGCGCGCTGAAATGGCTTTCCTGCAAATCCTCGAAAGCGGCCACCGGCCAGGGCGCCACGCTGTCCGCGGAGACGATCAGATTGCCTTCGTGGCGCTGGGCGTTGATCAGAACATGGCCGTCGCCATAGCCGGTGAACAAGTTGCGGCCTTGCCCCAGCGATTGCTGCATTTTCATATGAGTGAATTCCCGATTGCGAGCGCTGCGGCGGACGGCCTTTTCCGGGCGCGAATTAAGCTGCTGCAGTGCATCAGAGATTGGGATAGGATTATAACTCGACCCCGCCGCTGATTGCCGCCACAACGTCAACGTGGTCATCGCTTCAGCGGGGACATCCAAAGAGATCAGATGAAAGAACACAAACCGCGCCGCCAGGGCAAGACCGCCGTCTCCGGCGGGCGGCAAGCCACGGAAACCATTGTCGTCATGCAGCCAGTCCATAAATCGCAAAAACTCGCCAACGTTTGTTACGACATCCGCGGTCCGGTGCTAGAGCACGCCAAGAAGATGGAAGACGAAGGCCATCGCATCATCAAGCTGAACATCGGCAACCCGGCGCCGTTCGGTTTCTTCGCGCCGGACGAAATCATCGAGGACGTGATCGTCAACCTGCCGTCCGCCTCCGGCTACTCCGATTCCAAGGGTCTGTTCGCCGCGCGCAAGGCGATCATGCACTACGCCCAGCAAAAACAGCTGCCCAATGTGGGCATGGACGACATCATCGTCGGCAACGGCGTGTCCGAACTGATCGTGATGGCGATGCAGGCGCTGCTGGACAACGGCGACGAAGTGCTGGTGCCGGCGCCGGACTACCCGCTGTGGACCGCCGGCGTCAGCCTGGCCGGCGGCAAGGCGGTGCACTATCTGTGCGATGAAGAGCAGGGCTGGTTCCCCAGCATCGACGACATCCGCGCCAAGATCACCCCCTCCACCCGCGCCATCGTGGTGATCAATCCCAACAATCCCACCGGCGCGGTCTACCCGCCGGCGCTGCTCAAGCAGATCGTGGAAGTGGCGCGCCAGCACCAGCTGATCATCTACGCCGACGAAATCTACGACAAGGTGCTGTACGACGAGGTCAAGCACACCTCGATCGCCTCCCTGGCGCCGGATCTGTTCGTGGTCACCTTCAACGGCCTGTCCAAGAACTACCGCGCCTGCGGCTACCGCGCCGGCTGGATGATCCTGTCCGGCGAGAAGAAACACGCCAAGGACTATATCGAAGGCCTGAACATGCTGGCCTCGATGCGCTTGTGCGCCAACGTGCCGGCGCAGTTCGCTATCCAGACCGCCTTGGGCGGCTACCAGAGCATAGACGACCTGGTGGCGCCGGGCGGCCGCCTCGCGCGCCAGCGCGATCTGGCGCACAAGCTGCTGACCGACATTCCAGGCGTCAGCTGCGTCAAGCCGCAGGGCGCGCTCTACCTGTTCCCCAAGCTGGACCCCAAGGTTTACCCGATAGGCGACGACCAGCAATTCATTCTGGAGCTGCTGCAGGAGGAAAAGGTGTTGCTGGTGCAAGGCTCAGGGTTTAACTGGATTGCGCCCGATCACTTCCGCGTGGTATTCCTTCCCAACTCGGATGATTTGGTGGAGGCCATCGGCCGCATCGCGCGTTTCCTGGAAAATTACCGCAAGCGCCACGGCGGCGAAGTCTGACGCCAGGGCGGTTTGAGACGGCGGACGGGGGCGACGGCCCCCGTCTTGCCATCAGGTCTTCCTTGTCAGCGGATACGGTCCGTTGACAAGGAAAACTTGGGACACGCGCCGGCGGCGGCCAGGCGGTGCGGCTCTTGATCAGGGCCGGCCGCCGCGGGCAGGGACAGAATACTAGAGACAGGGAGCAGACAATGAAACCGATCAATATCGGCCTATTGGGCGTGGGGACTGTGGGTGGCGGCACCGCCACCGTTCTCAAACGCAACGCCGAGGAAATCAGCCGCCGCGCCGGCCGTCAGATCCGCCTGCTGCAGGCGGCCAACCGCAATCAGGCCCGCGCGCAATCGCTGCTGGGCCCGGACGTGGAAGTGGTGGCCGACGCGCTGCAGGTGGTGAACAATCCCGACGTCGACATCGTGGTGGAACTGATAGGCGGCGACACCGCGGCCAAGGAGCTGGTGCTCCAGGCCATCGCCAACGGCAAGCACGTGGTCACCGCCAACAAGAAGCTGCTGGCGCTGCACGGCACCGAGATCTTCGCCCGCGCTCAGGAAAAGGGCGTGATGGTGGCCTTCGAGGCCGCGGTGGCCGGCGGCATCCCCATCATCAAGGCGCTGCGCGAAGGGCTGTCCGCCAACCGCATCGAGTGGATCGCCGGCATCATCAACGGCACCTCCAACTTCATCCTGACCGAGATGCGCGACAAGGGCGCGAGCTTCGCCGAAGTGCTGGCCGAGGCGCAGCAGCTGGGCTACGCCGAAGCCGACCCCACTTTCGACATCGAAGGCCATGACGCCGGCCACAAGCTGACCATCATGGCGGCGCTGGCCTTCGGCATCCCGATGCAGTTCGACCGTTGTTACCTGGAAGGCATCAGCAAGCTGGAAGGGCGCGACATCAAGTACGCCGAGGAACTGGGCTACCGCGTCAAGCTGCTGGGCCTGACCCGCCGCACCGCCGCCGGCGTCGAATTGCGCGTGCACCCGACGCTGATCCCGGCGCGCCAGCTGATCGCCAACGTCAACGGCGTGATGAACGCGGTGCTGGCCAAGGGCGACGCGGTGGGGCCGACCTTGTACTACGGCGCCGGCGCCGGCGCGCTGCCCACCGCCTCCGCGGTTGTGGCGGACATCGTCGACGTGACCCGTCTGCTGACGGCGGACCCGGAACACCGCGTGCCGCACCTGGCCTTCCAGCCGGACCAGCTGCAGAACCTGCCCATCCTGCCGATTTCCGACGTGGTCAGCTCCTACTACCTGCGCATCGGCGCCGCCGACCGCGCCGGCGTGCTGGCCAACATCACCCGCCTGCTGGCGGAGAACGGCATCTCGATCGAGGCGGTGATCCAGAAAGGCTCGGTGTCCGACGGCACCGCCGAGGTGGTGATCCTGACCCATCGCGTGCAGGAACAGGCGATAGACCGCGCCATCGCCGGCATCGAAGCGCTGGAAAGCATCACCGGCAAAGTGGTGCGCCTGCGCATGGAAGAGTTGAATGATTAAACGCTGGCTGACCGGCCTCGGCGCCGGTCTGATCCTGGCGAGCGCCGGGGCGACGCCCTTGTCCCCCGGCCAGCACAGCCTGTTGCAGGGCTTCTTGATGCGCGGCTGCGTCAAGCGCACGCCGGCCTCGGATGGCGTCGGCCAGCGCTCGTCGGAACAAGTGCAGAAGTATTGCCAGTGCGCCAGCGAACATCTGGCCGGCCGCTTTTCCTCCGAAGAGGTGATGGGCGTGCTGACCGGCCAGATCAAGAAAGACGACCCGCGCGGCAAACAGCGGATGAAGGACGCGTCCGCCGCCTGCGCCCAATATCTGGAAACCCCCTGATGCGTTATATCAGCACCCGCGGCGGCATGGCCCCGCAATCGTTCAGCGACATTCTGCTGATGGGCCTGGCGCCCGACGGCGGCCTGGTGTTGCCGGAAAGCTATCCGCGGATCGGCCGCGAGCAGCTGGACGCCTGGCGCGGCCTGTCCTACGCCGAACTGGCCTTTGAAATCATCCGCCTGTTCGCCACCGACATTCCGGAAGACGATCTCAAATCCATCGTCGAGCGCACCTATACCCGCGCGGCCTTCGGCAGCGAAGAGATCACGCCGCTGAAGCGGCTGCGCGACGGCCTGGCCATCCTGGAACTGTCCAACGGCCCGACGCTGGCCTTCAAGGACATGGCGATGCAGTTGCTGGGCAATCTGTTCGAATACGTGCTGGCCAGGAAGGGCGAACGCCTGAACATCCTGGGCGCCACCTCGGGCGACACCGGCAGCGCCGCCGAGTACGCGATGCGCGGCAAGGCCGGCATCCAGGTGTTCATGCTCAGCCCGGACGGCCTGATGAGCCCGTTTCAGCGCGCGCAGATGTACAGCCTGCACGACGCCAACATCCACAATATCGCGATTCAGGGCATGTTCGACGATTGCCAGGACATCGTGAAGGCGGTGCAGAACGACCACGCCTTTAAGGCGAGTCACAAGATAGGCACCGTCAACTCCATCAACTGGGCGCGCGTGGTGGCTCAGGTGGTGTACTACTTCAAGGGCTATTTCAACGCCACGGCGAGCAATGAGGAGAAGGTCAGCTTCTGCGTGCCGTCCGGCAACTTCGGCAATGTCTGCGCCGGCCACATCGCGCGTCAGATGGGCCTGCCTGTCGAGCGCCTGATGGTGGCCACCAACGAGAACGACGTGCTGGACGAGTTCTTCCGCAGCGGCGCCTATCGCCCGCGCGGCGCGGCCAACACCTACGTCACCTCCAGCCCGTCGATGGACATTTCCAAGGCGTCCAACTTCGAGCGCTTCATGTTCGATCTGCTGGGGCGCGACCCCGAGGCCTTGAGCGCGCTGTGGCGCCAAGTGGACGCCGGAACCGGCTTCACGCTGACCGCCGAGCAGACCGCCGCCGCCGCCGAGGTTTTCGGCTTCGTCTCCGGCAAGAGCGATCACGCCGACCGGCTGGCCACCATTCGCCAGCTGGACCGCGAAGACGGCGTGGTGGTGGACACCCATACCGCCGACGGCGTCAAGGTGGCGCGCGAGCTGCGCCGCCCCGGCGAAACCGTGGTCTGCCTGGAAACCGCCTTGCCGGCCAAGTTCGCCGCCACCATCCGCGAGGCGCTGGACCGCGATCCGCCGCGGCCGGCCGGTTTCGACGGCCTGGAGGATCTGCCGCAGAAAGTGACAGTGTTCCCGGCGGACGCCGGCGAGGTCAAGGCCTTCATCGAACGCAGTTTGAGCTGACGCGCGTCGGACGAAAAAACGGCCCCCAGGGGCCGTTTTTTTTTGCGCGGAGGCCTTAGAGCCTGTTTACGATCTCGCGAGCTAGAGCGAGACAAGGCGAAAACGAGCGAAAAAGCGGAGGGTACACACGGCACATGCGCATTTCGAGCTTGTTTTTAACGCCGCTTTCTATCCATCCCGCCGACGCGCCGCGGATCGTAAACAGGTTCTTAGAAAGTCAGCGCCATGCCGACATTGCCTGAGGTCTGGCTGCTGCCGCTGCGGCCGCTGACGGCGCTGAGCTGGCCGAACATCGACACGCTCTTGCTCAGCTGCGCGCTGAGGCCGGCGGTCCATTCCAGCCAGTCCGCTTTGGGCTTGCCCAGCTTGACGCTGTAATCGCCCGACGTGGTGGCCAGGCCGGCGGTGACCACGCGGTCGTCGCGCTTGAACTCGTGAGCGTAGCTCAGTTTGGCGTAGGGGCTGAAACGGCCGATGTCGGCCTCCAGTTGCCAGCCGACGCGGGCCACCAGCGAGGTGCCGTTTTGCGCGTTGAAGGCCATGCTGCTGCTGTTGCCGCCTTGCTCGGTGAAGCCGTTGACCTTGACGTGGGCGTAGTCCAGGCCGGCGATGGGGCCGGCGCGGTAGGCGCCCAGCGGCATCAGATAGCCGCCGGCTACGCGCATGCCGTACTGGCTCTGGCGCGCGTTGCCGTTCAGCGCGATCCGGGCCGCGCCCAGCGAGACCTGGCGACGGGTGTCGATGTCGCCGGAACCGATATGGGCGTCGCCGTCCAGCCAGAACCGTCCCTGCTGGTAGCTGAACAGCGCGCTCATCAGCGTGCTGTGGTCGTCGACGCTGCCTGGCGTGGCGATGCCGTTGATGTCGGTCTTGCCGTTCTGGCGCGACATCGCCAGCCCCAGGCTCAGCGCCGGGCTGACCTGGAAGTCCAGGCCCAGCGTGTACAGCCGGCCTTGCGGCTTGGCGGACAGGGCGTCGTAGCCGACCTTGTCGTCGTTGAAGGCGCCGCTGACGAAGGCGCTGACCGCGCCGACCTCGCGCTTCCGCGCGCGGATGGCCTGGTAGCGGCTGTCCAGCGCGCTGCCCAGCTGGCGGGCGTTGTTCAGCGCGGACTCCGGCAGCGCGCCGGCGAAATAGGGCGCTTGCAGCAGATCGTAGACGTACTCGGCGATCATCGCGTGGGCGGCGGGGGTGGGGTGCAGCGCGTCGCTGAACAGATAGCTCTGCGCGGGAAGGATGTTCGCGGGGCAGCTGATCGCGGATTGGGGGCAGGACGAACCCAGCGCATTGGTGAAACCGTATCTCGCCGGATTGGCCAGCACCTCCTGAAACAGCAGCGAGATATTGGCGCGGACAACGCCGTGTTGCCGGCCGCTGCTTAGCAGCGCGTTATCCACCAGCGCGTTGTAGCCGTTGCTCAATGTTTGCAATCCGGCGGCGGCGGTGTTGTAGCTTGCGGTGAGGGTGGTGACGGAGTCGGGCTGGCCGATGGCGGCGTTGGCCGCGGCGAGCGCCTGCTGGATCACGGCGTTTTGATTGCCGGAGGTGGAGGCGTTGCTGCTCAGCACCTGCCAGGCGGCGCCGACGGCCTGAGTGACGTAGTTGCTCAGCGCGGTTCCGCTCAAGCCGTTCGTCATGCCTACCTTGGTGGCCACGCCCTGCACTGTCTGGTAAATCACGGCGGGAGTGGAGGCCAGGTTGGGGACATTGGGCACGATGATGGTCTGGGCGCCCGCGCTCTGCAATTGGCCGATCAAAGAGCTGGTCGAATTGGCTGAGCTGATCAGCAGTTTGGTAGCGCTCGTTTGAGTGGGGTCCGCAGTGATGGTGCCGGCGGCGGCGGCAATGTCGTTGCCCCCGATCCAGACTGAATAAACGGCGTTGGGGTTCGCTTTGCCGCCGCTGGCGGCCAGGTAGGCGCTGATTTGCTGCGGCAGCTCCTGAATGGCGGTGGTTTTGTCCGGGCCGAATTGTTCGACCGAGCCATTGGCGCCGGTGGTGCCGGGAAAGACGGTGATGTCGCCGTAGAGCTGCGCCACGGCGCCGCCTTGGGCGTAGTTGTTGCCGCTCGGGCTCGCGTTCGGATTGCTTGAGTTGTTGGCGATGGATTTCAAACCGTAGCGCGCTGCCAGCGCGTCGGTCCAGTTGGCTCCATTGCCGGTGGTCCAGCGAGCGTTGGCGGGCAGGCCGCCAAGCCCGCCGAAAGCCCCGACGTCGGAAAGACTGTCCCCGAAGAAATAGAAATTGCTATAGGCGCTGGCGGCGGCCGGCATCGCCAGCAGAGTGGCCACGGCCAGCGTGTTCAGGCGTTTACGCATTTGGAATGTCCCCTTCCGGATAAAACTTTGGTTTTATTTGAATTTAGATTTAAGAGTCTAAGCTCTATTCAAACGATTATTTTAATTTATGCATCGCATTGTCAATAGCGGGCGCGGGCTGCAGCCTCGGGCCCGCTTGCGCTAGAATGCGGGAATGCGACGTTTACTACTTTGGATGATGTGCTGCGCCTGGAGCGTGGCGGCATCGGCCGCGGGCATGCAGGACCTGGGGCGGCTGGAGGCCTTGGCCGGAGACTTTCTCAAGCACGAACTGTCGATGCGGCCCGCCACTTGGACGCTGGGGCAGTTGGACCGCAAGCTGGCGGTGCCGGCCTGCGCGCAAGCCAAGGCGGATTGGGCGACGCCCGGCGTCACCACCGGCTCCACCTTCGTCGCGGTGTCCTGCCCGGAGCTGGGCTGGGCCTTGCGGATTCCGGTGCGGATCAATGAAAAGAAAATGGGGGTGGCCTTGAGCCGCGCCGTGGCGGCCGGCGAGGTGCTGAGCGCCGCCGACGTGCGCCTGGTCGATGTGGCCAATCCCAGCCTGGCGCGCAATGTGCTGGACGACCTGCAGCAGGCGATAGGCAAGACCATGCGCTCCGGCGCGCCGGCCGGCGCCTGGCTGCGCAGCTTCATGGTGCGCGCGCCCTATTTGGTGAGCAGCAATCAGCGGGTGAAAGTGGTGGCCTCGGGCGAAGGCTTCGCCGCGGCGGCCGACGGACTGGCGATAGGCAACGCCGCCGAAGGCGAGCAAGTGTCGGTGCGCATGGCTTCCGGGCGGGTGGTACGCGGACAAGTTCAGGCGGACGGCAGCGTGATGGTGATATATTGAGACGGTTCGCCGTCGGACCGACGCGCCGGCCGCGGCGCGCGCGGGCGGATAATTCCGAGAAAGTCTTCAAGATATTGTTTTTCCGTCCGATAATAGAGGTAATCCAGGTTCCCTTTGGGAAGGCCATGCCATGAAAGTAGATAACTCGGGCAAGCTGTCAGCAAGCTACAGCACCCAGAACAAGGCGGTGCCGCGCGACGCGGCCGCCAACGCCAACCCTGCCGCCAGTGGATCCGACAGCGTGACGATCAACCCTTTGGCCAGCCGCCTGAGCGCGGTGGAAAGCAAGGTCAGCGGCGATTCCGGCTTCGACGCCGGCAAGGTGGCCGCGATCAAGTCGGCGATCGCCGCCGGCACGTTCAACGTCAATCCGGAGAAGATCGCCGACGGCTTGATCGCCTCCACCAAGGAATTGTTGGCGCGCTAAGCGCGCGCAGTTGAGAGTCAGGCATGAACGTTGTTGAAGAATTCTGCCAGCTGTGCCGGGACGAGACTGCGCTCGTTGCCCGGCTGATCGTGTTGCTGGAGCAGGAACAGAAGGTGCTGGTGCAAGGCCATGACGTCCAGCTGGACGCCTTGGCCGAGAGCAAGAGCGGCGTGCTGGACCAACTGGCCGTCAGCGCCGCCCAGCGCGGCGAATTGATGCGTCGGATCGGCGTGCAGGACAGCGAGACGGTCTACATCTGGCTGGCGGACAAACCGGAAGCCAGCCTGGCCTGGACCGGGCTGGAAGAGGCGATCCAACGCGCGCAGAGCATCAATCAGCTCAACGGCAGCTTCATCGACCAGCGCCTGTCGCTGGTGGAGGGCGCGCTGAACACCTTGCGCGACGCCGCGGCGTCCACCGTGGGTTACGACAAGGCCGGCCAGTTGCCGGAACTGGCGACCGGGCGTCGTTTTCTCGGCTCCGCCTGAGATTCCGCCAAAGCCCCGCCGGCGGGACGTTGAAAACATTCGTGGCATGTCCAGAGCGAGAGAGCGCCGTTGCGGCGCTCTTGGCGTTTTCACCGCGCCGCGGCCGGTTTTAGAGTCTATTCTCAAGGAGCAGTGGGAATGCCTGGGCCTTTATGGTATCTTCCTCTCCGGGCCTGAGAAAACCACTATCCGGAACCAATGACCCTGATTTCCTTGATTATCGCTCTGGCACTGGAGCAGTTGCGGCCGCTGGGCAACCGCAATCGCGTCTGGCTGCTGTTCACCCGCTACGCCAATCATTTGGAACGCAATCTGAATGCCGGCTCCAACCGTCATGGCGTGTTGGCGTGGTCGTTGGCGATCGTGCCGGCCGTCTTGCTCAGCTTGCTGATCTATTACGCGCTGCACGCCTTGAGTCCGATTCTGGCGATGTTGTGGAATGTCCTGGTCTTGTATCTGACCATGGGCTTCCGCCACTTCTCCAGCGCGTTCTCCGAGATATCCCTGGCCTTGGCCGAGGGGCGGGATCTGGACGCGCGCACCGCGCTGGCGAACTGGACCGGTCAGGGCACCGCTGAATTGTCGGTCGAGGAGATTTCTCGGCTGGCGATCGAGCAGGGGGTGGTGGACAGCTACCGCCACGTGTTCGGCACCATGTTCTGGTTCGTGCTGTTGCCGGGTCCGGCCGGCGCGCTGTTGTACCGTCTCTGTTCTATGCTGAATCAGAAATGGGGCAACCGCGACGCGGAGGAGGATCCGTTCGGTCGTTTCTCGGCCAGCGCCGCAGCTTGGCTGGACTGGATCCCGGTGCGTTTGACCGCCGCCAGCTTCGCCATCATGGGCGATTTCGAGGATGCGGTGTATTGCTGGCGCTCCCAGGCCAAAACATGGGGGAACTACGCCAACGGCATTCTGCTGGCTTCGGCCGCGGGTGCGATCGGCGTGAAATTGGGCGATCCGCTCAGACAGGATTACTCCATACGCTTCCGGCCCGAACTGGGCTTGGGCGACGAAGCGGACCCCAACTACCTGAAAAGCGCAGTTGGCCTGGTCTGGCGTTCCGCCTTGCTATGGTTGGCCGTAATCCTGCTGCTCAGCGTCGCAAGCCACATGGGCTGACGACCCAACGCCGCCGTCCGGGCGGCGTTGCCTTGTCCGTTCGTGTCATTTGAATACGGGGGCGTGTTGGCGCGTGCGCGCAACAGGCCCCGCGAGTTTTGCAGGAGTGTTGTCCATGCTGTTTTCCGAACTCGGGTTGTCTCCCGAGATTCTGCGCGCCATCGAAGAACAGGGCTATTCCCAGCCCACCCCGATTCAGGAAAAGGCGATTCCTCTGGTTCTGTCCAGCCGCGATTTGCTGGCCGCCGCCCAAACCGGCACCGGCAAGACCGCGGCCTTCATGCTGCCGATTCTCGAGCGCTTGAAGAAATACGCGAACACCAGCGTGTCGCCGGCGATGCATCCGCTGCGCGCCCTGGTGCTGTCGCCTACCCGCGAATTGGCGGATCAGATCGGCGTCAACGTCAAAACCTACACCAAGTATCTGCCGCTGCGCGCCACCACGGTGTTCGGCGGGGTCAATATGGACCCGCAGACTCAGGAATTGCGCCGCGGCGTGGAAATCCTGATCGCCACGCCAGGCCGCTTGCTCGACCACATCCAGCAGAAGACGATTCAGCTGAACAAGGTGGAAGTGCTGGTGCTGGACGAAGGCGACCGCATGCTGGACATGGGCTTCATCCAGGACATCCGCAAGATCATGGGCATGCTGCCCAAGGAGCGCCAGACCCTGCTGTTCTCCGCGACCTTCGCGCCGGAGATCAAGCGCCTGGCTTCCGATTTCATGAAGTCGCCGCAGACGGTGGAGGTGGCGCGTCAGAACGCCACCAACGACCAGGTCGAGCAGATCGTCTACTCGGTGGACGCTTTCAAGAAGCGCCATCTGCTGACCCATCTGATCAAGTCTCGCGACATGAGCCAGGTCATCGTGTTCTGTAAGACCAAGCTCAGCGCGGACCGACTGGCGCGCGAATTGCAGCGCGACGGCCTGCAAGCCGAAGCCATTCACGGCGACAAGGCCCAGGGCGCGCGTCTGGAAACACTGGCGGCGTTCAAGGAAGGCAAGCTGCGCGTGCTGGTGGCGACCGATGTCGCCGCCCGCGGCCTGGATGTGACCGAACTGCCTTACGTGGTCAACTTCGAGCTGCCGAACGCGCCGGAAGACTATGTGCACCGGATTGGCCGCACCGGCCGCGCCGGCGCCAAGGGCGTGGCGATCTCGCTGATGTCCCCAGAAGAAACCCGCCAGCACGAGTCCATCGAGAAGCTGACCAAGCTGACGCTGACGCCGCAGACCGTCGACGGCTTCCGCCCGTCCTGGATGGCGCGCCCCAATGAGCGCGAACGGGAGCGCGAACGCGAACGCGCGCCGGCTCCGTCCAAGCCGGAGGCTTCGGTGCTGGCCGGCTCCACCGAGGGCGTGAAAAAGCCGATGAACAGCCGCCGCAGCCGCAAGGCGAAGCGGGAAGTGCCGGCGCTGCTGCTGCCGCCGCGCTACAAGGTGGAAATCATTCGCTGATTGCGCGGATGCCCAAGGAACGGTCCCGGAAGGGGCCGTTTTTTTATGGGCGTCGCCGGCACTTCCCGGCGGAGGCGGGGTCGGACTTCAGGGTGAACGGCTAGCTAAAGAGGTGAGCGCGATGCGGGTGAAATGGCGGCATATTGGCGTGGGCGGAGCGATGCTGGGCATCGGCGCGGCGGCGGGAGCGACGACGACGGTCGCGCCGGCGGCGCGGGAAACCGAGGCCAAGCCCGCGTCGGCGTCGGTGATGCTGGCGGAGGCGCAGCGGCTGGAACGCCTGCGCGCGCTGGTGAAGCGGCATGCGATCGAATGCCATTGCTCGCTGTGTCTGGGGCTGAACCCCGTTGGAGCGAGCGGCGGAAGAGAACAGGAGTCGAACCTGCCCGGGACCGCTGGCGGCCCCATCTGATTTTGAAGACCAGCCGCCCCACCGGGGACGCGTCTCTTCCTGCGTACGGCCGGGCCTTTGGCCCGACGGCGTCGAGCCGACGCCAGCGCGCATTATATCGCGGAATCGCGATAAGCCAATTTTATGCCTGATAAATAAAATGAATTTCTAGGACGCGCTTCATGTCATTAGAATGGACGGGCCGCCGAACGCGCCGCGAGAGCGCCCGGGGCCATTCCGTCTACCGAGAATAAAGGAAATCAGCATGAAGCACGTTCTGTCCCTGTTTATCCAGCTTTGCCACGTCGCGGGCCGTCCGGGGCTGCGCCGCGGCAAGTAAGTCCGGCCGGCGTCGCCGGCGGAGCGAAGGGAAAGCGGCCCGGCAGGGCCGCTTTTTCATTGCGCGCGGCGCGTTGTCCGGCGGCTACTGTCCCATGGGACTGGTCCGGATGCCGGCGGATGGTGTTTTGTCGGGCGGCTTGATATATTGGCCGTAAATATTTTAATGGCATTTTTGTTCTAATTAGATTTAATTGTTTAGTTTGTGAAATCAAAGTTCAAATGCCATCAATCCGGCGCTGAAAGCCGTCGGACGACGGGCGCGGAATGAGCAGGGTCGGGAGCTTGGCATGGGGAAGAGCTGGAAGGCGGTCTTGGGCGGAATGGCGCTGGCGTGTTGCGTGGCCGCGCTGCATGCCGAACCGGGGCCTGTGGTGTTGACGGTGTCGGGCAAGATCAGCCAGTTCACCAATAAAGAAAAGAACGTGTACGAGTTCCGCGAGCAGGATTTGCTGAGCTTGCGCCAGCACTCGGTGGTGACCCGGACCACCTGGACGCCGCAATCGGTGTTCAGCGGGCCGCTGATGCGGGACATCCTGGCCAAGGTGGGCGCCGGCGGCCAGAAGGTCAAGCTGCGCGCCTTGAACGACTATGTGTACTGGATAGACCGCCGCGAGTTCTACGACTTCGACGTGGTGCTGGCGCGCTCGGTCAACAACAAGCCTTTGGACATCACCAACCGCGGCCCGCTGTGGCTGATGTATCCGCTGGATCAAATGCCGGAGGATAAGAAAGGGCCGGTGATGGACGCCAAGCTGGTGTGGCAGATCAACCGCCTGGTGGTGTTTTGATGCCGGCCGGCCAGGAGGGCTCGGGGCGAGCGATGAACAAATCGATGCTGTCCGGCTGGAAGGGCATCCCGGCGCTGGCCTTGCTCGGCTTTTTGCTGCTGGGCATCGGCGTGTACATGGCGATCGAGCGTTACGTGCCGGCGCGCGGCTTTGAGGGGCGCAGCGAGGATTTGTACTGGTCGGTGGCGCAGATGCAGCTTGAGCTTGAGAAAGCCCGCGCCGACCTGCTGCGCCTGAAGGCGGGCGAAGTCCCCGAATCGCAGGTGCAGTTCCGGCTGGCGGTGGCCAACAGCCGTTTCCTCGATTTCGTCACCCCGTCCAAGATGCAGGAGATGCTGAGCCGCGTCGACGGCTTCAAGGGCACCGCCAGCCTGCTGCAGGATTTCTTCGAGGACGAGAACATCCTGCATCCCAGCGTTCGCAGCGCGCAGCAGAACATAGACCGCATCGACAGCATCCGGCCGTCTCTGGCCGAGTTCGCGGTTCAGGCGCGCGTGGCCGAGGTGTCTTCGCGCGACGCGCGCAACAAGGATTTGCGGCACAACCAGCAATTGGTCGCTTCGCTGTGGTTCGCGCTGGGCGGCATCTGCATGGTGATTTTCGTGCTGCTTTACCGTTACCAGGGCGCGCGTCGCGACGCCGCCGCGCGCCAGCAACTGCTGGAGCAGGAGCGGGCGGCGCACAAGGCCACGGTGAACGCGGAACTGGACCGCACCACCTTCCTCGCCACGCTGAGCCACGAGATCCGCTCGCCGCTGCAGACCATGCAGGTGTGCGTGGAGCTGATCGAGCCGGACATCGATCCGGCCGGCAAGGCCGCCAAGGCGGTGGGGCGGCTGAAAACCTGCATGGCGCACCTGATGACCCAGGTGCGCGACATCATGGACATCTCCGCGATCAAGAACATGCAGTTCCGGCTGCACATCAGCGACGTGGACGTGGCGGCCACGCTGAACGAGGTGATAGACGTGCACCGCGCGCAGCTGGACGGCAAGGGCCTGGGCCTGCATGTGCGGCTGGGCGAGCTGCCGCCGACGGTGAAGCTGGACGGCGACCGCTTGCGGCAGATCGTCGGCAATCTGCTGACCAACGCCATCCGCTACACCGATCACGGCACGGTCACGGTGGAGGCCGGCGTGGACGGCGCCGATGGCCGCAACATCCTGGACATCCGGGTGATAGACACCGGCATCGGCGTGCCCGAGGAGTTTCAATCGCGCATCTTCCAGCCGTTTTTCCAGGGCCATTCGCGCCGGGTGGGCAGCAGCGGGCTGGGCTTGGCGGTGGTCAAGGAACTGGTGTCGCTGCTGGGCGGCGAGCTGGAGCTGAAGAGCGTGGTGGGCGTCGGTTCCGAATTCATCGTGCGCTTGCCCATCGTGGTGCCGGATCAAATGCCGGGGCCGGAACGTTCGGTGCTGGTGGTGGACGACGACAAGAACATCCGCGAACCGTTTTCCGACTGCCTGCAAATGAACGGCTACGCGGTGTCCACCGCCAGTTCGGTGGCGGAAGCTTGTCAGAAGCTGCAGCAGGCCAGTTTCAACGTGGTGCTGCTGGACATGCAGCTAGGCAATGAGAGCGGCTATTCGGTGGCGGAGGCGCTGAAGCGCAGCGTGCGCCACCGCGGCGTGAAAATCATCGCGATGACGGCGTATCCGGAAGAGTACGCCGATCCGCGCGCCGCCTGGTTCGCCGCGCGGCTGGAGAAGCCGTTCGATATCAGCCGTTTGCGCGCGGTATTGGGCCGGGCGCTGGAATCGCCGTCCGGACCCGGCCACGTCGGCTAGTCGAACAGCCGCGCTTCGCGCAGCAAATGCCTGTCCCCCAGGCGGCGGGTGAAGCCGCAGCGGTCGAAATACTCCAGGATCTGAATCGCCAGCTTGCGGCCGCAGCCCAGCTGGTCGCGGAAGTTGGCGGCGTCGGCGTAGCCGGCGTCCTGGTTCAACTGGCGCACGCTGGCCGCCATGTCGCGGATCGCCGCGCTGCTGAGGTAGCGGTCCCGCACCACGGCGTGGACATGGCCCAGGCGCGCGGCTTTGCGCAGCAGCGCGCGCGCCGCTTCCTCCTCCACGCCGGCCGTCGCCGCCAGCTCCCGCACCCAGGGCGCCTGGTTCGCTTCGGCGAAAGCCGGCTCCAAACGCCGCCACAGCGCGGCCTCCTCCGCGTCGAAAGCCAGCACGTGTCCGGGCAGATGCAGCCAGCCGCGGGTATTGGCCAGTCTTCCCTCCGCCAGCAATTGATCGATCATCAGATTGACCGCGGCCTCGCTTTCCTGCGGCAGCGCCAGCCGGCGCGCGCGGCCGCGGCTGGCGCCCAGTTGGTCCGGCTGCTGAAGATGCAGCGCCGCCAGCCGTTCCAATAGCTGGCTTTGCAAATCCGCCCAGTGCTCCGGCGCATAGGCGTGCTGGCCGGCGACGCGCAGCGGCGCGGCGCGCAGCAGCCGCTCCAGGCCGGCCTCGCTCAATTGCCGGTCCCAGGCCAGCTCGGCCAGGGACACCGCCTGCCGGCCCAGGCGCAGCCGCAGATTTTCGGCGTCGTCCGCGCCGGCCGCGGCCAGCGCGCGCAGATGGGCCAGCCTGTCCTCGTGGCGCTTGCCGCGCGTCGGCGGCTGCCGCTCCAGCACCGTGGCGCAGGCCAGGGTGTGTTGCGCGCCGGCGTCGCGCAGGATCAGCCGGTCGCCGTCGGCCAGGTGGAGCGGGCGGTCCAGGCTCAGTTCCGCCAGCCCTTCGTCGCCGGGATGGAGCTGCGGACGTTCCAGCAGCGCCACCCGGCCGGTGCAGTGGCTGGCGGCGTGGTGGACGTGCACGGCTTGCCAGTGGCGCAGCGCGGCGTGCAGCGCCGGCGCCAGGCGCAAGCGCACGCTGACGCGGGCGGCCGGCTCCGGGGCGGCTTGCGCCAGCAGCCAGTCGCCGCGTTGAATCTGTTGCTTGTCCACGTCGCCGGCCAGATTGAGCGCGATGCGTTGTCCGGCCTGGCCTTCCCGCGCCGGCTGGTTCTGCACGTGCAGGCCGCGCACGCGGACGGCGGCGTCCCTGCCGCTCAGCCATAGGGCGTCGCCGACGCCGACGCGGCCGCTCCAGGCGGTGCCGGTCACCACCAGGCCGGCGCCGCTGATGGTGAAGGCGCGGTCTATCGCCAGGCGGAAGCGCCGTTCGGTTCCGACGGCTTCGTCGCGCAGTTGCAGCAGATGCCGCCGCAGCGCGTCGACGCCGGCGCCGGTGCGCGCGGACACCGGGAGCAGCGCCGCCGCTTGCAGGCCGTGCTCGGCCAGCGTCAGTCGCGCAGCGGCCATCGCGCGCTCCAGCGCTTCCGGGCCGGCCAGGTCGCTCTTGCTGACGACCACGGTCAGGCTGTCCAGGCGCAGCAATTGCAGGATGGCGAGGTGTTCGCGGGTTTGTGGCATCACGCCGTCGTCGGCGGCGATCACCAGCAGCGCGTGGCGCACGCCGCCGACGCCGGCCAGCATATTGCCGAGGAAGCGCTCATGGCCGGGCACGTCGATGAAGCCGATTGCACCGCCGTCCGGCGTCGGCAGATAGGCATAGCCCAGGTCTATGGTCATGCCGCGCTTTTTTTCTTCCGGCAGGCGGTCGGCGTCGGTGCCGGTCAGGGCGTGAAGCAGGGCGGTCTTGCCGTGGTCTACGTGTCCGGCGGTGGCGATAATCATGGCGGGCGAAGCGGCAGGGGGAAAAGGCCAAGTATCGCCAGAAACGGCGGGCTTGGCCATGGGCCCGCGCTCAGCGGGCGGGCGCGGGATCCGGAAGATAGTGGCCGGCGGGGTCGATGTGGACCAGCACGTCCAGCACCGGATGCCGCTCCAGCACGCGGTGGCGCGCGGCTTCGGAGATGGCGTGGGCCTGTTCCACGCTGATGGCGCCGTCCACTTCCAGATGCACGTCCACCTGGATCAGGTCGCCCATCTTGCGGGTGCGCAGATCGTGCACGCCGTGGATGCCCGGTGTGGCCAGCAGGGTCTGGCGGATGGCGGCGACGGCGTCGTCGTCGGCGGCGCGGTCCATCAGGTCGTGCATCGCGTCCCAGCCGAAGCGCCAGCCCATGCGGGCGACCAGCAGGCCCACCAGCAGGGCGGCCACCGGGTCCAGCAGCGGATAGCCCATCAGGTTGCCGATGATGCCCAGCGCCACCACCAGGGAGGAGGCGGCGTCGGAGCGCGCGTGCCAGGCATTGGCCACCAGCATGCTGGAGCGCACGCGGCGGGCCACCGCCAGCATGTAGCGGAACAGCGCTTCCTTGACCGCCAGCGCCAGCAGCGCCACCCACAGGGCGACGGCGTGGACGGTGGGGATGGCGGAGGGGTCGTGGAATTTCGCGGCGGCGCTGTAGAGCATGCCCAGGCCCACGCCCAGCAGCAGCAGGCCGAGGATCAGCGAGGCGGCGTTTTCGTAGCGGTGGTGGCCGTAGTGGTGGTCGTTGTCCGGCGCCTTGTGGCTGTGTTTGCCGGCCAGCAGCACGACGAAGTCGGCGATCAGGTCGGACAGCGAGTGCAGACCGTCGGCGATCAGGGCCGAGGAGTGGGCCAGCGCGCCCACCACGATCTGGGTGGTGGAGAGGATCAGGTTGACAGCGACGCTGACCAGCGTGCTGACGCGGCCGGCGCGGCGCTTCTCCGCGCTGTCGCCGTCGATGGCGTGATGGGTATGGGCCATGGCAGTGCAGTCCGGCAGTGGGTGGGATGTCGCCATTATCGCACAAAAAGCTATTAAATTTGAAAAATTGATTGTTTTTCTTAATGAGAATGAGAACAAGAACGAACCTCAGCCGCGGCGGAGGCGGCTTGTGACACAATCGTGGTTTTCCGCGGGCGGGGCAGGGAATGGCTTTATTGCTGAAAAGCGCCTTGGGCGCGCTGGCGGTCTTGTTGATCAGCGTGTTGGCCAGGTCCAGGAGTTACTACATCGCCGGCCTGGTGCCGCTGTTCCCCACTTTCGCGCTGATCGCGCACTACATCGTCGGCGGCGAGCGCGGCGCGGCGGAGCTGAAAACCACCTTGTTGTTCGGCATGGCTTCGCTGCTGCCTTATTTCATCTATCTGCTGGCCTTGTATTGGCTGATAGACCGTTGGCGGCTGGGCGCGGCGCTGCTGGGCGCGGCGGCTTGCTGGGCGGTGGCCGCCGGCGCCTTGGTGTGGCTATGGACGCGCCAATGAGGCCAGGTTGGCGATGAAGCCTGCCTCGTCTTCCAGGCAGCGCAGGTCCAGCCATAAGCGGCCGTCGGCCAGGCGGCCGATCACCGGCCGCGGCAGCCCGCGCAGCGCTTCGGCCAGCCGTTCCAGCGTGCCGCCGCGGCCGTCGGCGGGCGCTATCGCCAGCGCCCAGCTGGGCAGCCGGTCTACCGGCAGCGAGCCGCTGCCGATCTGGGACAGGCAGGCGGCGCCCTCCGCCAGGTAGTCCGTTCCCAGCGCCGCGGCCAGCGGCGCGAGCAGGCGTTCGGCGCTGGCGCGCATCGCCGCTTGCGGGCGGCTCAGCCGGCGCAGCGTGGGCAGGGCGTCGGCCAGCCGGTCCGGCTCCAGATAGAGCCGCAGCGTGGCCTCCAGCGCCGCCAGCGTCATCTTGTCGCAGCGCAGCGCGCGTTTGAGCGGGTGCTGCTGAATCTTGTCTATCCATTCGCGCTTGCCGATGATCAGGCCGGCCTGCGGGCCGCCCAGCAGCTTGTCGCCGGAGAAGCTGACCAGGTCGACGCCGGCGGCGATCATCTGCTGCGGCATCGGTTCGTGCGGCAGGCCGTAGGCGGCCAGGTCGATCAGCGCGCCGGAGCCCAGATCGGTGGCCACCGGCAGGCCGCGTTCGCGCGCCAGTTCGGCCAGCTCCGCTTCCGCCACGCTGCTGGCGAAGCCCTGAATCGCGTAATTGCTGGTGTGGACCTTGAGCAGCAGGCCGGTCTCCGCGCTAATGGCGTTGCGGTAGTCCTTCAGGTGGGTGCGATTGGTGGCGCCCACTTCCACCAGCCGGCAGCCGGCCTGGCGCATCACGTCCGGCATGCGGAAGGCGCCGCCTATCTCCACCATCTCGCCGCGCGACAGGATCACTTCGCGGCCGGCGGCGACGGTGGACAGCATGATCAGCACCGCCGCCGCGTTGTTGTTGACCACGCAGGCGGCTTCCGCGCCGGTGAGTTCGCGCAGCAGTTCGCTGACCGCCTGGTCGCGGTGGCCGCGGCCGGCGCCTTGCAGATCGAATTCCAGCGTCGCGGCTTCGCGCATCGCGGCGCTCACGGCCTCTACCGCGGCTTCGGCCATCGGCGCCCGCCCCAGATTGGTGTGCAGCACGGTGCCGGACAGATTGAACACCGGCCGCATCCGCATGCGCTGGCGTTCGGCGACCCGGTCGCCGACGGCGGCGGCCAGGCTGTCGTCGCTGGCGGCCCAGGCCGGCAGCGCGTGCTGTTCGCGTATGGTCCGGCGCGCCTGCTCCAGCGTTTGGCGCACGGCTTCGGCCAGCGCGGCGTTGCCGTGGCGGCCCAGCAGGCGGGCCAGGCGGTCGTGGCCCAGCAGGCGGTCTACCGAGGGCAGGCGGGTGTACAGGTTCTTCAGGTCCATGGAGAGCTTCCGGCGCGGCGTCAGATTTCTTCATTTTACCCGCTTACGCCCGAGAGCTGCCGGCTGCGTATAATGGCTGGATGCAGACACATCAAACGCCTCCCTACGCCGGTCTGACGCCGGACGCCATCCTCGACGCCGTGGACAGCCTTGGCCTTTACAGCTCCGGCAGCCTGCTGGCGCTGAACAGCTACGAGAACCGGGTTTATCAGGTCGGCATCGACGACGCCGCGCCGCTGGTGGCCAAGTTTTACCGGCCGGAGCGCTGGAGCGATGAGCAGATTCTGGAGGAGCACGCGTTTTCGCTGCAATTGGCGGAGCGCGAGATTCCGGTGGTGCCGCCGCTGGTCTTCAACGGCGCGACGCTGCACCATCACGGCGGTTTCCGCTTCGCCCTGTTCCCGCGCCGCGGCGGCCGGGTGCCGGAGTTGGGCGACGCGCGCACGCTGGAGTGGATAGGCCGCTTTCTCGGCCGCATCCACGCCCTGGGCCGGGTGGAGGGCTACGCGCGGCGGCCGGCTTTGGATGCGTCCAGCTTCGGCCGCGAGCCGGCGGACTATCTATTGCGGCACGCGGATTTGCCGCCGGAACTGCGCGAGGTGTTCCGCGGCGTGCTGGAGCAGGCCTTGGCCGGCGTCGACCGCGCCTACCAGCGCGCCGGCGCGGTGAGCGCGCTGCGCTTGCACGGCGATTGCCATGTCGGGAATATGCTGTGGACCGACGATGGCCCGCATTTCGTCGATTTCGACGATAGCCGCATGGGGCCGGCGGTGCAGGATTTGTGGATGCTGCTGTCCGGCAGCCGCGAGGAGCAATCGGCGCAGCTGGCCGAGGTGCTGGCCGGTTACGAGGACTTTTGCGAGTTCGATCTGCGCGAACTGCATTTGCTGGAGGCGCTGCGCACCCTGCGCCTGATCCATTACAGCGCCTGGCTGGCGCGGCGCTGGCACGATCCGGCCTTCCCGGCCGCCTTCCCCTGGTTCAACGGCCAGCGCTATTGGGAGGAGCAGATCCTGACGCTGCGCGAACAGATCGCGCTGCTGGACGAGCCGCCGCTGTGGTCGGCTTGAATTCAGCGCTCAGCCGGTGCTGGCTTCCTTGTTTTGCTGCATTCTTTCCTTGACCCAGCTTTCGAAGTGGGGCGCGTCCATCGGTTTGGCGATGAAATAGCCCTGGCCCATCAGGCAGCCGCGGTTGCCCATGAAGTCCAGATCGGTGGTGGTTTCTATGCCTTCCGCCACCGTGGTCAGCTGCATGCGCTGCGCCAGTTCGATCACGCTGTTGAGCACGGCCTCCAGGTGCGGCTTGGTGGACACCGAGGTGACCAGCGACTGGTCTATCTTCAGCTCGGTGAACGGGAAGCGGGTCAGCTGCTGCAGGGTGGCGAAGCCGGTGCCGAAGTCGTCGATGGACAGGCCCAGGCCGCCCAGGCGCAGCCGGGCGGCGATGCCGATGGCTTCGGCCAGATTGTCGGCGATGGCGGTCTCGGTCACTTCGAAGATGATGAAGCGCGGCGGCACATGGGTGCTGAGCAGGCGCTGTTCGATTTGCTGGGTCAGGTCGTCCCCTTTCAGCGACAGCGCGGACAGATTGACCGACAGCGGCAGCCGCAGACCGCGGCGCGCCCATTCCTGCCATTGCTTCAGGCCCTGGTCCAGCATGCTCAGCGTCAGCTCGGTGGCCCAGCCGCTGGCTTCCACCACCGGGATGAAGCGGGCGGGGGAGACGATGCCGAGTTCAGGGTGCTGCCAGCGCGCCAGCATTTCCGCGCCCTTGAGCAGGCCGCCGTTGAGGGTGACCTTGGGCTGGTAGTAGGGAATGATCTCGCCCTTGTCCAGCGCTTCGCGCACTTCCACCTCGCTGAACAGCTCGGCGTGATGCTCGTCGCCGCCCTTGGGCGTCCACACCCGTTTGAGCAGGTCCAGCAGCTCGGGCTGGC
The DNA here is from genome assembly GCF_001043705.1 of Chromobacterium sp. LK11. NCBI lineage: Bacteria > Pseudomonadati > Pseudomonadota > Betaproteobacteria > Neisseriales > Chromobacteriaceae > Chromobacterium > Chromobacterium sp. LK11. The sequence goes on from NZ_LDUR01000016.1 coordinate 312,645, forward strand.
GCAGCGGCTTCTTTAAGCCGCCCAGCACCGGCAATCCCAATTCCCGCCCCATCAGCTCCACGGTGGAGATCAGCAGGTAATCCTTGCTGGAGGTGACCACCAGCGGCGCGGCCAGCCCCTCCTTGGCCATGTGCTGCATCACTTGCACGCCGTCCAGCTTGGGCATTTCCAAATCCAGCAGGATCAGGCTGGGCAGCTGCTCGCGCATCCGCTCCAGGCCTTCCTCGCCGTTGGCGGCCTGGCGGATCTGCTGCGCGCCCAGGCCTTGGCAGATCTCGCAGCCGTGCTGGCGCTGCAAGGTGCTGTCGTCGATGATCAGGACGTCCTGGATATCCAGTTGCATGGTGTTTCCTCGTTCAGCGGCAAATCGCCTTGGCGATGGTGTCCAGCGACATCACTTCGTCGGCCGCGCCCAGGCGGATCGCCTCCTTGGGCATGCCGAACACGACGCAGCTTTCCTCGTCCTGGGCGATGGTCTTGGCGCCGCAATCGTGCATTTCCTTCAAGCCCTTGGCGCCGTCGTCGCCCATGCCGGTCATGATGATGCCCAGCGCGTTCTTGCCGGCGAACTTGGCGGCGGAGCGGAACAGCACGTCCACCGACGGTTTGTGGCGGCTGACCAGCGGGCCGTCCACCACTTCCACCAGGTAGAAGGCGCCGCTGCGCTTGATCATCATGTGCTTGCCGCCGGGGGCGATCAGCGCGCGGCCGGGCAGGATGCGGTCGCCGTTGCTGGCTTCCTTGACCTCGATCTGGGACAGGCTGTCCAGCCGCTCGGCGAAGGAGCGGGTGAATTTTTCCGGCATGTGCTGGACGATGGCGAGGCCGGGGCAGGTGCGCGGCAAGGCGGTGAGCACGGTTTCCAGCGCCTGGGTGCCGCCGGTGGAGGTGCCCACGGCGATGATGCGTTCCGTGGTGGCGAACATATTGCCGCCGGTGGGCGCGGACAGGATGGCGTCGGCGGACAGCTTGGGCCGGGTTTCCAGCGGGTTGGGCGCCGGTGCCGCAGCGCCCAGGGAGGACGAGCCCGGCGTCGCGCCGCCGGCCGACGGCATCACCCGCACCCGGTTCATCCGGGCGGCGGCGGCGCTGCGCACCGCGTGCACCAGTTGACTGGCGCTCTCCTCCAGGAAGCCCTTGACCCCGGCCATGGGCTTGGCGATCACTTCCACCGCGCCGGCGGCCATCGCCTGCATGCTGATGTCGGTGCCTTTCTGCGTCAGCGAGGAGCAGATCACCACCGGCGTCGGCCGGCTGGCCATCAGTTGCTTGAGGAAGGTGATGCCGTCCATGCGCGGCATCTCGATGTCCAGCACGATGACGTCCGGCCATTGCTGTTTCATTTTTTCCATCGCGGCGATGGGGTCGGTGGCCACATCCATCACCGTCATGCCGGTTGCCTGGCTGAAAACCTGGCTCAGCACCTGGCGAACCACTGCAGAGTCGTCCACGATCAGCACTTTGATAGTCATGCCCGAGTCCTTGCCTTATGGTGTGCGGAAATCCTGCTCATGTCCGCGTCCTGCGTCTGTTTTACCCACACATCGCCCGTGGCCAGGTCGAACATCACCAGCCGCGGGCTGTTGCCGCCCAAATCCTCCGCCTGCACCGACAGCCCCAGTTGCTTGACCAGTTGGTAGGCCATGTCGATATTGCGCGACGGCACGTCGTGCGGCTGATCGCGCTCGACGCCGGCCAGCACCGCGGCGCCGCCCACCAGCTTGGCGTGGAACTCCTGCAAGGGCAGGCCGGAGGACAGCACCTCGTGCAGCATCAGCAGCATGGCTTCGTCGCCGTAGCGGCCGGACAGCGCCGACGGCCGGCGGTCGGTGCGTCGCGCCAGCAGGTAGTGGCACATGCCGCCGATCTTGGCCTTGGGGTGCCACAGCGTGATCGAGACGCAGGAACCGAGCAGCGTGCGGATCTTGTGGTGCTTGTCGCCGAAGTACCAATCGCCGGGATGCAGGAAAATATCGACGTCTTGTTTTGTCATTACCAGGGCCTTTGCGCCTAAGGTGGCCAAGCGACCGGTTCATTCGTTTCAATGTAGAACAGTTGCCGCGCCGTTTCAGGGCGGATTCGACGCGCCCTCCGGCGCGGCGTCCGCGTCCCGGATCAGGAAGTAGGCGATTTGCTGTTGCAGGCGCGCCGCCTGTTTGTGCACTTCGGCGGCGGTGGCCGCCAGCGCTTCGCTGTTGGAGGTGTTGCGCTGGGACACCTCGCCCAGGCGCTCCATCGCGTCGTTGACCTGGGCGATGCCGCGCGCTTCCTCGCGGCTGGCGACGCTGATGCCGCCCACCAGCTCCGCGGTGGCCGCGCTGCGCTCCAGGATGCCGGACAGCGCGCGCGCGGCCTGGCGCGCCTCATGGCGGCTGCGCCGCGCCAGTTCGCCTATTTCCCGCGCGGCGTTCTGGCTGCGTTCGGCCAGCTTGCGCACATCGTCGGCCACCACGGCGAAGCCGCGGCCGTGCGGGCCGGCGGTGGCGGTCTCGATGGCGGCGTTGAGCGCCAGCAAATTGGTCTGGTAGGCGATGTCCTCGACGATGGCGATGCGTTCGGCGATCTGCTCCAGCGCGCTCTCCGCGGTCTGCACCGCCTGTTTGCCGTCCGCCACCTGGCGCGCGGCGTCGTGGGCGGCGGCGTTGGTCAGCTCCGCCTGCGCCAGATTGCCCTGGCTGACGTCGTGCATCTGGGCGCAGGATTCCGCGGTGGCGCCGACGCTGAGCGCGGCGGCCCAGCTGCTTTGCGCCAGCGCCTCGGCGGTGGCCCGGATTTCGCGGGCGCTGTCGGCCAGTTGGTCGGCGCTGTGGCTCACGTCCAGGATGATGCCGCTCAGATGGCGGTCGCAATACTCCAAAGCGGTGTGCACGCTGCGGCGCGTTCCGGCGGGCGCTTTGTCGCCGCGGCACAGGCGGCCGGCGGCCATGTCGCGCATGCGCGCGGCCAGCGCGTCGGGCTCCGCGCCCAGGATGCGCCACAGATTGCGGTGGATGGCCCAGGCCAGGGTCAGGCCGGCCAGCGCGCTGCCGCCGGCCAGCGCCAGCAGCAGCGTTCTCAGTTGCCGGCCGCGGCGCTCCGCCAGCTCGCTGGCTTGCTGGCGCAGGGCGTGCGCTTGTTCGCGCAGCTGCCGCAGCGCGACGAGCAGCGCCGGCGCGGCCTGGTCCAGCGCTTTGCGGGCTTCGTATTTCTGATTGGCCGCGGCCTGGCGCATGCCTTGATCCAGTATCGCGAAGGCCAGGCCGCGTTGGGTTTGCAGCTGCCGCATCGAGCGTTGCAGCGCTTCCTTGCCCGGCGCCTGCTGTCGTTCTATGGCGTCGGCGAGTTTTTGCTCCAGCTCCAGATAGCGGCCGCGGGCGGCGAGATAGCTTTCGCGCCAGGCCTGGATGTCGCGGCGGCTGGAGACGATGATCAGCGAGCGGTAGTCGATGCGCATTTCCTGAATCTGGACATGCATGCGGTCGCTGAGCCGGGCTTGGCGGCCGTAGACCCGGGTGACCTCTTCCAGCTGGGTGTGGAACTGCTCAAGGCCGTAGAGCCCGGCGCCGATCAGGGCCAGCAGCAGGCACAGCAGCGCACCGAAGCCCAGCTTCAGTTGCCGGGAGACGGACAGGGGATTCCGGCCGGGCGCGGAGGCGAAGGGGGCCGGCATCGCCGCTCAGGCCTTTTCCGTTTGGGTTTCCGCGGCGGCGTCCTGTTGGCCCAGGCTGGAGATCAGCGCCATTTCATCGACCGACAGCACTTTGTTGACGTTGAGCAGCACGATGAAATGGCCGTCCAGCTTGGCCATGCCGGCGATGAAGTCGACGCGGATCTTGCTGCCGAACTGGGGCGGCGGCTCGATGTCGGCGTCGGGGATGGCCAGCACCTCGTGCACCGCGTCCACCAGGATGCCGATCAGCTGCAACTGGTCCTCGCCCTCGACTTCGATGATGACGACGCAGGTGCGGCGGTTGATTTCGGTTTCGCCGCGGGCGAAGCGCAGCGACAGGTCTATCACCGGCACCACCGAGCCGCGCAGATTCATCACGCCGCGGATGAAGGGCGGCATCAGCGGCACATGGGTGGGTTTCAGGTATTCCAGGATTTCGCGTATCGCCAGGATGCCGATGGCGAAGACGTCGCCGCCCAGTTGGAAGGTCAGGTATTGGCGGACGTCGGCCTGCGGCTCGGCGGAGGAGGCGTTGTCGTGCTTGCGCTGCAGATGTAGCGGTTTCATGGCGCTGTCCGGGTTAGAAACGGATGAAGTCGGACTCTTCCGCCAGCGGCGGGTGCAGCGGCTTGTGCAGCAGGGCGGGTTCGTGCCGCGCCCGCACCCGCGTCGCAGGATGCAGGGTTTCGGCGGCGCCCAGCTTGAAGTAGCCCATCAGCTCCTGCAGGTGTTCGGCCTGATCGTTCATTTCCTCGGCGGTGGAGGCCAGCTCTTCGCTGGCGGACGCGTTCTGTTGGGTGGTCAGGCTCAGTTGCTGGATGGCGGAGTTGATCTGGCTGACGCCGCTGGCCTGTTCGTTGGACGCGGCGGCGATTTCCTGCACCAGATCGGCGGTGCGGCTGCTGGAACGGACGATTTCCTCCAGGAACTGGCCGGCTTGTTCGGCCAGCTTGACGCTGCTGCCGGCCACGCCGCTGATTTCCTGAGCGGCGATCTGGCTGCGCTCGGCCAGTTTGCGCACTTCCGCCGCCACCACGGCGAAGCCCTTGCCGTGTTCGCCGGCGCGCGCGGCTTCGATGGCGGCGTTGAGCGCCAGCAGATTGGTCTGGTAGGCGATGTCGTCGACGATGCCGATCTTGTCTGCGATCTGGCGCATCGCCTCCACGGTGCGGCGCACCGCCTCGCCGCCCTCGGCCGCTTCGCGCGAGGCCTTGGTGGCGATGCTTTCGGTCACGCGGGCGTTGTCGTTGGTCTGGCTGATGGAGGAGGACATTTCCTCCACCGAGGCCGAGGTCTCCTCGATGCCGGCCGCCTGTTCGCTGGCGGCCTGGGACAGCGCCTGGGAGGTGGAGTTGATCTGCTGCGCGGCGCTGGACAGCGCTTCGGAGCCGCTCTTGACCTCGGCGATGATGGTGCGCATCCGCTCTATGGTGACGGCGATGGCGGCGCACAAGCTGCTTTGGTCGCCCGGCCGCAGCCGGATCTCCGCGTCCAGATTGCCGTCGGCCACATGGCGCATCACTTCGGACACATAGTGCGGTTCACCGCCCAGGGTGCGCAGCAGATTGCGGGTGATCAGGGTGGCGATGACGGTGCTGAACAGCGCGGCCAGCAAGGACAGCGCGATCATCACCCAGTGGGCCTGTTGATAACTGGTGTCGGCCTGGTTGGCCAATTGCTCGTTGAGCTTGTCCTCCAGGTCCGCCAGCGCGGTCAGCTGTTGGTTGAAGGCGATCATCTGCGGCGCGATCTCGCCCTGCATCATTTTTTTGGCCTCGTCCTGGCGCCCCTGGTTGGCCAGGTCCACCGCCTTGTCCACCATGGTGAGCGTGGCCGGACGCATGTTCTGGATGCGGCTCATCTGCTCCAGTTCCTGAGGGGTGTTGTTGTCCGCCTGCCGGAAGACTTCGGCCAGTTTCTTTTCCCGGTCCATATAGATGACTTTGGCCGCCTGATAGGCTTGCAGCGCGTTGTTGATGTCGGCCGGCCCCTCGGCCAGCATCACGTTGCGGTAGGCGATGCGGATGTCCTGGTTGTCGCTGATCAACTGGCGCGCCAAGCGGCTTTCCACATTGTTGACCTGGGTGATGTCGCGCAGCGCGACATTGCTGATTTCCAGCCCGTACAGCGCCGCGCCGACGCAGATCAGCATCAGCACGATGATCAGGCCGAAGCCCAGGCCGAGTTTCTGCGCGATGGACATGCCGTGTTTGTATTGGCTCATTGGGCGCTCCTATCCGTTTTCGCCGCGGTGTTTGTCGTGCCTGGGTCCCATTCCCGGGCGGGAAACAGCGCGTAGCGCTCCGCCTCTTTTTGGGTGGCGTGGTGAATCAGGGCGGGCACGTCGAGAATCAAGGCGACTTCGCCGGTGCCCAGTATGGTGGAGCCGCTGATGGCTTTGAGATGGCGGAACAGGCTGCCCAGCGGCTTGATCACGGTCTGGAATTCGCCCAGCAAGGCGTCCACCACCAGGCCGGCCTTGCGCTCGCCGTAGTGGACCACCACCACGTTGCGGCGTTTGGCCGCGACGGCGGGCAGATCCAGGAAGCCGTCCAGGCGCAGCAGCGGCAGCAGTTCGCCGCGCAGGTTCAGGCAGTCGTGCACGCTGTCCTTGTCCAGCGCGGCGGGCAGTTCTATGCATTCGATCACCGCTTCCAGCGGCACCACGAAGGTGGCGGCGGCGACTTCCACCAGGAAGCCGTCGATGATGGCCAGCGTCAGCGGCAGCCGGATGCGGAAGGTGGTGCCGAGTCCGAATTCGGATTCGATGTCTATGGTGCCGCGCAGCTGCTCTATGCTTTTCCTCACCACGTCCATGCCGACGCCGCGGCCGGAGATGTTGGTGACCTGGTCCGCGGTGGAGAAGCCGGCTTCGAAGATCAGCCGGAACGCGTCCTGCTCCGGCAAGGTCGCGTCGGCGGGCAGCAGGCCGCGCTCCACCGCCTTGGCCAGGATGCGTTGCTGATTGAGGCCGCCGCCGTCGTCGGCCACTTCGATCACGATGCTGCCGGACTCATGGTAGGCGTTGAGCCAGACATGGCCTTCGGCCGGCTTGCCGGCGGCCAGCCGGCGCTCGGTGGTTTCGATGCCGTGGTCGATGGCGTTGCGCACGATGTGCATCAGCGGATCGCCCAGTTTCTCCACCATGGATTTGTCCAGCTCGGTTTCCGCGCCGGAGATGTGCAGCTGGATGTCCTTGCCCAGTTCGCGCGACACGTCGCGCGCCACCCGCGGGAAGCGGTTGAAGATTTCGCCGATCTGGATCATGCGCATGGACAGGGTGCCGGCGCGGATCTGTTCGATCAGGTTGGCGATGGCCTGGGTGGACTCCACCAGCGCGCTTTGCTGCGAACGGCGCGCCACCAGGTTGGCGGCGGCGCCGGCGATCACCAGTTCGCCGATCAGATTGATCAGGCTGTCCAGCTTGCCGGCCTCCACCTTGATGAATTTGCTTTCGGCCGCTTTGCCGCTTTTGGCGTCGCTGACGGTTTTGGCGCCGGCGCGCGCGGCGGGGGCTTCCGGCGCCGCGTCGGCGAGCGGCGCGGGATCGGCGTCCGCGGCGGCGAGGTCTTCCGGCGCGAACTCCACGATCTCCACCAGCGGCGCTTCCTCCTCCTCCGTCAGCGGCGCGTCGGACGCCGCCTCGGCCTCGTCGGCCTCGGCGCCGGGCTCCAGGCCAAAGCGCAGCCAGACCGCCTGCACCGCGTCGGCTTCCTCCGGCGACGCGCTGGCCAGCGTCTGCGCCTGTTGCCGCGGCGTGGGCGGCCAGGCCAAGATGTGGACCTCGCTGTCTTCGCGGGCGAATTCGAAGACGTCCACCAGCGTCTGCTGCGCCTCCTGGCTGCGGTACAGCGCTTCCAGCCGCAGATAATTGGTTTCCGGGTTGAAGGCGTCGCCGGCCGGCAACTGGGTGGTGACGGCTTCGATCCGGTCGATCTCGCCTATGGTGGCGAGATAGCGGATGAAGGACGAGGGGTCCATGCCGTTGCGCAGCATGTCCGGGCCGAAGCGCAGCGACAGCAGCCATTGCTCCGGCCTCTGCGCGGCCGTAGGCTCGGCTTCAACAAGGGCCTCGGGCGGCGCTTGCGGCGGCTCGCTCTCCGCCGGAGCTTCCTCGACGGCCGCGCCGCCGACGGCGCGGCTGTAGGCGACCAGTTCCTCCAGCAGTTCGGTGCCGGCGAAGCGCTCCAGGCTGTCCTTGGCCGCCAGCGCGGTCAGCATTTCCTTGACGTGGTCGTGGCAGCGCAGCAGCAGGCCGGTCAGCATGTCGTCCAGCCGCAGCGCGCCGTCGCGCAGCAGGTCCAGCACGTTTTCCACTTCATGGGTGAAGCCGACGACGACGTCCAGGCCGAACAGCCCGGCCGAGCCCTTGATGGTGTGCATGGAGCGGAACAGGGCGTTCAGCTGTTCCGTGGTGGTGGAGTCGGCTTCCGCGTCCAGCAGGATGCGTTCCATCTCCCCCAGCAGATCGTTGGATTCTTCGAAGAAGGTTTGCAGCGCCAGTTCAAGATCCATGCGCGGCCTCCTCCAAAGAGAGTTCGCCTTGCAGGCCGACCAGGCGGATGAAGTCCAGCGACGCCGGGCTGGGGTCGACGAAGCGCAGCGCGACGCCCTTGCGCAGGCTTTCCCGGCGCAGCCACAGCAACACTTGGGCGATGGCGCAGTCCAGCTCGCCAACGCAGGACAGGTCCAGTTCGATGGCGGCGTGGCCGGCCAGGGCGGCGTGGAGTTGCTGGTGCAGTTCCGCCGCCTGGTAAATGGTTTGTTCTCCGCTGAGCGTCAGCTGGAAAGCGGCGGCGGGCGGCGCGGCGGGCGCGCTGTCTTGGGCGTCTGTTTTTTTGCGGGCGCGCGGCATGTCGGGCTCCCGGTCAGGGCAGGATCAATTTGGAAACGGCGGTCAACAGCACCGGCGGCTGGAACGGTTTGACCACCCAGGCCTTGGCCCCGGCGGCCTTGCCTTCCTGCTTCTTTTCCTCGGAGGATTCGGTGGTCAGCATGATCACCGGAGTGAACTTGTAATTGGGATGGACCTTGATGTTGCGCAGCAGCGCGATGCCGTCCATCAGCGGCATGTTCACGTCGGAGACGATCAGATGGACTTTGCGCCCGTCCAGCACGTCAAGGGCTTCTTGGCCGTTGGCGGCCTCCAGCACCTCATAGCCCGCGCCGGCAAGCGTCATGCGCACCACCTGCCGCAGGCTGGCCGAGTCATCGACGATGAGTATGGTTTTGGCCATCGAAAGCGTTCCCCGGATCAAAAAAAGGTGATGTTGTTCTGGTTATTGCCCGATTCAGTCTTGTCGCTGCTGTGCAGGACGCGCTGCTCATGGGTGGTATAGCTGTTTTTCAAGGCCTCCAGCCAGGCGGCGGTGTCCGGTGGCGCCGGCCGCTGCTCGGCGTCGATCAGCGCCAGGCTGAACACGTTTTCCAGCCGTCGCATATCGTTTTGCACCCCGCTGAGGATTTGATCCACCCGGTCCTGGAATTGCAGCTGAACCAGGATGTCTTCCAGCGCCTGCTGCAGGGATTGCGACTGCGCGGCTTCGTCGTCCGGCGCGGCTTCCGGATCCTGCGCGGCCGCGTCGGCGGGATTTCGCGGCGTCTGCGGCCGCAGCGGCTCGTGCGCCATCAGCGCCAGGCTGTCCATGGCCTTGTCTATCTGGTTCTGCAGCCGGGACAGCTGTTCCAGCGTGTCGCTGCCCAATTGCTCCATGCTTTGCTCGCCGTCCAGCTGGCGGCCGCTGATCAGGCTGCGCACCAGGTTTTGCAGGGTGCTGGCCGACTGGCCCAGGGTGTGCAGATGGATGGCGAGGTCGGTCTGTTGCCGGGTGGCGTTCTGCAAGAGCTGAAGCAAGTGCTGGAGCCGGCTTTCCGCCTGCGCCAGCGCCGCCTGGTCGGTGTGCTCGCCCGGTTTGGGCACCGCGCCGCCCACTTGGCGCAGGATGCCGTCGAAGCGCAGGGTCAGCCGGTTGGCGGCGTCGTCCATCTGTTCCTTGCCCAGGGAGATGTGGCCGGCCCACAGCGGCAGCAAGGCGCAGACGTGGCTGGCGAAGCCCTGCCAGTATTCGTCCGGGCTAGACGGCTGCGGCGCGGCGGCGGGCGCGGGCCAACACAGGGCCAGCGCCAGCGCGGCGGAACTGAGCGCCAGACCGGCCCAGAGCAGGGGCTGCCCCCAGAACAGCCAGCACAGGACGCCGCCATTGATGGCCAGGCCCAGCAGCAGGCGGTTTCTTGGCGTCAGGGGCGGGAGCAGGGCCATGTCGATCAACCGGGATAGAAAAAAGTCATACCTTTTTTGTAGTTGTTGGTTTTTTCTTATGCAAACGGACGGCGCGGCCAAAGCGCTCGCCGACGCCATGAAAAAAGCCTCCGTGTAGGAGGCTTGGGGGGACGTTGGGAGCGGCGGCTTAGCCGGGAAACAGCAGCGGATTGACTCCGCTGCGGGCGAAGCCGCGTTGCTCCAATTGCTGGTCCAGCGCCAGCGTGGCCAGATCGTCGGCCGCCGGCTCGGCGTTCAGGTCCTTGTCCAGCGCCAGGATCTTCAGATAGCTGCCGCAGTCGCCGCAGCTTTCGCCGCGCACCGCGGCCTGCTGGCTGTCGCCTTGCTCCAGCGACCAGTAGCCGATGTCGCGCGTGGCTTCGCAATTGCTGCACTTGGCGCGCACCAGATGCCATTCGCTCTCGCACAGGCTGCAATGCAGATAGCGCAGGCCGGACTCGTTGCCGAGGCGCACCACGCTGGCCACCGGCGGCATCGCGCACACCGGGCACAGGTGGCGGGCGTCGTCCGGTTCGGCCACCGCCGTCACCTGCAGTTGCGCGGCCAGCTGGCTGAAGTAGACCGACAGCGCCGCCCACAGCAAGGGCGCTCGCGCCGAGCCGACGGCGGCGAAATCGCCGTCGAGCAGCGCGCGCGCGGCGCTTTCCAGCGCCGCGTCGTCGGCCTGTTCCAGCTCGCGCGCCACCTCGCCGGCGGGGCCGGGCAGGGCGGCCAGCTCCGCGCACAGCGCGCGCAGCAGATCGCGCCAGACCGGATCGCGCGGCCAGGCGGCGGCGCCCAGCGGCGGCAGGCCGTGTTCGGCGCAATGATGAAAGTAATCGCCGCGCGGCGGCAGCGTCACCGGCTGTTCGCGCACCAAGCGGTGCTGCGCGGCGGCGATGCGGGCGGCGAAGGCCAGGTAGGCCGCCATCGGGTGGCCGTCGGCCAGCGCGGTCAGGCGTTGGCTGCGGGCCAGATAGCGTTCGGCGGGCTGGGGCAGCAATAACGGCGGGATTTCTCCCGCCGCGGTTTGCAGCCGGCCAGCCTCGTCCAGGGGGACGATGCGTATGCTCATGGCTTGTTCTTGTCTCCGGTCATTTCACGATACCAGCGCGGATGATGCTTCTTGGCCCAGGCGTGGGTGACCACGCCTTCCACCATCGCCCGTATCGTGCCGCGCACCCAGATGGCGGCGTAGACGTGGACGATGATGCCGGCGATCAGGATCAGCGCGCTCCAGGCGTGCAAGAGCAGCGCCACGCGGATTACCGGGATGGGGAAGTACAGGGCGAAGTAGGGCCGCCACATGATGAAGCCGGTGCACACCAGCACCAGCATGCAGCCGGTCATCAGCCAGAACATGCCCTTTTGGCCGCCGTTGTACTTGCCGATGTCGCCGACCTCGTGGCCGGACAGCACCGACTTCACCGCCATCATCCACTTCACGTCTTCCTTGTCCAGGAAGTTGTGATGCCAGTAGCGCAGGAACTGGCGCGCGAAGCCGACGAACATCAGCACCCCGACGAAGGGGTGGATGATGCGCGCCAGCTGCGGCGTGCCGAATACGCCGGTCAGCCAGAAGAAGGCCGGGTAGAAGAAGGCCAGGCCGGAAATCGCCAACAGCACGAAGCACACCGCCACGATCCAGTGGTTGAGGCGTTCCGCCGCGCTGTAGCGCTTGATCAGCTTTTCCTTGCTCATGCCTGTTCCTCCTCTTCCTCTTCCGCCTTATTGGGGCCGACGCCGATGTAGTGGAAGAAGCCGAACAGCACCGAGGCCGCCAGGCCTATGGTGGACAGCGGCTTGAGGATGCCCTTCCACAGACTGACCACCGGGCTGATCTTGGGATCCTTGGCCAGGCCGGAATACAGCTCCGGCTTGTCGGCATGGTGCAGCACGTACATCACGTGGGTGCCGCCCACGCCTTCCGGATCGTACAGCCCGGCGTTGGCGTAGCCGCGGGTCTTCAGCTCTTCCACCCGCTCGTGGGCGTAGGTCTGCATATCGGACTTGGTGCCGAAGCGGATGGCTCCGGTGGGACAGGTCTTCACGCAGGCCGGCTCCTGGCCCACCATCACCCGGTCGGAGCACAAGGTGCATTTATACGCCTTGTTGTCCTTCTGGTTGATGCGCGGGACGTTGAACGGACAGCCTGAGATGCAATAGCCGCAGCCGATGCAGTGCTCGGACTGGAAGTCCACGATGCCGTTGGCGTACTGGATGATGGCCCCCGGCGACGGACAGGCCTTCAGACAGCCCGGGTCGGCGCAGTGCATGCAGCCGTCCTTGCGGATCAGCCATTCCAGCTTGCCGCTTTCCTCCACCTCGCTGTAGCGCATCACCGTCCAGCTGTGGGCGGTGAGGTCGGCCGGGTTGTCGTAGACGCCGACGTTGCTGCCCACTTCGTCGCGGATGTCGTTCCACTCCGAGCAGGCCACCTGACAGGCCTTGCAGCCGATGCAGGTGGACACGTCGATCAGCTTGGCCACTTCGGCCTTGTAATCGCGCACCACCGGCGGCTGGGTGGGGCTGGCGGAGCGGCGCAGGATATCTTGCGATTGCAGTGATGACATGGTCGCTCCTTACACTTTCTCGACGTTGACCAGGAAGGACTTGAATTCCGGGGTCTGGGTGTTGGCGTCGCCGACAAACGGCGTCAGCGTGTTGGCGCTGAAGCCTTTCTTGGCCACTCCTTCATAACCCCAGTGAATAGGAATCCCGATCTGGTGCACCGTCTTGCCGTTGACCTGCAGCGCGCGGATGCGCTTGGTCACCACCGCCTTGGCCTTGATGTAGCCGCGCTTGGACGACACTTTCACCGTGTCGCCGTGGGCGATGCCTTTCTCCTTGGCCAGCGCCTCGCCGATTTCCACGAACTGCTCCGGCTGGGCGATCGCGTTCAGCCGCGCGTGCTTGGTCCAGCCGTGGAAGTGCTCGGTCAGCCGGTAAGTGGTGGCCGCGTACGGGAAGGCGTCGTGCTTGCCCATCTGTTCGCGGTCCGACGCGAACACCCGCGCCGCCGGGTTGGACACCACCTTGGGATGCAGCGGGTTGGTGCCCAGCGGCGTTTCGAACGGCTCGTAGTGCTCGGGGAACGGGCCTTCGGCCATCTTGTCGAGCGCGAACAGCCGCCCCAGGCCCTCGGCCTGCATGATGAAGGGGCCCATGGCGCTGCCGGGCGGCTCGTCGGCCTTGAAGTCAGGCACGTCCACGCCCACCCACTTTTCGCCGTTCCACTTGATCAGCGTCCGCTTCTTGTCCCACGGCGTGCCGTCCGGCTTACAGGAAGCGCGGTTGTACAGCACGCGGCGGTTGGCCGGCCACGCCCAGGCCCAGCCCAGGGTATTGCCCAGCCCGGACGGGTCGCTGTTGTCGCGGCGCGCCATCTGGTTGCCGGCCTGGGTCCAGCTGCCGGCGAAGATCCAACAGCCGGACGCGGTGCTGCCGTCCGCCTGCATCAAGGCGAAGCCGGACAGCTGCTCGCCTTTCCTGGCCAGGAACTGGCCGGGGTTCTTCGGGTCCGGGATGTCCGCCAGCGCTTTGCCGTTGAGCTCCTTGGCCAGCTCTTCCGGCTTGGGCTCGTGCGGATTGCCGTAAGCCCAGGACAGGCTCATGATGGCCTCGGCGTTCTTGCCGCCTTCCTTGGCGTACTGCGCCTTCAGCCGGGTGAAGATGCCGGCGAGGATTTCCGCGTCGGTGATGGCTTCGCCCGGCGCGTCCGCGCCTTTCCAGTGCCATTGCAGCCAGCGGCCGGAGTTGACCACCGCGCCGTCTTCCTCGGCGAAACAGGTGGTGGGCAGGCGGAACACCTCGGTCTGGATTTCCGCGGTTTTCACGTCGTTTTGCTCGCCGTGGTTCTTCCAGAAAGTGGAGGTGTCGGTGGCCAGCGGGTCCATGATCACCAGGTACTTCAGCTTGGAGAGCGAGGACACCACCTTGTTCTTGTCCGGGAAAGCCAGCACCGGGTTGAAGCCCTGGCAGAAGTAGCCGTTGATCTTGCCCTGGTGCATCAGCTCGAAGTACTGCAGCACGTCGTAGCTCTTGTCCCACTTGGGCAGCCAGTCGTAACCCCACTGGTTGTCGGCGGTGGCCTTGTCGCCCCACATCGCCTTCATCAGTGAGACGAAGAACTTGGGATAGTTCTGCCAGTAGTTCATCTGCCCGTCGGCCAGCGGTTTGCTGGTGTACTTGGCCAGATAGCTCTCCAGCGTGGGCTCCTTCTCCGACGGCATGTTCAGATAGCCCGGCAGGCTGGTGGACAGCAGGCCGATATCGGTCAGACCCTGGATATTGGAGTGGCCGCGCAGCGCGTTGACCCCGCCGCCGGCCATGCCCATATTGCCCAGCAGCAGCTGGATCATCGCCATGGTGCGGATGTTCTGCGAACCGATGGAGTGCTGCGTCCAGCCCAGCGCGTACAGGAAGGAGGTGGTCTTGTCGTGGGCGCCGGTTTCCGCCAGGTATTCGCATACCTTGAGGAAGGCTTCCTTGGGCGTGCCGCACAGGGTTTCCACCATTTCCGGCGTATAGCGGGCCACGTGCTCGCGCATCAGATTGATCACGCAGCGCGGGTTGGACAGGGTGTCGTCGCGCTTGGCCATGCCCTTGTCGTCCAGCTGGTAGCTCCAGGTGGACTTGTCATAGCTGTGCTTGTCGGCGTTGTAGCCGGAGAACAGGCCGTCGTCGAACTTGAAGTCCGGGTTCACCAACAGCGCGGCATTGGTGTAGGCCAGCGTGTATTCCTTATTGTACTTGCCGGTTTGCAGCAGGTAGCGGATCACGCCGGACAGGAACGCAATGTCCGTGCCGGTGCGGATGGGGGCGTAATAATCCGCCACCGAAGCCGTGCGGGTGAAGCGCGGATCGATGACGATCAGCTTCGCCTTGTTGCGGGTCTTGGCTTCAATCGCCCAGCGGAAACCCACCGGGTGCGCCTCGGCCGCATTGCCGCCCATGACGACAATGAGGTTGGCGTTCTTGATGTCGACCCAATGGTTCGTCATGGCACCGCGACCAAATGTTGGGGCAAGACTTGCCACCGTTGGTCCGTGTCATACACGCGCCTGGTTGTCGACCGCCAGCAGCCCCAGGCTGCGGGTGAATTTGTGGGTCAGCCAGCCGGCCTCGTTGCTGGACGCGGAAGCGGCCAGAAAGCCCGTGGTCAGCCAGCGGTTGACGGTGACGCCGTCCGCGTTCTTCTCGACGAAGTTGGCGTCGCGGTCGCGCTTCATGTGGGCGGCGATGCGCTCGAAGGCCTCGTCCCAGCTGATGCGTTTGTATTCGTTGGAGCCCGCTTCGCGCACTTCCGGGTAGCGCAGGCGGTTGGGGCTGTGGATGAAGTCGATCAGGCCGGCGCCCTTGGGACAGAGCGCGCCGCGATTGACCGGGTGGTCCGGATCGCCTTCAATGTGGAAAATATCGGCTTTGGCGTTCTTGGCGCCGTCGCCCAGGCTGTACATCAAGATGCCACAGCCCACCGAACAGTATGGACAGGTATTCCGGGTTTCCGTCGCGCGTATCAGTTTATAGCTGCGCGTGTCGGCCAGCGCGGTCTCGGGCATGAAGCCCAGGGTCGCGATGGTGGTGCCTGCCATGCCGCCGGCGCAGAGCTTGAAAAACTGCCGTCTGCTGACTTGCATGGGTTTGTCTCCTTGGTATGAACCTGGCGCCCTTGACCCACCAAGGGCGCATTGCTCACTCACAGCGGAAAATCTATTATCGCCCTAGGTATCAATTAGTACAAACTATTGCAGCCGATGACAGGCCAAAATTCTATGAAAAACGATGAAGCGCTGGAGCATGCGGCGCTTGAGCTAGACATTGTCGATTGCCGCGACGGCGGCGCCCAGGCCAGGCGGGACTGGGTGGCGGTGGAGACGCCGGTGGCGCTGGTGTACAACGGCCTGTCCCACGTGGTGATGATGGCCAGCCCGCAGGAGCTGGAAGACTTCGCGCTGGGCTTCAGCCTGGCCGAGGGCATCGTCGCCCATCCGGGCGAGATCTACGGCGTCGACGTCCTCCCGGGCGAGCGCGGCGTGGAAGTCCATATCGAGCTGGCCTCGGCCCGCTTCATGGCCTTGAAGGAGCGCCGCCGCCAGCTGGCCGGGCGCACCGGCTGCGGGCTGTGCGGCGTGGAGCAGCTGGCGGAAATCCACCGGCCGCTGCCGCCCTTGCCGGCCACCCAAAGCTTCAGCCTGGACGCGCTGGCGCGCGCCCTGCCTGCCTTGCAGCAAGCGCAAAGCCTGTCCCAGGCCACCGCCTGCGCCCACGCCGCCGGCTGGGTGACGCCGCAGGGCGAACTCTTGCACCTCAGCGAGGACGTGGGCCGCCACGTGGCCCTGGACAAGCTGATCGGCGCGCGCGCGCGCCAGGGCTGGCGCGACGGCGCCGCCGTGGTCACCAGCCGCGCCAGCTATGAAATGGCGCAGAAGGCCGCCGCCGCCGGCATCGAGATATTGATAGCGATGTCCGCGCCCACCTCGCTGGCGGTGGAGATGGCCGCGCGCTACGGCCTGACCCTGATCGGCTTCGCCGGCCGCAGCCGCGCCAATCTGTATAGCTGTCCCGAACGTTTGCGCATGGAATCTTAAAGAGCATCCTTACGATCTCGCGAGCTAAGGCGAGACAAGGCGAAAACAGCTGAGAAAGCGCAATGTAGAGGTGGTGCATGAGCATTTCGAAGTTGGTTTCAACGCGGTATCGCCGACGCGTAGCAGATCGTAAATCGGGATTTAAGGAAACAATCTGCCGGCAAACGGCATAGCTGCTACGGATTGATGCCAGGACGCGGCGCAAGCGCGGCAGCTTGCGCCGCGCTGCGCCGGCCGGGGCCGGCAGCGGGTTTTGCGATGCAGCATCGGCGGTGAATTCCGCCTTGCAATTCTTGGCAAGTTGGGGTCAGAATCGAAGCTCGACATTTCAACCCTTTCGAATATAAGAAACAAGCATGGCACTCATCGTACAAAAGTACGGCGGCACTTCGGTTGGAACCACCGAACGGATCAAGAACGTTGCCCGCCGTGTCGCCAAGTGGAAGTCGCAGGGACATGATGTCGTGGTGGTGGTGTCCGCCATGAGCGGCGAAACCAACCGCCTCATCGCCCTGGCAAAGGAGATTCAGGACTATCCGGACCCGCGCGAGCTGGACGTGGTGGTGTCCACCGGCGAGCAAGTCACCATCGGCCTGCTGGCCATGGCGCTGAAGGAAATCGGCGTGCCGGCCAAGAGCTACTGCGGCTGGCAGGTGAAGCTGGTCACCGACAACGCCCACACCAAGGCCCGCATTCAGGATATCGACGATGCCGCGATGCGTTCCGACCTCAATGAAGGCCGCGTCGTCATCGTCGCCGGCTTCCAGGGCGTGGACGAGGACGGCGACATCACCACGCTGGGCCGCGGCGGCTCGGACACCTCCGCCGTGGCGCTGGCCGCCGCGCTGAAGGCCGACGAATGCCAGATCTACACCGACGTGGACGGCGTGTACACCACCGATCCGCGCGTGGTGCCGGAAGCGCGCCGCCTGAAGACCGTCACTTTCGAGGAGATGATCGAAATGGCGTCCTTGGGCTCCAAGGTGCTGCAGATCCGCTCGGTGGAGTTCGCCGGCAAGTACAAGGTTCGTTTGCGCGTGCTCTCCAGCTTCGAAGACGAAGGCGAAGGCACCCTGATTACGTATGAGGAAGATGAAAGCATGGAAAAGGCCGTTGTCGCAGGCATCGCATTTGACCGTAACGAAGCGCGCATCAACGTCAAGGGCGTGCCGGACAAGCCTGGCATCGCCTACCAGATTCTGGGGCCGATCGCCGATGCCAATATCGAAGTGGACATGATCATCCAGAACGTGGGCGAAAACGGCGCGACCGATTTCTCCTTCACCGTGCCGCGCGGCGAATTCCAGCGCGCGCTGACCATCCTGCGCGAAGTGCAGACCCATATCGGCGCCGCCAAGATCGACGCCGACGACAAGGTGGCCAAGATCTCCATCGTGGGCGTGGGCATGCGTTCGCACTGCGGCATCGCCTCCACCATGTTCCGCACCCTGGCGGAAGAGGGCATCAACATCCAGATGATCTCCACCTCGGAAATCAAGGTGTCGGTGCTGCTGGACGAGAAGTACCTGGAGCTGGCGGTTCGCGTTTTGCATAAAGTTTTCGGACTGGACCAGCCGGCGTAAATAATTTCGGATTCACGCTTGACAGGGGGCGCAGCGCTAATTAATATGGCGCTCTCTGAACGGAGAAATGGCCGAGTGGTCGAAGGCACTTCCCTGCTAAGGAAGCATACGGGCTTAAACCTGTATCGAGGGTTCGAATCCCTCTTTCTCCGCCAGTCAGCGCACCCGTAGCTCAGTTGGATAGAGTATCTGGCTACGAACCAGAGGGTCGGGCGTTCGAATCGCTCCGGGTGCGCCACTTGCTGTCCCTATAGTTTAGCGGTTAGAACACCGCCCTTTCACGGCGGTAGCCGGGGTTCGATTCCCCGTGGGGACGCCAGATTCAGAAAAGCCCATCGCGCAAGCGGTGGGCTTTTTGCATTGCCGCGGCGCACGGCCGCGTTCAAGCGCTTAGCTTTTGGCGGGCCGCGTAAAACACTGCTCCACCACCTGTTCTCCCCAACGCGCTCCCGCGCGCTCCTCGCTCAAGACAAAGCCGAAAGCCTCGTACAAATGCCGCGCCGCCAGCAAGCCCTGAAAGGTCCACAGCCGGACGGCGAAGCGCTGCTGATCGCAAAACGCCATCGCCTGTTCCATCATGCGGCGGCCCAGGCCGCTGCCGCGCGCCTCCTCGTCCAGGATGAACCAGCGCAGTTGCGCCTGCCCCGGCGTGCCCGGCTCCGCCGCAATCACCAGCGAACCGATAACGCGGCCGTCGCGGATGGCCAGCCACAGCTGATTGCCGGGCTGGCTCAGGCGGCCGAGGAAGTCGGCCAGGCCGGTGGCCACCTGCCGTTCGAAGAAAGCGCCGAAACCGGCGTGGGCGTGGTAATAGCGCGCATGCATGGAGACAATGCTGCCCAGCGCGCCGCTGCGGTAACCGGTTTCAATGGCGATGGGGGCCGCGGCCGGCGGAGCGTGTTCGGCGCGTCTGGCTTCCAGCGCCGCCGCATAGCAATCCAGGCCCTGTTCCACTTGCCGCTGCTGTTCCGCCGAAAGATGGAGGAGGGCGGCGCCCACCTGGCCGCGGCCGTAATCCTGCAACTGCGCAAACAGCCGCTGGCCGGACGGGCTCAAGGCCAGCAGCTTGGCCCGGCCGTCGCTGGGGCTGGCCTGCTCCAGCAGTTCGCCGCCCTGCGTCAGCTTGCGTACCAGCCGGCTGACCGTGGATTTCTCCAGCTGCAGCTTGTCCGCCAATTGGCTGGCGGACAAGCTGCCGGCCAGGCCGATCTCCACCACCGCGTGCACGGCGGAAGCGGAGTGCCGGCTCATGGCCAGGGTGCTGCGCATGAAGCCCAGTTCGCGCACGATGCGCCGCGACGCGGAGCGGATCTGGTCGATGACAAGCTGCTGCGGCTGGGTGGGGTTCATGCGCGCTCTCCTGTGGTGGTAGTTGTAAGATACAACCATATGGTTGCTTATTACAACTAATGGCGAGCGCGCCAGCCGTTCAGAACTTGTGGTTCAACTCCACCCACCATTGGCGGCCGTAGGGCAGATAGCTGCCCACCGGGTAATAGGGCCAGCCGCTGGTGTCGTCGCGCTTGATGGTGTCCAGCACATTGTTGACGATGAGCCCCACCGAAGTCTGCTTGTTCCACTGGTACTGGGTGCTGAAATTGGCCAGCACCGTGGGCGTCAGATTGCCGGTGCCATCCGCCTTGGGGATCTTGCCGTAGCGGGTCAGCAGCACGGTGGACGACCACGGGCCGATGTCCCAGGTCAGGCTGGTGTCCAGCTTGTCCGGCCAATCGGTGTTTTCCGGGTCGTTCAACATATTCTTTTCCGCGTCGCCGGCAAACTGCTGGTAAGTGTGCTTCAACACCTTGGTGTAATTGGCTTTCAGCAGGAAGCCGCCCCAGTTGGCGGTTCTCCAGCGCAGCTTGCCGGCGATGTCGAAACCGCTGGTGCGCTCGCTGGCGGCGTTGATCGGGTTGACCACGATCTGCTTGACCGCGCCCGGGTTGATCAGCGCGCTGTCGGGATTGCGCTGCACTCGGCGCAGCGTGTCCTGGCACAGCTGGGACGACGCGTCCAACATGCCGGCGCGGCACAGCGCCTCGTCGCGCAACAGCTTGTCGCCGCTCAGGTCGGTGACCAGATCGTTGATGGCGATGTCCCAGTAATCCACCGAAATATCCGCGCTGCTGCTGGGCGACCACACAAAGCCGAAGCCGTAGGACTTGCCGTTTTCCGGTTTCAGTTCGGCGTTGCCGTTCTTCACGTAATCCGCGCCCGGCGACATGCTCTTATAGTCGCAGCTGGCCAGCGGCTGGCCGGCCTGGGCGCAACGCCAGTAATCGGTGCTGGACGAGTAATAGCCGCGGCTCTGGGTCAGGAACAGGTAATTCATGTCCGGCGCGCGGAAGCTGGTGGCGTAACTGCCGCGCAGCAGCAGCGTGTTCAGCGGCCGGAACTCCAGGCCGGCGCCGTAAGTGAACTTGCCGGCGCTGCTGTCCGGCAGCTGGTAGCGGTCGTAGCGGCCGGACAGCGTCAGGTTCAGCTGCTTGAACACCGGGATGTACAGCTCGCCGCCCGCCGCCTGGCGCGAGCGGGTGCCGCCGGCGTGCGCGGCCGGCGAGGTATTGTAGAAAGCGCCCTGATTGATCAGTGGGTCCGGATCGTTGCTGAAGCCCTGGCTGCCCCATTCCAGCGTGCCGGCCAGCTTCACCGCGCCGGCCGGCAGCTTGAACAACTCGCCGCTGCCGCTCAGGCTCAGCGCCTGCAGCCAGGACTTGTTCTGGCTCACCGAGCGCCCGGCGATGCTGTCGAACTCCGCCTGGCTCAGCCGGCGGTTGAACGGCCCGGCCGACGGCGCGTAAATCGGCACCCCCTTGGCGTCCACGCCCTGCTGCTGGCCCAGGAAAAAGCTGTCCGCATTGGCCAGCAGCCGCGGCGCGATGTTCTGGCTGGTGTAGATCGACGCGTTGTAAGCGGCTTCGTAACTCCAGCTGCTGTCCGGCACCGCGCCGCGCAGGCCGAAGGTCAGGTTGGCCGCCACATCGTCCCATTTGCGGTTGTAACGGCTGGCGCCGCCCATCTCCTCCGGCGACAGCAGCCGGCTCCAGGCCTCGTAGCGGCCGCTGTTCTGGTTGAGGAAATAGCCGCCGTTGCCGCCGGCCGAGGTCCAGCTGGGGCCGCGGGTATTGTTCTCGCTGTGGTTGAAGGCCAGCAGCGCGTCACCAAACAGCTCCAGATGATCGTTAAGCGCGTAATTCAGGCTCAGATAGCCGTTCTGACTCTGGTTGGCGGTCTGCACCGTCCAGTACGAGGCCTTGGCCAGCGGGCTGGCGCAAACATTGGTCTTGCTGGTGCGGTAGGCGCGCACGCTGCCGGCGTACAAGCCGCCCAGCTCGCCGCAAGCCGCGCCGGGATCGATGAACTTGCCGGTCTTCACATCCTTCTGCGACCACACCGTGGTGGGCGCCGCGCCGTTGACGGTGTTGTCCGCCATGAAGCCGCGCTGGCGCGACCAGATCGGGTTGCGTTGGCTCAATTCCAGCGCGTAGACCAGGTTCAGCTTGTCCCAGCTTTTGCCGCCGCTCAGCTGCAGGCGCAGGTTTTCGCCGCCGTGATGCTCGCTGGCGCCGGCCTTGACGTTGACCGTTACGCCGTCGGCCTTCTTCTTCAGAATCACGTTGACCACGCCAGCGATGGCGTCGGAGCCGTAAATCGCCGACGCGCCTCCGTTGAGCACCTCGATGCGCTCAATCATCGCCGCCGGGATATTGGCCAGATTGACGAAGTTGACCGAGCCTTCGTAAGCCACCGGGTAATCGGCGATGCGGCGGCCGTTGAGCAAGGTCAGCGTGTGGTTGGGCCCCAGCCCGCGCAGGCTGATGGCGTTGGCGGCCGGGGTGAAGGTGTTGCCGAAGTCCGCGCCCTGGGTGAAGCCGGTGTTCTGCGCCAGATTGTTCAGCGCGTCGTAGACATTGGTGTAGCCCTGTTTTTCGATATCGGCGCCGGTCAGCACCGTGACCCCGGTGGCGCCTTCCTTGCCGGCGCGCGCAATGCGCGAACCGGTGACGGTGACGCTGTCCAGCGTGTTGCCGCTGTCGGCCAGCGCCGGCAAGGCTTGCCCTGCCAAGGCCAGCGCCAGCGCGGAGAGAGTGAAATGTGGATATGCCATCGCGGAACGCCGGCTGAGCCGGCCCTTTCTTGATTTTGGAAAACAAAATCTAGCACGATTGCATATATGTTAAAAATCTGGAAAATTAGATTATTATTCAAATTTAGAATAATGCGATTGGAAGGATTGCGGGAGGCGGGAGTTGGGGAGGAGGGGCAGGGTGCGGGGCTATGAGGACAGCGGGTGCAGCTGTCGCGGGCTTGCGTCGGCTCAGCCCTGGCGCGCTTTGGCTTTTTGGTAGGCTTGGTTCTTGTCGCGATGTCCGATAGCCACCACGATGATGATGATTTTGCCGTCGTCCACCTCATAAACCAGCCGGTATCCGGTCTGGCGCAGCTTGATCTTGTAGCAGCCTTCCAGGCCATGCAGCTTGGCGGCAGGGTTGTGCGGATGCTCGGCTCGTTCTCTCAGTTTCTTGGCAAACTGCTGTCGGATTGATGGGTCCAACTTTCGCCATTCCTTCTCCGCATCCACCCGGAAAACAATTTCATAGCTCATCCAGGTCCACCTTGACGGTGGGCTGCTGCCGACGTTCCAGCACCAGCTTTGTGTCCTCAATGTCTTCAAGCAGGCTCATCATGCGTTCGTACTGGGCGGCAGGGACAAGATAGGCCTCTGGGCGGTTGTGATTCAGGATCACCACCGGATGCCCTGCGGCCTCGCGCATGATGCCGGCAAAATTGCGCTTGAGCTCGGTGACGCTGACGGCCACATCGGCAAGTACCAAGTCCATAATTTCTCCCTAGTCAATGTCAATTTAGATGCCTAATATAGCATTGATTTTGTTGTGGAGAACTACCTGTCCGGCAGTGAACTAGAGCCGGCAGGCCCCACTCACCTCTTGAGCTTTCTAAGCTGCCCATCCGGCAGAGAACTTGTCTGGCCTCCGCGGCGAGATCATCGGTGCTTTCTAAGCTGCCCATCCGGCAGAGAACCCCGCGGTCGTCCCAGAGGTCGGCGGCGGACATTTTCTAAGCTGCCCATCCGGCAGAGAACGCGCAGCGGAACGCGATAGGATTGGCCGGCGATTTCTAAGCTGCCCATCCGGCAGAGAACAAGGCGGTAAAACATGCCTCCACTTTTTTGCGTTTCTAAGCTGCCCATCCGGCAGAGAACGCCGGCAATTTCCAATGGACGCTCAACTGCGATTTCTAAGCTGCCCATCCGGCAGAGAACGACGGCACATGCATCAGCAGGTCGAGATACCATTTCTAAGCTGCCCATCCGGCAGAGAACGCGCCGCCGCCGGCACACCGCATAGCCTTCACTTTCTAAGCTGCCCATCCGGCAGAGAACATGTCCAGTTCTGGGTTTAGCGCATGCCGGACTTTTCTAAGCTGCCCATCCGGCAGAGAACTACTAAGAATGCAGATGGTACTGAGTCACAATTTTCTAAGCTGCCCATCCGGCAGAGAACAACCTGTTCACCGAAGCCATCGAATTCACCCTTTTCTAAGCTGCCCATCCGGCAGAGAACGCTTATTTCTGCTGTGGAATACATCGTAACTATTTCTAAGCTGCCCATCCGGCAGAGAACGCGTCATGCCCCGGCGCGAAGCCTTCCGCTATTTTCTAAGCTGCCCATCCGGCAGAGAACTAGCGTTTTCTGGCCCTCGCCGGCCGGCGCCATTTCTAAGCTGCCCATCCGGCAGAGAACTAGAGCCTTTCCCCCGCAAACCCGCGCCAGCGGGGGAAAGCGTCACTTTCCCCAATAAAAACCCTTTTATCCCACCCCGCGCCAAGCCCTTGATTTAACAGGCTTGGCGGCGGGGCTTGGAAAAAAGGGTTAGAACCACGGCACGGTGGCGTCGGGGCTGAGGCCGAAGGCGTTGAAGCGGCCGCCGTGGGTGGCCGGGGCCGGGCGTTGCTCGATGTGCAGCTGATAGCGCTGGCCGGTGCTGGCGCTGTTGAGGGTGAGGAAGGGCAGAGCCAGCCGGCGGGCGGCGCTGTCCGGGAAGCGCTGCGCGGCTTCTTCCGCGCTGATGCCCAGCCGCCGCACCAGCCGGCGGCGTTCCTTGTCCGGATTGGTCTTGGCCTGTTTGCGCCGTACCTGCCAGGCCTCCGCCTGCGGCGGCACCGGCTGGATGGCGGCCAGCGCGATGTGGTCGCGCATGCCGCTGAGCCAGTCGCCGGCCATCAGCCGCTGCAAGGCGGCGTGACCGCCGTGCAGGCGCAGGGTGTCGCCCAGCGCGGCGGTTGGGGCCGCGCGCGGGAAGCTGACGCCGATGTCGTCGCGGCCTTGCTCGCTCAGCGCGCGGTGTAGTTTGGCGAACAGCGCGTTCATCAACAGCGTGGGCGCAAACTCCGGGTCCGGACGCAGCCGGATGTCCAGGTAATGATCCATGGCTTACTCCGCCGCGCCGAACACGCCGCCGCGGATCAGCGTGGCCAGCACAAAGTGCTGATCATGCGCCGTTGGGGCCTGGTCTTTCAGCACCCAGTTGTCCAGCAGGGTGTAGAAATCGGACTTGGCCTTGGGCTGGCGGCAGGCCTTGCCCAGCGTGGTGACCGAGCCGTAGGGCTCCACCGCGATGGGGCCGAGCTGCTCGGCTTCCGGGTGCCAATCGTCAATGGTGCGGATGGCGTTGCCCAGCTTCTGCGAGTGGATGGCGGCGATTTTCAGCGCGCCTTGCTCGATGGCGTACAAGGTCTTGCTCTTGTCGCCGCGGCCGCGGTCCAGGATCAGCTCCTGCGACGGGAACACCTCCTGGCCGGCGCCCAGCCGCGCAAAGGCGGTGACTTGCAACAGCAGATGGCGCTGGCCGGCCAGGCCGGCGGCGATGGCGGCGGCCAGCTGCTCCAGCGCGGCGGCCTGGCTGCCGGGGTCGAAGTGGCGCAGGGACAGCGCCAGCGCGTCGAACTGCCATTGCTGCGCCGGCTGGCCTTGCTCCAGCAGCGCCACCCGCACCTCCACCTGCTCCGCGCCCACGCGGTTGCGCCACAGGAAGCGGCCATTGGCCAGGTTGCAGGCGTAGCGGCGCGCCAGTTCGGCAAAGCCGTGGGCCTGCACATAGCCGGCCACGGTGGCGCGCAGCTTGGCTTGGTAGGCGCTGTCGTTGCAGGCGGACGGCGCGCCGACATTGCCCAGCACCCGCAGCGTGAAGCTGACTTTCAAGGTGTCCGCGTGGTGCGGCAGCGCGGCCACGTCCACGGTTTGCAGATTGGGGTTTTCAATTTGCGCGTCCAGCTTGGCCGGGTCCTGGTCCTTGGTTTTCAGACGGTTGGAAATGGTGCCGCGCACGGATTTTTCGATGACTCTGACCGGCTCCCAGCCGGCATGCTGTTCGCGCTGTTGCCAGTCGCCGGCGTGAAACAAGGCGTCGGACGGGTCCAGCTTGCGTTCAAAGGCCAATACGGTAGCGGTTTTCAGCGGTGCGGTGCTCATGGGGCTTCCTTTCTAGTCTTCTATGTCCAAGGTGGCGGCGTAATCATTGCGGCAGCGGTACAAGCCGCTGGCGGTGTCGTCATCGGCGTACCACAGCAGTTGGCTGACATCGTGCAAGCGGTGCGGGCTGACCCATTCGCCCAGCGAATACAGGCTTTCCACAAAGCGGAACGGCGTATGCATGTCGCGGGCGTTGGCCACGCTGCCGGCCGGGTAGAGCGGGGACAGCGCGCCGTAGCCCACCGGCATCGGCACGGTCCAGCCCTGGCTGTGGCCGCGTTGGCTGCGCCATTCCAGCGTGCGGCGCGGTTCGCCGCCGGCCGGGTCCGCTTGTTCCTGCCAGTGCGGCGCGTGGTTGATGCGGGACAGGTCCAGCCAGGCGTCGAAGGCGTCCGCCTGTGGCTGGCTGGCGCGCAGCGCGGCCAGATGGCTTTGCAACAAGTCGTCGCGCGATACCAGCGCAAAGCCGGGCAGCAGGCTGCGCCGCAGTTGGCGGAATTCTTCGCGCCGCGTCGCCTCGTCCTCGTTCAAGGTCATCAGCAGCGGCGCGGGACGGCGACGGCCGGGCAGCGGCGGCGTCACGCTGCCGCCGGCAATGCGCATGCCGTGCAGGGTGTCCGCCACTAGCAGCGCCAGTGCCGGCAGCTGCTCCTTGGGCGCGGCCAGCGCTTCGCCGGTGAGACCGAACAGCAGGCTGATGTCCAGGTGGATGCGGCCTTCCTCCACGATGGCGGCGGTGCTGCCGTCCTTGTCTACCGGGTTGCGGCTGAGGTGGAAGCCCTGGGTGTAAGCGCCGCTGGTTTGCGCCTGGTAATGGTGGCAAACTACGCCCACCGCTTCGAACTGCAAATCCAGGCTGCCGGCCAGCTTGCGTTCCAGCGCCTGGGCCAGGCCGGTGAAGGCGGTGATGGCCGGAAAGCCCCAAGTGAAGGGGCTGGAAATGGCGTTGGCGTTTTGCACCCGCAGCCGGGGCACGCTCAGCAGGCCGGTGATCACGGGCAGGGTGCTCATGCTTGCTCCTTGGCCATGGCCGCCAGCTGGCGGCGGGTTTGGTCGTGCTGGGCCTGCCAGCCCAGGTCCCCGGCCAGCTCCCGCGCCCAGTGGCGGAATTCCGCGTCGCCCATTTCCAGCGGGCTGGCGTCGAATTGCTGGTTCAGCCAGCGGCCGAAGCGCTTGGCCACTTCCAGCGGCCAGTCCTCGCCGTGCCAGCGCGCGGCAAAGTCCGCGTCCGCATCGGCGCGCCAGGGGTCCAGCCACAGCTGCTGGTATTCCGGCAGCCGGCAGCGCGCTTCCGCGCTCCAGCCGGGCGGCAGGCCTTCATGCATTTCCTTGCCGAACAGCAGCAGTTCCTCCAGCAGCGCATTGCCCAGATCGTCACGACGATCTTGGGCATCTTTGTTTTGAGGCGGCTGGTTTTCCAGAAAGGCGCGCAGCTGGCGGACCAGCCGGCGCACATCGTTGCGGCGGCCAAAGCGCAGCAGCGCGTCTTCGGTATTGAGCGGCGGTTTCAGGCCTAGGCTCCGCCACTGCGGCGGCAGGGAAGCCAGCAGATAGTTATTGCCCTTGCGTTCGCTATTGAGCTGGGAAATATTCTGCGGCTTGGTGCCGCCCAGCTTCTGCACCGCCAGCTGCGGATAGTCGCAATAGCCGTGCGGATGATCGCGCTGTTCGCGGCGGGCCTGACGCGCGGCCTTGGCGGCTTCGCCGAAGCGGTGTTCCTGGATGGTTTGATACAGCCGTTGCGCCAGCGCGCTGGGATAGAGCGGGGCCAGCAAGTGGTAGTCCTCGTCTTTGGCCGGTTCGTAACCCACCAGCCAATACACTTGTTTGGCGCGGCTGTGGCTGGCGGCGTCCGCGCCGGCGTCGGTCAGCGCGGCGAAGGCGGCGATCCAGGCCTGCGCCTGTTTGGTGTCGTCGCTGAGCGCGGCGGCCAGGTCGGCGTCCTGCGCCAAGGCTAGGGCCAGCAGGCTTTGGCCGTCGTGCTGTTGCTTCAGAAACTTGTACACATCCAGCGCGGCGGCGTTGCCCACCACGTCGTCGGCAAAATCCGCGCCCAGGCAGTGGCTGCCCACTTCGCGGCGTGCCGGCAGGGTGGAGGGCGGCGCGTACAGATTGCTGCCGCGGGCGTCCGGGTGAACGGCTTTAAGGGTGTGAGTGGCGGCTTGCAGCTGGCCGGCGCGGCGGGCGGCGTCCGCCAGCCAGGCGGCGGGCTGGTGCTGGGTCAGCAGCGCTTCGCGCTTGGCGTCGTCGTCGGGAGCAAGCTTGTCCAGCTTGTCGTCGCGCCGTTGCCGGATGAAGTCGGCGATCAAGGCGCGTAGTGCGGTGGCGCGGGGCGTGAGGGTAGGGGGCATGGCTGTCCTTGGATCACAAAGTCAGGAACAAACAGCAACGCGGCCCCGGCGCTATTAGGCTGCCGGGGCCTTGGCTCGGTGCTTCATTGCATGCGCATCCTCCTGTTTTGCAAGGGATAGGGGTGGGAGGCCGGTCTGCCAGGCGCACTCTCACGGCGCCAATCGTACGGCATTTCGTATCCTAATT
This sequence comes from Chromobacterium sp. LK11, assembly GCF_001043705.1. Taxonomy (NCBI): domain Bacteria; kingdom Pseudomonadati; phylum Pseudomonadota; class Betaproteobacteria; order Neisseriales; family Chromobacteriaceae; genus Chromobacterium; species Chromobacterium sp. LK11. The sequence continues at coordinate 340,757 of NZ_LDUR01000016.1, forward strand.
AAAGTCTATTTTACCTTTACATTTGCCTTCCGGAGGGGCCTGTATCATCGATACCACTGTCGGATAAGGCAGCTTAGAAATAATTGAAGTCGAATTTTCTTTTCAGTTCTCTGCCGGATAGGCAGCTCAGACCGGCCAGCGCGCAAGCGACTGGCCTTTTTTTACGTCCATTCGGCTGGCATGCCGTCTGCCAGTGTGCCTGCGGCGGGATCGTATTGGAATGGACAGTGGGTTGGATTTACTTGATTTGAATCAGGCGGGGGGAGGGTTGGTGTTTTGGAGGAGGCATGCGGCTGGAGATGGGATAGGCCTAATCAAACCAATATTGATAATCATTCCTATTTATAGTGTAAGATTGCTGCTCTCATTTGATCTGCCCACGCATCATACGCGCTGGCATGGAACCGCAACGGCACGCCTTCTTATGACTTTGACCGCTTCTCGCCTCCCCGTCAGCGCCGCGCAGCACGGCATCTGGATGGGGCAGCAACTCTCCCCGGACAACCCGAGTTACCTCACCGCCGAAGCCACCGAGCTGCGCGGCGCGCTGGATCTGGACGCCTTGCGCGACAGCGCCGCCGAGGTGCTGGCCAATTGCGCGGCGCTGAACATGCGCTTCGAGTTTGACGGCAACCAGCTGTGGCAGCAGCCGGTGGCCGCGCAGGCGGAGATACCCTGCCTGGACTTCAGCGCGGAGGCGGAGCCGGAAGCGGCGGCGCGGGCCTGGGTGGCCCAGACGCTGACGCGGCCATGCGATCCGGCGCGGGACGCGCTCTATCTGGGCGCGGTGCTGAAGCTGGGGCCGGAGCGGCACTGGTGGTATCTGCAAACCCACCATATCGCGCTGGACGGTTTCGCCTACGGCTTGCTGAGCCAGGCGCTGGCGGCGCGCTACAGCGCCCGCGTCAAACAGCAGGCCTTGCCGCCGCTGGCGGATTGGTCGCTGGACAAGATCGTCGCTGCCGATCACGACTATCAGGCCAGCGAGGCCTGCGCGCAGGACCGCGACTTCTGGTTGCAGCGCCAGGGCCGGCAGCCGGCGGCCAGCACGCTGGCGCCCGCCGCCTTGCTGGCGGACGGGGTGAACAAGGCCGAGCAATGGCTGAGCCCGGCGCAGATCGCCGCCTGGCAGGCTTCGGCCAAACAGCACGGCGTGGACTGGGGCGCCTGGCTGCTGGCGGCGGTGGGCGCCTGGCTGGCCAAGCGCAGCGGCCGCCGCGCGCTGGCCCTGGGCCTGCCGGTGATGAACCGCCTGGGCACGCCGGCGCTGGCGGTGCCGTGCATGGCGATGAATATCGCGCCGCTGAGCCTGCGGCTGGACGAAGAGCTGGGCGCGGCGGAGCTGAGCCGCCAGCTGGCGGACAGCCTGCGCGCGATCCGGCCGCATCAGCGCTATCGCTACGAGCAGCTGCGCGGCGATCTGGCGCGCGTCGGCGGCCAGCAGCGCTTGTTCGGCGCGGTGGTGAACCTGATGCCTTTCGACCGCCGCGCGCCGTTCGCCGGCCTGGACAGCCGAGTGCTGCCGCTGGGCTCTGGCCCGGTGGAGGATGTGTCGATCAATTTCAGTCTGTTGAACACCGAATGGCGGCTGTGCCTGGAGGCCAACCCCAACGCTTACCCGCAGGCGGAGCTGGACGGTTTGCGCGACGATTTGCTGGCCTGGCTGGACGCCTGGGCCGGCCGCGCGCCGGAAGCCGCGCTGAGCGAGCTGTTGCCGGAGCTGCCGCCGCTGAGCGTGCTGGACGGCCCGGCGCTGGAGCGCGAGCCGCGGGAGGTGCTGAGCCTGATCCGCGCCGCCGCCGCCGCGCGGCCGGACGCGACGGCGCTGGAGCAGGACGGCGAGCGCCTGTCCTACCGCGAGCTATTGCAGCGCGTGCTGCAACTGGCCGGCCGTCTGCAAGCCGCCGGCCTGCAGGCGGAGGAGCGGGTGGCCATCGTGCTGCCGCGCAGCCCGGAAGCCATCGTCGCCATCCTGGCCACGCTGTGGGCCGGCGGTTGCTATGTGCCGCTGGACCCGCACGGCCCGCCCACGCGGCTGGCCATGGTGCTGGACGACGCGCGGCCGCGGTTGGCCGTCACCCTGAGCGCCTGGCGTCCGCTGCTGGGCGAGGTGCCGGCGCTGTGCTTGGACCAGCCGCCGCAACAGGACGCGCTGGCCGCCGCGGACCCGGCGCCGGAAGCCGGCCAGGCCGCCTATGTGCTGTACACCTCCGGCTCCACCGGCAAGCCCAACGGCGTGCTGGTCAGCCACGGCGCGCTGGCCCAGTTCGTCAGCAGCGCCGGCCAGCTTTACCGCATCGGCGCGGACGAACGCATCCTGCAATTCGCGCCGCTGCATTTTGACGCCAGCATCGAGGAAATCTTCCTGGCGCTGTGCCACGGCGGCACTCTGGTGCTGCGCACCGACGCGATGCTGGAATCGATGCCGGCCTTCGCCGCCGCGGTGGCGCGCCAGCGCATCAGCGTGCTGGACCTGCCCACCGCCTTCTGGCACGAGTTGGCCTTCGCCATGCAGCCGGAACTGGCCGCGCAACTGGCCAGCGTACGGCTGACCATCATCGGCGGCGAAGCCGCGCTGCCGGAACGCGCCGGCCGCTGGCAGGCCCTGTTGCCCAATAGCGTGCTGCTCAACAGCTATGGGCCCACCGAGGCCTCCATCATCGCCACCAGCGCCATCCTGTCCGGCCCCGGCGCGGTGTGGGACGGCGGCGACAGCGTGCCCATCGGCCTGCCGCGCCCCGGCGTGCGCGCCGCCATCGTGGACGAGCGCCTGCAGCCGGTGGCGCAGGGCGAGGACGGCGAGCTGTGCCTGCTGGGCGAGGCGCTGGCCATCGGCTACCTGGACCGCGAAGAGCTGACCGCGCGCCGCTTCGTCATGCTGGACGCCTTGCCCGGCGCGCCGCGCGCCTACCGCACCGGCGACCGCGCGCGCCTGAGCGACGGCCAGCTGCGCTTCCTGGGCCGGCTGGACCATGAAATGAAGATCAGCGGCCTGCGCATCGACCCGGCCGAAATCGAAAACGCGCTACTGGCCTGCCCGGACGTGCGCGAGGCCGCGGTGGTGGGCCTGCCGCTGGCCGGCGGCGGCTATACGCTGGCCGCCTTCCTCAGCGGCGGCGAGACCGAGCCGGCGACGCTGCGCTCGCGCCTGGCCGAGGTGTTGCCGGCGGCGGCGATCCCGGATCACTGGCGCTGGCTGGACAGCCTGCCGCGCAACGTCAACGGCAAGATAGACCGCAAGCAACTGGCCGCCGGCATCGAAGCGCAAGCGCCGGCCGCCGCGGACGACGCCAGCCCGCTGGAACGCCAGGTGATGGAGGTGTGGCAGCAGGTGCTGGGCGTGACCCCGCCCAGCCGCCACGCCAACTTCTTCGAACTGGGCGGCAAATCGCTGCAAGCCATCCAGGTGGCCAACCGGCTGGCGCAGCGTCTGAACCGCGAAGTGGCGGTGTCCGCGTTGTTCAGCCACAGCACGGTGGCGGCGCTGGCGCAGGCGCTGAGCGCGCCCGCCGCGCATCGGCCGCCGTCAGCCAGCGAGGGTCAGGAGTTCGCGCCGCTGCTGACCATCCAGCCCGGCGCGCTGCCGGCGCTGTTCTGCCTGCACCCGGCGGAAGGTCTGTCCTGGTGCTATCTGGGCCTGGCCAAGCACCTGCCCGGCGTGGCCATCTACGGCCTGCAGGCCAGCGGCATCACCGGCGACAAGCCGGCCAGCTTCGACGCGATGGTGGCGGACTACGTGGCCCGCGTGCGCGAGGTCCAGCCGCAAGGTCCGTACCGCTTGCTGGGCTGGTCGCTGGGCGGCGGGCTGGCGCAGGCGATGGCGGCGCAGCTGCGCGCCGCCGGCGAAACCGTGGAACTGGCGGCGATGATGGACAGTTATCCCACCGCCAGTTGGCAGGGCCGGCCGCAGCCGACATTGCACGACGCGCTGGTGACGGTGCTCAGCGTCAACGGCGAAGTGGACGCCGACGAGAACGGCCAGCCGCTGGACAATGAGGCGATCTACCAACGCCTGCTGCGCCCCGGCAGCCCGCTGGCGCCGCTGGGCCGCGCCGCGCTGGAGCGGCTGGGCGAGGCCTCGCTGCACGGCATGCAATTGTTCCGCGATAGCCAAACCCCGCGTTACGACGGCGACTTGCTGCTGTTCCGCGCCGGCGTTCACCCGGAAGACGCGCCCAAGCCGGAAGATTGGCAGCCCTTCCTCGGCGGCAAGCTGGAATGCGTGGAGCTGGACTGCGATCACTTCGGCATGAGCGACCCGGAGCCGATGCGGCGGATAGGCGAGGAGTTGGCGCGGCGTTTGGCTTGAGCCGCGCCGGTTTTAGGAAAAACGCCGTTCACCTTGGGGGGAGCGGCGTTTTTGCTTTTTGAGCGTTTGTTGTTCTGTACGGATTGGTTTTTTAGACGGCCTATCGCGCGGTGAATTTGCCATAGATGTTCCCCGCTTTAGCGGGGTAGGGATCAATACGGCGTTAAATAATATGGGCTTCATTCACCCGTGCCGGTTCAGCCGCAGGGCATAGCAGCCATGCGCGGGGAAACGCAGCATCGCGAAAGCGATATCTGGTCGCGCCTCCCAGCGCGCCAGTGCCGTCTCTACCTCATGCGTTGGCAGCAGCACGGCTTCCAGCATGGTCTGTTCGGTGTCGTAAGCGCGCAGCGCCACATGGTCGCCGAGGTAGGGATTGCTGCCGACACGGCGCAGTATTGATGTCAGTTCGGGCGGGGGCTCTGGCTGTGGCCCTGCCGCCAGGAAAACCGGCCCATATTCGCGGTATGGCCCGACTTGGTGGAATGGGCTGTAGCTCGCCAGAATCAGTTCCTCTCCCGGGATGGCGCGGCGCAGCGCGTCGCGGAAAGGTTCGCCGCCGGCGGCCGTCATCCGCCGCACGGCTTGGCCCTGCGCGTCTATCCCTTTGTGTCGCGCCCGTTCGACGAAAGCCGGGTCCAGGGTTTCCAGTTGCCAAGCCATGCCGTTCTCCTTCGCATTATTGAAATGTCCGAAGTCTATGGCGGCGCGACCCTGTGGGCGACCCGATTCTTGCTGCGCTCGCTTTCAGAACATTGGGTGTGCATAGCGAGTTGAGTTGCCTCGCTTTGGCTTTCTAAGCTGCCTATCCGGCAGTGAACACCCGCGAAGAGGCCGAAGTGCAGATCGCACATTTCTAAGCTGCCTATCCGGCAGTGAACGCAGTTAGCCAGTTAACAGTCCGCCGAGAGTGTTTCTAAGCTGCCTATCCGGCAGTGAACTCAGACGCGCGGACACCTTCGACACGCAGACTTTTCTAAGCTGCCTATCCGGCAGTGAACTATTTTGATCGCCGTGACCGACGGCGTTTTGATTTCTAAGCTGCCTATCCGGCAGTGAACGACTGCCCCGTACTGCGAGAGATGCTTGGCATTTTCTAAGCTGCCTATCCGGCAGTGAACATGGAGTATTACCGCATCGAGCTGGACCGGCATTTCTAAGCTGCCTATCCGGCAGTGAACATAACGGGCGATATCGACGAATGAGCCGTAGTTTTCTAAGCTGCCTATCCGGCAGTGAACAGCCTGCCAATTCTCGTGATGTAACAGCAAATTTTCTAAGCTGCCTATCCGGCAGTGAACGATAGCCGCCTGGCTCTGGCTGATGTGCCATTTTTCTAAGCTGCCTATCCGGCAGTGAACTCAGTCGCTTCCACTCCGCCCAGCGCGCTTCCTTTCTAAGCTGCCTATCCGGCAGTGAACGCCGCGATCCGCGCCCAAGCCGCCAAGAAAGTTTTCTAAGCTGCCTATCCGGCAGTGAACGAGAACGACAGCTTGCCGGTTGTCACGAACTTTTTCTAAGCTGCCTATCCGGCAGTGAACTTGTCTCTGGCCGTTTTGATGGTGTTATCGGTTTTCTAAGCTGCCTATCCGGCAGTGAACCGCCGCCGCCAGCGAAGACGACCTTGCCGTCATTTCTAAGCTGCCTATCCGGCAGTGAACTGGCCTTGGCCGTTGGCGATAGCCGGGGTCAGTTTCTAAGCTGCCTATCCGGCAGTGAACGCACGAGCACAGCAAAATGCCGAGTCGCAGATTTTCTAAGCTGCCTATCCGGCAGTGAACCGTTTTCGCGTAATCAGTACCCGCCGCCGGCATTTCTAAGCTGCCTATCCGGCAGTGAACTCGCCGCGAGCGCCGAATTGCAGCTTGCTGTATTTCTAAGCTGCCTATCCGGCAGTGAACGGTTCAAACTTTGCCATCGCTCTTTCCTCTCTTTTCTAAGCTGCCTATCCGGCAGTGAACTAGAGTCTACACCGCCCCCTCGCCTTATGGCGTAGGCACTTCAGTGATTTTTCCGGCTTTGACCCAAATTTTCAGATACAGGCTAAGTGATTGTTTTTACATGGGAAGATGTGGGGGCTGGAAAAAAGGGTTGATCTCGTCGGCTGTCACACCCTTCATGCTAATGGCAAAATGCGCTGTCGCGTTCCATCCCGAAGGTATCGCCATGTCCGATTTTTCCCCGTCCGATCTCAAGACCATTCTGCATTCCAAGCGCGCCAATCTTTACTACTTGCAGCACTGCCGAGTGCTGGTCAACGGCGGGCGGGTGGAGTATGTCACCGACGCGGGCAAGGCTTCGTTGTATTGGAATATCCCCATCGCCAACACCAGCTGCATCCTGCTGGGCACCGGCACTTCGGTGACGCAGGCGGCGATGCGGGAGCTGGCCAAGGCCGGGGTGATGGTGGGCTTTTGCGGCGGGGGCGGCACGCCCTTGTTCAGCGCCAACGAGCTGGAGCAGGAGGCGGCGTGGTTCGCGCCGCAAAGCGAGTACCGGCCCACGGAATATCTGCAGTACTGGGTGCGCTTCTGGTTTGACGACGCGCAGCGGCTGGCCGCCGCCAAGGATGTGCAGCTGGCGCGGCTGGGCTGTTTGCAGCGGCACTGGCTGAGCAGCCGCGCCAAGCGCGGCGCCGGCACGGACCCGGCCAATGCGTTTCTGGATCATGGCAATTATCTGGCTTACGGCCTGGGCGCCACCGCGGCCTGGGTGCTGGGTTTGCCGCACGGCCTGGCGGTGTTGCACGGCAAGACCCGGCGCGGCGGGCTGGTGTTTGACGCGGCGGACCTGGTCAAGGACGCGCTGATCCTGCCGCAGGCCTTTGTCTCCGCGATGCGCGGCGACGATGAGCAGACCTTCCGCCAGGCCTGCATCGAGGCGCTGACCCGCGGCGAGGCGCTGGATTTCATCATCGACACCTTGAAGGACATCGCCGAGCGGCGGGGGCGGGCGGCATGAATATCCTGCTGATCTCGCAATGCGACAAGAAGGCGCTGACGCGCAGCCGGCAGATCCTGGACCAGTTCGCCGAACGCCGTGGCGACCGCGTCTGGCAGACGCCGATCACCCAGGCCGGGCTGGACACGCTGCGGCGCTTGCTGCGCCAGAGCGCGCGCAAGAACACCGCGGTGGCCTGCCACTGGATACGCGGCCAGGACCATAGCGAGCTGTTGTGGATAGTGGGCGACGCCAGCCGCTTCAATGCCGACGGCGCCACGCCCACGCACAGTACCCGCCGCAATGTGTTGCGCAGCGCGGACGAGAACGATTGGCACAGCGGCGAGGACATCCAGCTGCTGGCCGGCCTGGCGGCCTTGCTGCACGACCTGGGCAAGGCCAGTCAGGCGTTTCAGCAGCGGCTGCGCGGCGAGCGGACCGAGCGCAATCTCTACCGCCACGAGTGGGTGTCCTTGCGCTTGTTCCAGGCCTTTGTCGGCGACGACGACGACGCCGGCTGGCTGGCGCGCTTGCGGCAGCCGACGGAGCAGGACCATGCCAGCTGGCTGGAGCGCTTGCAGGCGGACGGCATGGGGGCGGAGTGCGAGCCGCCGTTCACCCGTTTGCCGCCGCTGGCCGCCGCGGTGGGCTGGCTGGTGCTGACGCATCACCGGCTGCCGCTGATGCCGGACTTCGCGGAGGGCAAACAGTGCCGCTTGGGCGGCAAGCTGCAGGGTTTTCAAAGCCGCATGTTGTTGAATATCCCCGCTCATATCGACGCGCGCTGGAACGAATGGCGGGAGATGGAAGCCGAGCCGGCGCAGCTGGCGCCGTACTGGCGCTTCCCGCTGGGCCTGCCGGTGAACACGCCGGCCTGGAGCCGCCGCGCCGCGCGGCTGGCGGACAAGCTGGCGGCGCGTTTGGCCGCGCGCGGCGAGACGCGCTGGCTGGACAATCTTTACGCGATGCACGTGGCGCGGCTGAGCCTGATGCTGGCGGACCATCATTTCTCCAGCCTGGATTACGCGCAGTTGCGGCACAAGCGCGGCCAGGCCGGCTATCCGCTGTGGGCTAACACTCATGGCGGGTCCGGCGATTTCAATCAGCCGCTGGACGAGCATTTGCTGGGCGTGGCGGAGCATAGCGCGCTGGTATGCCGCGCCTTGCCCGGCTTCGAGCGCGAGCTGCCGCGGCTGTTGCGGCGCAAGCGCTTGCTGCAGCGCAGCCCCGACGCGCGTTTCCGTTGGCAGGACCGCGCAGCGGATCTGGCCGCGGGAATGCGGGCGCGGGCGGCGGAGCAGGGCGCTTTCATCGTCAATATGGCGTCCACCGGCTGCGGCAAGACCTTGGGCAATGCGCGGATCATGTACGCCTTGGCGGACCCGGCGCTGGGCCTGCGTTGCGCGTTCGCCTTGGGCCTGCGCGCGCTGACACTGCAAACCGGCCGCGCCTTCCGCCAGCGGCTGAGCCTGAACGACGAGGATCTGGCCATCTGCGTGGGCGGCAGCGCCAATACCCAGCTGTTCGAGCACTATCAGCGGCAGGCGGAGGCCAGTGGTTCGGCCTCGCGCCAGGCCTTGTGGGACGAGGGTGGCGAGGTGCGTTACGAGGCCGGCGGCGAGCACCCGCTGCTGTCGCGCGCGTTGCGCGATCCGCAAACGGCCAAACTGCTGCAGGCGCCGCTGCTGGTGTGCACCATAGACCACCTGACGCCGGCAACGGAAAGCCTGCGCGGCGGGCGGCAGATTGCGCCCATGCTGCGGCTGATGAGCGGGGACCTGGTACTGGACGAGCCGGACGATTTCGATCTGGCGGACTTGCCGGCGCTGACCCGGCTGGCCCATTGGGCCGGCTTGCTGGGCAGCCGGCTGTTGTTGTCGTCCGCCACCTTGCCGCCGGCGCTGATTGAAGGTTTGTTCGAAGCGTATCTGGCCGGCCGTCGGCAGTTTCAGGCCAATCGCGGCCAGCCGGGGCGGCCGCTGGCGGTGTGCTGCGCCTGGGTGGATGAACAGGACCGGGCCCAGGAGGATTGCGCCGATGTCGACGCTTTCCGCCGGCGGCAACGGCAGTTTGCCGGCCGGCGCGCCGATTGGCTGGCCACGCAGCCGGCGCGGCGCCATGCCGAGCTGCTGCCGTTGAGCTTTGGCCAGGGGCAGGCGCCGGCGTTGCGCCGCGAGTTCGCCGCCCAGTTGCAGCCGGCCATTGAGCGCTTGCACCGGCTCAATCAGCAGCGGGACCCGATCAGCGGCCAGGCGGTCAGCTTCGGCCTGGTGCGCATGGCCAATATCCAGCCCTTGTTCGAGGTGGCGCTGGCCTTGTACGCGCTGCCGTGGCCGGCGCACTGGCAGCTGCATTTATGCGTTTATCACTCGCAATACCCGTTGCTGTTGCGTTCCGCCATCGAGCGCCAGCTGGACCAGGCGCTGAACCGCGAGAAAGCGGAAGCGATGTTCACGCTGCCGGCCATCCGTCGCGAGCTGGACGCGGAAGCGGAGCGCGAGCATGTGTTCATCGTGTTGGGTTCGCCGGTGACCGAGGTGGGGCGGGATCACGATTACGATTGGGCGATTGTCGAACCCTCGTCGATGCGTTCGCTGATCCAGCTGGCCGGCCGGCTGCGCCGTCACCGTCCAGATCCTTGGGAGGCGGTGAACGTGCTGATTTGCGAGCGCAATCTGCGCAGCGTGGAACAGCCGGATCAGCCGTCCTTCCGCTGGCCGGGTTTCGAGGACGAGGCCTTCCCCTTGGACAGCCATCTGTTGAGCGAGCTGCTGGAGGAGGACGAGTACCGGCATCTGGACGCGCGGCCGCGCATCGTGCAGCCGGAGCCGCTGCAGGCGAAGCGGCGCTTGTCGCACCTGGAGCACGCGCGGCTGGCGCAGCTGATGTCGCCGGCTGGCCAGGTCAGAGCCGCCAGCAGCCGGCCTGGGCGAGAGGGCCAGGCCATCGCGCCGCTGGGCGCGTATAGCTGTTGGCAGCAGCCGCAGGCGCTGCTCAGCGGGGTGCTGGCTCAGCAGCAGCCCTTCCGCGCTAGTCGCAAACGGGAGGTGGATTTGCTGTTGTTGCCCACCGAGGACGGGGACGATTACGCGCTGCACCGGGTAGTGGCCCAGCCATGGCCGCAGCCGCCGGATTTTGTCCCGGCAGAGAAGGAGCGGAACCAGCGGGTGCCGGAGGCGGCGTTGACGCAGCCGAATATCCGGCCCTGGGGCGTCAGCGAATATCCGGCGGCTTTGGCCGAACTGGCGGCGGAGCTGGGCATGGAGCTGGAGGCCTGCGCGCGACGCTTTGGCGGGCTGAGTTTGCCGCAATCGGACAATGGCTGGCGCTTCCATCCGGCGCTGGGGTTTTGCAAGGCTTGAAGCCGGGCTGGCCATGAAAACGGCCGAGGCTGCGGCGTGGGTATCGCTGCGCTCCAGCCACCCTAGCTATGACGGGCAGCCGGGCGTAGGGTGGGTGGAGCCGTAGGCGATACCCACCGGCAGGTTGTGGAGTCTGTTTACGATCTCGCGAGCCAAGGCGTTGCGGCTGAGGCCGCCGCGGCACCCGCCGCGCCGCATCTCGCGACGCGCAGCAGGTGATAAAGCGGTCCTCAGCGCAAACCGCTATGCAGCCCATCCACCAGCACATGCGGCACGCCCTGGGAGCAGCGCTCCACCCGGCCGCTAACGCCGTAGACGCGGCGCAGGCTTTGGCTGTCTATCACCTCGTCCGGCGCGCCGTTGGCTTGCAAAGCGCCGTCCTTCAGCATCAGCACCCGGTCGCAGTGGCGCAGCGCCACGTTGAGGTCGTGCAGCACGATGACGGTGACCATGCCGCGGCGGCGGGTTTCGCGGCGCAACAGGTCCATCACGTGGAACTGGTAGTTGAGGTCCAGCGCCGACAGCGGCTCGTCCAGCAGCAGCACCGCCGGTTCGCGGATCAGCGCCTGGGCGATGCCCACCAGCTGGCGCTGGCCGCCGGACAACTGGTCCAGATAACGCAGCGCCAGTTGCTCGATGCCCAGCGACTGCAGCTGCGCGAACACTTGTTGGTCGTCATGGCGGCGCGACAGGCCGGCGGCGGTGGCCTGGCCGGCCACCATCAGCGATTCGAACACCGACAGATGCACGCTGGGAGGCAAGGTTTGCGGCAGATAGGCCACTTCGCCGCGCTGACGGCTGAGCGCGCGCTGGTCCAGGCGGACGTCGCCACTGCTGTGCTGCAGGCCGGCCAGGGCGCGCAGCAAGGTGGACTTGCCGCTGCCGTTGGGGCCCAGCAAGGCCGTGATGTCGCCCGCCCGCAGACAGGGCACGTCCAGCGCGCGTATCACCTGGCGCTTGCCGTAGCTGACCGAGAGTTGATGGATGGACAGGGCGGAGCTCATTGGCGGCCTCCGTTGCGCAGCACGATGGCGATGAAGAAGGGGATGCCCACCAGCGAGGTGACGATGCCCACCGGCACGATGACGCCCGGCACCAGGTTCTTGGTCACCACCGAGGCCATGGACAGGATGGCGGCGCCGGTCAGCGCGCTCACCGGCAGGTAGAAGCGGTGATCCTCGCCCACCAGCCGGCGCGCGATGTGCGGAGCGATCAGGCCGATGAAGCCTATGGTACCGACGAAGGCCACCGCCAGCGCGGTGAGCAGGCTGGCGCGCAGCAGCGAGCTGAGGCGCAGCCGGCGCACATTGATGCCGAAGCTGGCGGCGCGATCTTCGCCCAGCCGCAGCGCGGTCAGCCGCCAGGACTGGCTCAGCGACCAGGGCAGGATCAGCGCGAAGGCGCCGAACAGCAATGCGATCTTGGGCCAGTCCGCGCGCGACAGGCTGCCCATCAGCCAGAACACCAGATCTTGCAGCGAGTCCGCGGTGGAAACGAATTGCAGCAGCGACACCAGGGCGTTGAAGCTGAAGAACAGCGCGATGCCGAACAACACCACGCCGCTGGTGGGCATATTGCTCCAGCGCGCCACCACGTCCAGCAGCAGCGCGGAGCCGAGCGCGAACACGAAGGCGTTGACCGGCAGCATCCACGGGCCGGGGACGCCGGGAATGCTGACGTCCAGCAGGATGGCCAGCGCCGCGCCAAAGGCGGCCGCCGGCTGCAGGCCCAGGGTGAACGGGTCCGCCAGCGGGTTGTGCAGCACGGTCTGCATTTCGGCGCCGGCCAGGCCCAGCGCCAGGCCGGCGGCGATGGCGATCAGCGCGTAGGGCAGGCGGATCTGCCAGACGATGACTTCGGTGGCTGGGTCGGCGGCGGCCGGGTGCCACAGCGTCTGCCAGAATTCGGCCAGCGGCATGCCGCTGGCGCCGGTGGTGACATCCAGCGTCAGCGAGACGGCGAGCAGGCTCAGCAGCACGGCCACCAGCAGCAGCCGGCGCAGCAGGGTGCGGCGGTAATCCGCAGCCACCGCGGCGGCGGAAAGCGTCATGGTCTCGCTGCTCATTTAACGCCCTTGACCCAGTAAGTGCCTTGCGGCTCTATGGCCAGGAAGTCGCGATGCAGCTGTTTCCAGCTGGCGTCCGGGGCCAGCTTGGCGAAGCGCGCCGGCTGCAGCTCCTTGGCGAAGGCTTCCAGCAGCACGATGTGGTAAGGCGTGTTGTAGAAGTGGTGCCAGGCGCCGAAGGTGCGGCCCTCGCGCACCGCGCGCAGCGCGCCCACCGGGCTGCGCGCGGCGGTGCGCTTGAGCGAGGCCTGCGCCTGCGCCGCGCTGATGTTGGCGCCGAACTGGATGCCGGTCTTGTCGGCGGCGTCGGCGGTGCCGGTGCCGATGTACAGGTCCGGGTTGCTGGCCAGCACATGTTCCATATTCACTTCGCCCACCGCGCCGGGAATCAGCTTGTCGGCGATATTGACGCCGCCGGCGGCGTCCACCAGCTCGCCCAGGCTGCCGCGGCCGGCGCTGGTGACGTTGCTGAAGGCGCCGGCGCGCAGGTCCAGGAAGGCCTTGGGTTTTTGCTGCGCCGGGATGGCGGCCACCACTTTGCGGATGGCGTCCATCTTGCCCTGGTAGAAGCGGATGAAGCGTTCAGCCTCGGCTTCGCGTTGCAGCGCCTTGCCCATGATGCGCAGGCTGGGCACGGTGTGCTCCAGCGGCGCGTTGCGGAAGTCGACGAACACCACCGGCACCTTGGCCGCCTGCAGCTGCTGCACGATGGGGTTGTTCAGGCCCGGGCCGTGGCCGGAGATGCTGAACACGGCGATGTCGGGGCGCAGAGTCAGTACTTTTTCGGCGCTGACCGAGTTCTCGCTGGTCTTGCCGATCAGTGGAATCTGGTCGATGGCCGGGAAGCGCTGCTTGTACTGGGCGTAGGTTTGCGGGTCCAGTTGGCGAAAATCGCCCTGCCAGCCGGCGATGCGGGCGATGGGCTGCTTGCCTTCCAGCAAGGCCAGCGCGTAGAACAGCCGGCCTTCGCCCAGCAGGATGCGGTTGACCTTGGCCGGCACTTCCACTTTGCGGCCGGCGATGTCGGTGACGGTGGCGGCTTGGGCCGCCAGCGTGGCCGCGGCCAGCGCGCCGGCCAGCAGCAGACGGGAGAACAGTGTTTTCATTGTGATTCCTTGAGCGATACGGCTCCGCTGCCAAAGCCCGCCGCGGGAGAAAGGGCGGGTGGACGGGCTTTAGCCGTGGAGCGGGTGGCAAGCATCATACAGAAACGGGAGCGGCCGGGCAGGCCCGGCGCGCTCGGAAAACGCCGCTGGGTTGTGGCTCTTACTCGGCCTTGGCCCAATCCAGCTTCAAGTCCGGCGTCTTGGCCATCAGGCCCAGGTGCTCGTCCATGATGAATTCGATCTTGGCCAGCTTGTCGGCGGCGTCGGCGGCACAGATCATGTCCAGGGTGTCGTCCTGGCGCTGGATCCGGCATTCGCCGATGGGGAAGTGCACATGGGCCTGGTGGCTGTCGAACTCCACCGGCACTTTCAGCGCGTAGTGCTTGCACAGCTTGTACAGCACCTTGTCGGCATTGGGCGTGGTCAATTGGGCGCGGCTGCTCAACATCATCAATTCTCCAATCGTAAAAACGGGAACAGGCAGTTGGCGAATCCGGCGGATTCGGCAACTGCCGTGCGGTGTTTCCGGCCCGTCCGGGGACGGGCCGTCAGGGTGCGGCTTAGAAGCTGTTCACAATCTGCTGCGCGTCGGCGATACCGCGTTGCCAACGGCTTCGGAATGCTCATGTACCAACTTGTACATTCCGCTTCCTCAACCGTTTGCGCCTTGTCTCGCTCTAGCTCGCGAGATCGTGAACACCTTCTTAGAACTTGCCGGTCAAGGTCAGCCAATAGCGGCGGCCCTCGTCGACCATCCAGTTGCCATCAAGACCGCCGTCGCGATCGCGATTGTCGACAGCGACGGTGCGGTCGGCCAGGTTGTACACGGCGAAGTTGACGTCAAAGCTCTTGTTCAGCTTGTAGCTACCGCCAAAGTCCCAGGTGCTGGAACCGCCTCGGGTACGTACGTTGTTGGCGCCGTTGCGGAAGCCGGTGTAGTACTGCTTGCCCTCGAAGTTCATGCGCGTGTACAGATCCAGCTTTTCCATCGGCGCCCAAGCCAGTTTCACATTGCCGGAGTGTTCCGGTGTTTTATCCAGCGGCTTGCCATCTAGAGAGTGACCATCGAAAGTGGTTTCCTTGCCGCCTTCGCGTTTGGACTTGGTGTAGGTGTAATTACCGGACAGCGTCCATTTCGGCATGAAGGTCCAACTGCTGGACAGTTCTAGGCCGCGGATGTTTACTGAGTCAACATTGTCGTATACATAGACAGTTTGCGGAGTGCCTTGAACCGGTGGAACGAGGGGGTTGACGACGCCAGTATCGAAGCTGACGACTTTATTCTTAAAGTCGTTATTGAACAACGTAGCGTTGGCGCTCAAGCCTTTCTCATTGTCAAAGTACAAGCCTACTTCATAAGAAGTGCTTTCCTCTGGCTTCAGGTTTGGATTACCGCATAGTGTGCCACGCTTTTTGGAGGAAGACCCCGTCGGCATGCAGAAGTTTGCGCTGCTTTGCCGAATGGTTGGTGCCTTGAAGCCTTTGCCTACGCCACCTTTTAGCGTCCATTGCGAGTTTAGGTGGTCAACAAAATACAAGCGTGGAGTAAAGTGCGTGCCGAAAGTACTATGGTGATCGACGCGAGCGCCAGCAGTAATGGTGAGGCTATCAGTGGCCTCATAGCTATCTTCTGCAAATAAGGCCCAAGTGTTGACCGTGATTTTTTCTGGGTTGCCGGCGCCTTGATATCCACGAATAGCTTCAGTATTACTCAGTCCGCTAGCTTCCTGGTTGCCGAATTGAACTCCCGTCTTGAGAGTATGACGATCCAGCAAGAAGGAAAGTTGGCCATCTAGGGTGGTGTTAGTAATTTTTATATTTTGATTGTTGCTGACATTGTTAATGTCTTGGCGATTTTTTTCAATCTCTTGATAAAGGGCGAGATTAGAGCGGACATTGCCGTATTTGCCATTGTGGCTGAGGCTCCAATGGTCGCGGGTATCCAATTGGTCGTATTTTTTATCGCTACCGTCTAAAGACTTACCGGGCGTTGTAGTTTTGCGAAGCTTATTATGCCCGGCTTCAAACGTAATATCGTGGTCTTGATTTGGAGTAAATGTCAGCTTGGCGTTGATGTCGGCTACATGATTGGCATCTTTGCCACCAATATCACCCGGAGAGTAGTAGATATTGTCCTCAGCCTGGTTGTTCAGCGCGCCGTAAACTTGCAGCGACAGCAGGTCCTTCACCAACGGGCCGCCCAGCCAGAAGCTGCTCTGGCCGGTATTGCCTTCGTTCGAATGCTCGGTGATGGTGCCGCCCAGAGTCATCGAGCCATGCCATTCCTTGGGCGCTTTGCGGGTGATGATGTTGACCACGCCGCCCATCGCGTCGGAGCCGTACAGCGAGGACATCGGGCCGCGCACCACTTCGATGCGCTCAATCGCTTCCATCGGAGGGATCTGATATTGCTGGAAGCCGCCAGTACCGCGACTGCGAGCCTCACGGGTATTCTGGCGGCGGCCATCCACCATAATTAGAGTGTATTCGCCTGGCATGCCGCGGATGGAGATATCTTTGTCCGTTGGGTCTGCGCCATTGATATTCACACCTTCCAGATCACGAATAGCATCGGTCAGATTGGTGAACGGTTTTTTCGCCAGATCTTCACGGGTGATCACCGAGATGCTGGCCGGAGCCTGTTTGATCTTCTGCTCGTAACCGGAAGCGGTCACCACCACCGAGGGTAGGGTGGCTTCGGCTTCCGCCGCATGGGCGGCGGGCAGGTAGAGCGCGGAGACGGCGGCGGAGAGCAGGGCTAGGCGCACGCCGTGGCGGGCGGCGGAGTCAAAGGTTTTCATTATGGTGGATACCTGGAAATCATCACATGAACGAAGCCCATTTGATCCGCGTCCCGGCATGGCCGGCGCTGTATGCATGCCGTTGGCGTTTAGTTTGCGCAAGGAATGTCAAATGGGACCACAAGTATCCCACTGAATTGATGAGAACGCAAATGCGAATCGTTATTGATTGGATTGGGATTTTAGCTTGCGCAGGCTGCCGAGCATAGAACATGATCTGGCTCAAACTTTTGAACGGGCCGCAAATAATCTGCAAAACCTTGGGAACCAAGGCTGTAGCGATGGGTCACAGGCCTGTTCTTCTCCACGCGGCGCGCTTGCCTCATGCCCCTTCGTCTGCCCTTGCTGCTGTTGCTAACTTGTCTGCTGCTCTTGCCGCAGGCGGGTTGGAGCATGGGCGGGCGCGTGGCCGCCAGCGCGCCCTGCGTCTGGATGGCCGACGACGGCGCGGCTTGCCACACCCAGCCCTCCAGCGCGGCCCAGGCCGCGGCCTGTTGCCAGTTGCCGGCCGCTCCGTGGCCGGCGGCGCCCTGTCTGCCCTTGCAGGCGATCCGCCCGGTTTTGCATGCCAAGGCTGAAACGGTGTGGTCCGGTTTCATCCCCGCGCCGCCGGAGCGCCCTCCCCAATCTTTTGAATGAGCCGTTTTTTGCGTCAGCCGCGTGTTTGAGGGCTATAGCGCTTTTTCATTCAAACAGCATTGGAATTCTCGTCATGAATAAACGTTTGTACTGGGCCGCCGCCGCGCTGGCCGTTTCCCTGCTTTCTCCGCTTGCCGCCGCCGCCGCCGACGGCGTGATGCACAAGGACCCGTATTGCGGTTGCTGCACCGCCTGGGCCGAGCATATGCAGAAAAACGGGGTGGCGATGCAAAGCCGCAACGAGGCCGACATGTCCGCGCTCAAGGCCCGCTTGAAGGTGCCGGCGGATCTGCGTTCCTGCCACACCGCCGAGATCGGCGGCTATGTGTTCGAGGGCCATGTGCCGGCGGACCTGGTGAAGAAGGTGCTGAAGGACAAGCCCAAGATCGTCGGCCTGGCGGTGCCGGGCATGCCGATGGGTAGCCCGGGCATGGAGGGGCCGAGCAAGCAGCCTTATCAGGTGCTGAGCTTTGACGAGCAGGGGAGGCGCAGCGTCTACGCCACGCGCTGAAGGTCAGCTTAGACCCGCTGACAAAACCCCTGATCCTGCGTTGCGCCGACTTGTCGTACTACTTGTACTGCCTGCGTCGGCGCGCCTTGGCTCAGGTACGCTGCTCGGTTTTGTTAGCGGCTCTTAGAACCTGTTTACGATCTGCTGCGCGTCGTGAAGCCCTGCACGGTGAGTACCAGCTCAAAATGCTCATGTACCGCTCGTACATTCCGCTTTTTCGCTCGTTTTCGCCTTGTCTCGCCTTAGCTCGCGAGATCGTAAACACGCTCTTAGGGTTTGAGTGAGCGACGGGCGGTCCGGCATGCCGGACCGCCCGTTTTACGTCAGCGCATCGCGAAGGCTTCGTGGTGGAAGACCGGCGCCTGGGCGCCGCGTTGCCGCAGGCCGCGTTGCAAAGCCGCGCCCAGGCCCTGCGGGCCGCAGAACCAGACCTCGTCCACCTCCGGCAGCATGTCGGCGCTCAGCAGCGCGCCGGCCTCGCTCTCGATCAGATGCAGCCGCACGCCGCGCTGACGACAGGCTTGTCGCACTTCTTCCAGCCGCGCCGCGTCGCCGCGGCTGCGCACGCAGTAGTAGAAGTCCACGTCCTGTTGCCCTTCAGCCAGTTCCCGGCTTTGCAGCCAGGCCAGGAAGGGAGTGACGCCGATGCCGCCGGCCACCCAGGCCTGACGCGCGCCGACGCGCGGCTGGAAGCAGCCGTAAGGGCCTTCCACGGTGACGGCCTGGCCGATCTCGAGTTCGTCCGGCAGGCGGCGGGTGTAATCGCCCAGCGCCTTGATGATGAAGCGCAGCCGGCCGTCGTCGTGGTCGGCGCTGGCGATGGTGAAGGGATGAGCGCCTTCGGCGGCGGAAAAGCTGACCAGGGCGAATTGTCCTGCGCGGTGGCCGGGCCAGCCGTCCATCTGGCAGATCACTTCCAGCTGTCCGGCGGGCAGCGCTTCGACGCCCTGCACCCGGCCGGCGTATTGCCGCTGCTTGCCGATGCGGCCGGCCAGCGAATACAGCGCGCAGCCGGAGCCGGTCAGCATCAGCGCGGCCAGCAGCCAGCCCACCGGCTGCGCCCACATCTCGGTTGGCATCAGGATCAGGCCGTGGAAGACCCCCATCAGGTAGAGCGGGCCGAACAATTTGTGCAGCTTGCGCCAGAAGCGGTAGGGAACGGCGCGCAGCAGCGCAAGGATCACCATGGCCAGCACCGCCCAGGCAGCCCATTCGCCCACGTCCTTGGCCAGCGATGTCAGCGGGTTTTTGCCGTCGCCGCTCTTGACGCGCGGAGCGACCCAGGCCATCGCCAGCATCAGTTTGGGCGAAAGCTTGATCAGCCAGTGAGTGGCCAGCAGCAGGCCGGCGGCGATGCCCAGGCGCTTGTGCAGCGCGTACAGGCGGTCCAGGCCGCCCAGCAGCGGTTCCAGCCGGCGCGGGCGCGCCGCCAGCAGCATGGAGGCGCTCATCACGGTCATCAATTGCACGCCGCTGAGCATCACCAGTTCGTGCCGCCATTGCCAGTAGTTGGCGGGCAGGCCGTTTTGCCACAGGCTGGCGGCGGCGTACAAGGCGCCGCTGATGAGCAGCAGCAGGCTGAGCAGGGGAAGGTTGCGCTTCATCGCCATATCCTTTCTTTTAGTAGGGGGATTAAGGCGATTGGAACATTGCAAGCTTAAGCCAAGCTTAAACGCGGCGCTCGGGCCGGCTTAGCGTGAAGATTCTCCGGGTGGTTGACGCGTTGGGGTGCCGCCAAGCGCCTTGTACAGCGCGATCAGGTCGGCGGACAGCGTTTGCCGCGCCGCCAGCCTTTGCTCGCGCAGCGCGGCGAGCTGCAATTGCGCTTCCAGCGCGTGGCTTTGCGCGGCCTCGCCGACGGCGACGCGCTGGCGGGCGAAGCCGAGCTGGCGTTGCAGCGCGGTTTCGCCGTCGCTCAGCCGCGCCTCCTGGGCGCGGCCGGCCTGGCTGCGCGACAAGGCGGTTTCCACGTCGGCCAGCGCTTGCAGTACGGCTTTGCGGTATTGCGCCAAGGCGGCGTCGTAGCCGGCCTCGCGCGCCCGGACTTGCGCCTGCAGCCGGCCGCCGGCGAACAGCGGCAAGCTTAGTTGCGGACCCAGGCTCCAGTAGCGGCTGGCCTGGGCGGCGAAGTCGCCGGGGCGGACGCTGTCCCAGCCGCCGCTGGCCAGCAGGCTGAAGCGCGGGTATTGCTCGGCGGTGGCCACGCCGATGTCGGCGCTGGCGGCGGCCAGCTGTCGTTCCGCGGCGCGCAGGTCCGGCCGGCGCAGCAGCAGCTCCGACGGCAGACCGGCGGCGGGCGTCGGCGGCAGGCGCGGTTCCGGCGCGACGCCGTCCAGCTGCGCGCGCAGAGCGGTCGTCGGCAGCGCAGTCAGCGGGCTTAGCGCGGCGAGCGCGGTCTGGCGGGCGGCGAGCAACGGTTGCAGCTGCGCGTCGGCGCGCAAGCGTTCGGCCTCGGCCTGCTCCAGCTCGCCGGCGCCGGCCAGGCCGGCCTGGACTTGCAGCCGGGTCAGCCGCGCCAGCTCCGCGCGCCAGCCGGCCTGGGCTGCGGCGTTGTCGGCGCGCAGGCTCCAGTAGCGGTAGTCCAGCGTCAGCCGCGCGGTTTCGGCGGCCACGCGCAGCGCGGCGTCGGCGGCTTGCTCGCGGCTGGCGTCCAGCCGGGCGCGGCCGGCTTCCACGCCGCGGGCGGTGTGGCCGAACAGGTCGATTTCCCAACTGGCGTCAAAGCCGGCGCGGTAATCGGTGAACAGGGTCTGCGGGTTGGCGAACGGTATATTGGCCAGCGCCTCGCCGCGCCGGCTCAGCTGGTCGCGACTGACGCGGCCGGCGGCGTTGAGCTGCGGCCATTGCGCGCCCGCGTTCATCTCCAGCGCGGAACGGGCCTGGCGGATATTGGCGTCGGCGCTGGCCAGGTCCGGACTGTGGCGCAGCGCGGCGCCGACCAGCCGGTTCAGCGCCGGGTCCTGGAAGGCCTGCCACCAGCCGGCGGCTTCCGGCTCGGCCTCAGCCGTGGCGGCGGGCAGCAGTTGCGCCGGCGTCGGCGGCTGGTAGTCGGGGCCGACGGCGCAGCCGGCGAGCAGGACGAGGGACAGCGAGACGGCAAGGCGGGATGGGGTCATTGTCCGCTCCGGTGACGGAAGATCAGGTAGGCGAGGCTCAGGGTGGCGGCGGCGATCAACAGCAGCGGCCACAGATGAGGCCAGGCCTCCGCCGCGCCGTAGCCTTTGAGGAACAGGCCCTTGACCACGACGATGAAATGGCTGAGGGGGTCCGCGGCGCTGAGCGCGCGCAGCGGCCAGGGCATGTTTTCCACCGGCGCCATATAGCCGGACAGGATGATCGCCGGGGCCATGAAGCCGAACACGCCGAGGAAGGCCTGTTGCTGGTTGGCGCAGACCGAGGAAATCAACAGACCGCAGCCGGACAGGGCCAGGCCGTAGCACAGCATGGCGAGGTAGAGCAGGGCGATGCCGCCGCCGAAGGGCACTTGGTAGAGCCACACCGCGGCGGCGGAGATGACGCTGCCTTGCAGCGCCGCCACCAGCATGCCGGGCACGGCCTTGCCGGCCATGATGTAGCCCGGGGTCAGCGGGGTGACCAGCAATTGGTCGAAAGTGCCTTCCTCGCGTTCGCGCGCCAGGGACAGCGCGGTGACTATCAGACAGCCTATGGTGGTGATGATGGCCACCAGGCTGGGCAGCACGAACCAGCGGTATTCCAGATTGGGGTTGTACAGATGGCGGAGCTGCAGCTGGGCCGGCGGCGGCGCGGGGCTGAGTTCGCGCGCGTATTGGGCGACGATTTGCTGGGCGTAGCCGAAGGCGATCTGCGCGCTGTTGGAGCGGCGGCCGTCGATGACGGCCTGCAGCCGCGGCGTTTCGCCCCGAGCCAGCCGCCGTGAGAAATCCGGCGGAATGCGGATGGCCAGCAGCGCTTGCTGACGGTCGATGACCTCGCGCAGCCGGGCTTCGCTGTGGAGATTGAGCAGATGCGGAAAGGCCTGGGCCGCGGCCAGGCGCTGAGACAGTTCGACGGACGCCGCGCCGCCGTCCTGGTTGTAGATGGCCAGCGTGCTGTTCTTGACCTCCAGCGTGGCGGCGAAGGGAAACAGCAGCAATTGCAGCAGCACCGGCATGATCAGCAGCCGGCGGCTTTGCGGGCTGGACAGCAGGGCCCGCAGTTCTTTATGGATCAGAGTCAGCAGCGCGTGCCACATGGTGTGTCCTCCTAGCTCGCGTCCAGCCGGCGGCGGAATTTGAGCGCGGTCAGCCCCAGCCAGAAGCAGGCGGACAGCAGCAGCCAGCCGGTGTTGAGCAGCAGCACCGGCCAGATGTCGCCGGCCTGGAACAGGGTTTGCAGCGCGCTGACGAAGTAGCGCGCCGGCACCAGATAGGTGGCGGCCTGCACCGGAGGCGGCATGCTGTTGATTTCGAAAACGAAGCCGGACAGCATGGTGGCCGGCAGGAAGGCGGCGGTGAGCGCGCCCTGGGCGGCGACGAACTGGTTGCGGGTGACGGTGGAGAGCAGCAGGCCCAGGCCGAGCGCGCTGCCGAGGAACAGGCTGCTGACGATGAACAGCAGCCACCAGGAGCCGCGCAGCGGCACGTTCATCAGCAAGGTGGCCGCTAGCACGCAGACCAGCATAGCGGCCATGCCCAGCAGGTAGTAGGGCAGAATTTTGGACAAGAGCAGTTCGGCGCGGGTCACTGGGGTGGACAGCAGCGCCTCCATGGTGCCGCGCTCCCATTCGCGCGCCACCACCAGCGAGGTCAGCAGCGCGCCGATGATGGTCATGATCACCGAGATTGAGCCGGGCACCAGGTAGTTGCGGCTGACGGTGTCGGGGTTGAACCAGTAGCGCGGCTCCAGTTGCAGCTGGGCCGGCGGCTGCTGGCCGCGGTCCTGCGCGCGCTGGGTCAGCCAGACTTGCCAGGCCCCTTGCAGATAGCTGGCCAGGAAGTTGGCGGTATTGGGCTCGGCGCCGTCGGTCAGCAGCTGCGCCGCGGCCGCGCCGCGTCCCTGCGCGGTCTTGGCGGAAAAATCGGCGGGAATCACCACCATGCCGCGCACTTCGCCGGCGGCCAGCCGCGCGCGCATGTCGGCGCGGTCATGGCCGGGGCGGACCTCCAGATAGGGCGAGCCGGCCAGCGCGGCGGCGAAGCGGTGGGCTTCTGCGCCGTTGTCTTCCAGCACCACGCCGATGCGCACCTTGTTGGCGTCCAGATTGATGCCGTAGCCGAAGATGAACAGCAGCAGCACCGGCAGCACGAAGGCGATCAGAATGCTGCTGGGGTCGCGCACGATCTGCATGGCCTCCTTGCGGCACAGCGCCAGCAGGCGGGCGGGCTTGACGGCGGCGCTCATATTCCTGCTCCGGCGCGGTCGTTGGCCGCCACCAGGCGGATGAAGGCTTCTTCCATCGCGATCTCCTCTTCCGGGCCGGCGGCCTGGCGCTTGAGTTGGTCCGGCGTGCCGCTGGCGATCAGCCGGCCGCGGTAGACCAGGCCGATGCGGTCGCAGTATTCGGCTTCGTCCATGAAGTGGGTGGTGACCATCACGGTGACGCCCTTGTCCACCAGGCCGTTGATGTGGGTCCAGAATTCGCGGCGGGTGATGGGGTCGACGCCGGAGGTGGGTTCGTCGAGAAACAGCAGCGGCGGGCGGTGCATCAGCGCGCAGGCCAGCGCCAGCCGCTGTTTGAAGCCCAGGGGCAGCGCGCCGGCGAGCATGTCCAGATAGGGCGCGAGCGCGAACACGCGGACCATCTCCGCGACGGTGTCGCGCCGCGCCTGGCCGCTCAAGCCGTAGATGCCGGAGAAGAAGTCCAGATTGTGGGCGACGCTGAGGTTGCCGTAGAGCGCGAATTTCTGCGCCATATAGCCCAGCTGCCGGCGCGCGCGGCTGGCGCTGCGCTTCAGGTCTATGCCCATCACGCTGGCCTCGCCGGCGCTGGGGCGCAGCAGGCCGCACAGCATTTTGAAGGTGGTGGATTTGCCGGCGCCGTTGGGGCCGAGCAGGCCGTAGATCTCGCCGCGCCGCACCTGGAAGTCGATATTGTCGGCGGCGACGAAGTCGCCGAAGCGGCGGGTGAGCTGTTTGGCGCGGATCACCGCGTCAGGGTCCACGCCGGCCGGCAGCTGCGCCGGCGGCATCCGTTCCGCCAGCGCCGAATCGCCGCCGGGGCCGCCGCCCAGCAGTTCGATGAAGGCGTCCTCCAGCCGCGGCGGAACAACGGCGAAATGGGCGTCCGGCCCGGCTTGCAGCGCCGCCAGCTCAGGCGGCTGGCCGGCCTGGCGCAGCACCAGCCGCAGCGCCTGGCCCTGGATCACGCCGTCCAGCACTTGCGGCTGGCGCAAGGCGCGCCGCAGCGTCTGGCGGCGGTTGCCGGCGATGCCGCGCAACTGCACGCTACGGCCTTCCATGCGGCGGATCAGCTCGCCGGGCGCGCCGGCGTAAGCCAGCTGTCCGGCGTTCATCAGCAGCACTTGGTCGCAGCGCTCGGCTTCGTCCAGATAGGAGGTGCTCCACAGCACGGTCATACCGTCCGCGGCCAGCTCGCCCACCATCTTCCACAACTCGCGGCGGGAAATCGGATCGACGCCGACGCTGGGCTCGTCCAGCAGCAAGACCCGCGGCTCGCCCAGCAACGCGCAGGCCAGGCCCAGCTTCTGCTTCATGCCGCCGGACAGCTTGCCGGCCGGCCGCGCGGTGAAGCGGGCGAGGTCGGTGAAGGCCAGCAGGCGCTCGAAGCTGTGTCGGCGGCGCTCGCCGACGACGCCGCGCAGATCGGCGTACAGCTCCAGGTTCTCCTGCACCGTCAGGTCTTCGTACAGACCGAATTGCTGCGGCATATAGCCGATCAGCGCGCGCAGCGCGTCGCCGTCGGCGATCGGGTCCAGGCCCTCGATGCGGATGGCGCCGGCGCTGGCTTGCAGCAGGCCGGCCAGCAGCCGCAGCAGCGTGGTCTTGCCGGCGCCGTCCGGCCCGGCCAGGCCGGTGATCGCGCCGCGGCGTATCGTCGCGTCGACGCCGGCCAGCGCCTCGTGCGCGCCGAAGCGCTGGCAGAGGCCGCGGAGGATGATGGCGTCCGGCGCGTCCATCTCAGTCACCGTCCGCCAGCGTTACCGTCACCGGCATGCCCTGGCGCAAGGCGGCGTCCGGGTTTCGCACCACCACGCGCAGCCGGTAGACCAGCGCGGTGCGCAGATCCTGGGTTTCCACGTTCTTGGGGGTGAATTCGGCGCTGGGGGAAACGAAGCCGACCACGCCGTCGTAAGGTTGGGCGCGACCGTCGCTGCGGACCTTGACCTTGGTTCCGGGCGCCATCTTGCCCAGATCGGGCTCGGCGACGTAGGCGCGCACCCATACCGGCCGGGTCAGCGACAAGGTGAACACCGCGCCGCCGGCGGGCAGCATGCCGCCGGGTTCGACCGCGCGGGTGAGAATGACGCCGTCGGCCGGGGCCAGCAGCCGGGTGTCGGCCAGCTGCAGCTTGGCCTGGGCCTGTTGCGCGGCCGCGCGCTCGGCGTTGGCGTCGGCCTCGGCGACTTCCTCCTTGCGGTAGCCGCGCTTGAGCGCCTGCCACTGCTGGCGCGCCGCTTCGGCCTGCGCGAGGGTCTGGTCGCGCTGCGCGCGAGCCTCGTCCAGCGCGCGCTGGGCGGAGGCGCCGGTGTCGGCCAACTGGCGCTGGCGTTGGTAAGTCTGCTCGGCGTTGAGCTGCGCGGCGCGGCGCGCGTCCAGATTGGCCTGCGCCTGCTCGATGTCCTCGCGGCGCGGGCCGGCGCGGTACAGCGACTGCCGCGCCTGGGCGGCGGCCAGGCCGGCGTCGGCGTCGCGCAAGGCGTTGCGGTAAGGGGCGGAGTCCAGTTCGCCCAGCATGTCGCCGGCGCGCACGGCGGCGCCCTCGTCCACGTTCAGGCTGTGCAAGCGGCCCGCCACCCGGAAGGATAGGCTGACTTCGCGGATGTCGACGTTGCCGGACAGGCTCAGACGTTCTTGGGCTAATTGCCGCTGCCGCCAGGCGTAGCCGCCGCCGGCGAGCAGGGTGACGACGACGAGGCCGATGAGCAGAGGGGGACGCTTCATGGCTGTGGCTCCAATGGGCGCAGACCGCGCAGCGCCCATTGCAGGCGTTGCTCGATGTGGCGCGGATCGATGGCGTAGGTGTTGAAAGCCTGCTGGATCAGGTCGGGCAGCAATGGTTTGCCGGCGATGATGTGCTGAGCCAGCGCCGGCAGGCCCAGCGCGGACATCAGGAACAGGGCCTGGTGCAAGGGATCGCCTCGCTCCAGCTCGCCGGCCTGCTGCGCGTCGACAATGCTTTGCAGCAGCAGCTTGGGATGGCGCGGCGCCAGCGTGGACAGGAAGGCCTGCGCGGCGGCTTCGCCGGCGGCGGCGTCCAGCAGCATGTGGGCGACGAGGCCGCCGTGCTCGGCGACGAATCCCAGCAGCTGGCGCAACAGGGTCTGCAGCCGCGGCAGGGCCGATGCTTGTTGCTGCAAGCGCGCTTGCATTTGCCGGAACAGCGGCGCGTACCAGTTTTCCAGCAACTCGGCCAGGTAGCGGTCGCGGCTGCCGAAGTGGTAGACGAAGCTGCCGGGGTTGACGTCGGCGCGCTGGCACAGGCCGCGCACGGTGATCGCGCGTAGGCCGGCCTCCTTGGCCATGGCCAGTCCGCAGTCCAGCAATTGCTGTCTAGTCGCGTTGTTGGGTTTCATATCGTTATTTTTATACGAGCGTATAAGTTCATGCAAGCTAAATTTGTACGGTTGTATAAATTGTTGGAAATCCTGGCGGGAACGCCAAGTGCTTGTTTTAAAAAGCGGCGGCCGCAAGCCTTGTCGCCGCGGGCAAATTCACCGCGCGGCGGCATGTGCCGGCGGAAAATAATCGGCCATAATTGGAGCGGCGGCGCAAGCCGCCACCAAGAATCCCGCAGCCGCGCCGGGCGTCTTCAGCCCAGGTTACGGTGAAAACAGCGATCCGTCGCACCATTATCAAAGGGGACACATAATGTTGGCCATCATCGGCGGCAGCGGCCTGGCCCAGCTGCCCGTACTGGAAGTCACCCATCGTCAAGTTGTGCGCACCCCGTATGGCGACCCGTCCTGCGCGCTGACCTTCGGCCGCCTGAGCGGTCAGAACGTGGTGTTCATCGCGCGCCACGGCTACGGCCATTCGCTGGCGCCGCATGAAATCAATTACCGCGCCAATATCTGGGCGCTGCACGATCAGGGCGTGAAAGGCGTGGTGGCCATCGGCACCGTGGGCGGCATCCGCCCCGACATGCCGCCGGGCCGCCTGGTGGTGCCGGACAACATCATCGATTACAGCTGGGGCCGCAAGCACACGTTCTTTGAAGGTCTGGACCGTCCGGTGGTGCACGCCGAATTCTCCGCTCCTTATGACGACGCGCTGCGTCAGCGGCTGATCCGCGCGATGGCGGACAGCGGCCACAGCGGCGTGGTGGGCGGCGTTTACGCCTGCACCCAGGGGCCGCGCTTGGAAAGCGCCGCGGAAATATTGAAGTTGGAGCGGGATGGCGCCGATATAGTGGGCATGACCGGCATGCCGGAAGCGGCTTTGGCGCGGGAGATGAACCTGCCTTACGCGCACCTGTGCCTGGTCAGCAATTGGGCGGCCGGCAAGGGCGGCGCGGCGACGGTGGAGTTTAATCCGGAGACCGGCGCGCGGGGCACCGAGGGCGTGATGGCTGCGCTGGCGGCGTTTTGTTGCTCGAAGTAGCTTAAACCGCAGAGGCGGTCGAAGAATATTTTCGCTTGGAGCAGGGGGCGAAGGCTTGTTGCCGGGAGCGCCGCATTGCAAAGCGTGTGTTTCATTTTGCGAAAATAATAAATGGGAGCAAATGTGAAAGCGGTGATACTTGCAGGCGGGCTCGGCACTCGGATATCCGAAGAATCTTATTTGAAGCCTAAGCCGATGATTGAAATCGGCGGCAAGCCCATTTTATGGCACATCATGAAAACTTATTCGCATTATGACGTGAACGAGTTCGTGATTTGCTGCGGCTACAAGGGCTACATCATCAAGGAGTATTTTGCCAACTACTTCTTGCATATGTCTGATGTGACCATCGATATGTCCAACAATGAAATCGAGGTGCATCAGCGTTATGTCGAGCCTTGGCGAGTGACTCTGGTCAACACGGGCGAGGATACTCTGACCGGCGGGCGTCTTAAGCGGGTTAGGGAGCATTTGAACCATCAGCCATTTTGTTTTACCTATGGCGACGGGGTTGCCGATATCGATATCAAAGCGTTGATTGAGTTTCATCGCTCGCACGGCAAGG
Organism: Chromobacterium sp. LK11; assembly: GCF_001043705.1. Lineage (NCBI taxonomy): Bacteria > Pseudomonadati > Pseudomonadota > Betaproteobacteria > Neisseriales > Chromobacteriaceae > Chromobacterium > Chromobacterium sp. LK11. The sequence continues at coordinate 368,796 of NZ_LDUR01000016.1, forward strand.
CGGCCACGGTGACCGCCATTCAACCGCCCGGCCGTTATGGCGCCCTCAAAATCAAGGGCGAAACGGTGAGCGGTTTTCAGGAAAAGCCAGCTGGCGACGGGGCTTGGATCAACGGCGGTTTTTTCGTATTGGAACCTCAGGTATTCGATTACATCGAGGATGATCAGACCAGCTGGGAGGCGGAGCCTCTGGTGCGTTTGGCCAAGGAGGGGCAGCTGATGTCCTATCGGCATAAAGGCTTCTGGCAAGCGATGGATACGCTGCGCGACAAGAATCAGCTGGAAAAACTGTGGGCGGACGGCAATCCTCCGTGGAAGGTGTGGTCGTGAGACTGTTTGGCGATCGCTATCGCGGCCGCAGGGTGCTGTTGACCGGTCATACCGGCTTCAAGGGCAGTTGGCTGGCCGCCTGGCTGACGCGTCTGGGGGCCGATGTCACCTGCCTGGCTTTGGACCCGGAGGGGAGCCCCAATCATTGGGATCTGCTGGCGTGCCCGGTACGGGATCTGCGTGTGGATATTCGCGATTCCGCGGCGGTGCGCGCGGCCTTCGACCAAGCGCAGCCGGAGATGGTGTTCCATCTGGCGGCCCAGGCTCTGGTGAGGCGTTCCTATCGCGATCCGCTGGAGAATTGGTCCAGCAATGTGATGGGAACCGCTCATGTTCTCGATGCGTGTCGGCAAACCTCCAGCGTGCGCGCCGTGGTGGTTGCGACAACCGACAAGGTCTACGCCAACCGCGAATGGTCGTGGGGGTATCGAGAGGTGGACGCGCTTGGCGGCCATGATCCTTACAGCGCCTCCAAGGCGGCCTGCGAACTGTTGGTGGACAGTTATCGGAAGTCTTTCTGGCAGTGCGATGACGCGCCGCTGTTGGCGACGGCCCGCGCAGGCAATGTCATCGGCGGAGGCGATTGGTCGGCGGATCGATTGATTCCCGACTTGGTGCGCGCTGTGACGCAAGAAACCGCTTTGCACATCCGGTCGCCGGGCTCCACCCGTCCATGGCAGCACGTTCTGGAGTGTTTGTCCGGCTATCTGCTGCTTGGCCAGCGTTTGCTTGAGGGCGAGAGGGCGCTGGCCGAGGCCTGGAATTTTGGCCCGCAGCCTGAGGCCAACCGCAGCGTGGCGGACGTATTGGCTAAGCTGCAGCGGTTTTGGCCGCAATTGGACTGGCAAGTGTCGTCCGAGGAGCACGCGCATGAAGCCGGGCTGCTGTACCTGGATTGCGCGAAGTCCCGCAGCCGTCTGAATTGGTGCCCGGTGCTGAGCTTGGACCAAGCTCTGGAGATGACGGCGGACTGGTACCGGAGCCACCATGCTTCCGGTCAGGTCATCACCTTCGATCAAGTCGCGAACTATATCGAGTCCGCTCGCGCGGCAAACGCGGTTTGGGTTTCCTGATGCAGATTCGACAAACAGGCATAGATGGCGCTGCGCTTGCGGAGACGACGCCTTATGCCGACCACCGAGGCGCATTTTCCCGCTTGTTTTGCGAGCAGGAACTGACTGATTTGCTGGGTGGCCGGCGCATCGTCCAGATCAATCACTCGCGGACCCGAGCGCTTGGCGCGGTGCGAGGGATGCATTTCCAGCACGCGCCGCATGCGGAGATGAAAATGGTGCGTTGCATTCGAGGCCGGGTGTGGGATGTGCTGGTGGATCTGCGCGCGGGCTCTCCCACTTTTCTGCGTTGGCACGCCGAGGAGCTGAGTCCCGACACGGGACGCATGCTGGTGATTCCCGAAGGCTGCGCGCATGGATTCCAGGTGCTGGAGCCGGACAGCGAACTGTTGTACCTGCACACGGCGCTCTATCAGCCCGCAGCCGAAGGGGGGGTGCGTTACGATGAGCCGCGGGTGGGCATCCGCTGGCCGCTGCCGGTTCGCGATCTCTCCGAACGCGACCAAAACCATCCCTTGTTGTCTTTTGATTTCACCGGGCTTGCACCATGAATTGCCGACACTGCGCAGAGCCGTTGCAGCATACCTTTCTCGATCTAGGCTTCGCGCCGCCGTCCAATGCGTATTTGAGCGAGGCGGAGCTGAGCGCGCCGGAAACGTATTTCCCGCTCAAGCTGAAAGTCTGCGGCCATTGCTGGCTGGTTCAGACTGAGGATTACGCCAAGGCGGATCTGCTTTTTTCCAAGGATTACGCGTATTTCTCCTCGACTTCCAGCAGTTGGCTGGCGCATGCGGCCCGCTATGTCGACGAGATGGTTGGGCGCTTGGGGCTTGGCGCGGACAGTTTTGTCATCGAGGTCGCCGCCAATGACGGTTATTTGCTGAAGAACGTGCTGGCCGCCGGCATTCCTTGTCTGGGCATCGAACCGACCGCCAGCACCGCCGCGGCCGCGGAGCGGCTGGGCATTCCGGTGTTGCGCGAGTTTTTCGGAGAAGGCCTGGGCCGGCGCTTGGCGCGGGAGGGAAAACAAGCGGATCTGATCGTCGGCAATAATGTGTTTGCCCACATTCCTGACATCAATGATTTCAGCCGCGGGCTGAAGGCGGCGCTCAAGCGCGGGGGAAGCATTACGCTGGAGTTTCCGCATCTGATGCGCCTGATCGAGCATGTCCAGTTCGACACGGTCTATCACGAGCACTTTTCCTACCTGTCGCTGCATACGGTCTCTCGCATTTTGGCCGCCGCCGGTCTGCGGGTGTTCGATGTGGAAGAGCTGCCGACCCACGGCGGCAGTCTGCGCGTGTTCGCCTGCCACGCCGACGACGAGAGAGTCGACGCTCCTTCCATCGCGGAGGTGTCGGCCGCCGAGGACGCGGCCGGGCTGCGGGGGCTGACGGTCTATTCCGCTTTCCAGCGGCGGGTGGATGAGGTGAAGGATGGCCTGCTGACGTTTCTGCTGGAACAGAAGCGAGCAGGCCGGAAAGTCGCCGCCTACGGCGCCGCGGCCAAGGGCAATACCCTGCTCAACTACGCAGGGGTCAAGCCGGATCTTCTTCCTTTCGTCTGCGACGCCGCGCCGTCGAAGCAGGGCAAATACCTGCCGGGCAGCCATGTGCCTGTTTTCGCGCCGGCGAGAATGGCGCAGGAAAAACCCGACATTGTGCTGATCCTGCCCTGGAACATCGCCGCGGAGGTCATGCAACAGCTTCACTATATCCGGGAGTGGGGCGGCCGCTTCGCCACCGCGGCTCCCGCGCTGGAGATTCGATGAAACCGCGTATCCATTACACCAAGCCGTCCATCACCGAGCTGGAGGTCGAATACGCGACCGATGCCGCCCGCAACGGCTGGGGCGAACGCTGTTACGACTACATCGTCAAGTTCGAGACGGCGTTCAAGAGCCATCTAGGAGTGGGGTACGCGATTGCGACTTCCAGTTGCACCGGCGCCTTGCACATGGGGATGGCCGCGCTGGGCATCGGTCCCGGCGATGAGGTGATTCTGGCCGACACCAATTGGATCGCGACAGCCTCTCCCATTGTTCATCTCGGCGCCCAGCCGGTGTTCGTCGATGTTCTGTCAGACTCCTGGTGCGTGGACCCGGCCAAGGTGGAGGCGGCGATCACGCCGCGGACCAAGGCCATCGTGGCGGTGCATCTATACGGCAATGTTTGCGATATGGACGCTTTGCTGGCGATAGGGCAGCGTTACGGAATTCCCGTCATCGAGGACGCGGCGGAAGCGATCGGCTCCGAGTATCGCGGCCAGCGGGCTGGTTCGATGGGGCGGTTTGGCGCATTTTCTTTTCATGGCACCAAAACCTTGACCACCGGCGAGGGCGGCATGTTCGTCACCAACGACGCCGCGCTTTATCAGCAGGTGCTGACCCTCAGCAATCATGGCCGCGCCAGCGGGCAAAGCAAGCAGTTCTGGCCGGACATGGTGGGTTTCAAATACAAGATGTCGAATATTCAGGCCGCGCTGGGCTGCGCTCAGATGGAGCGCATCGAGGAGCTGATCCGGCGCAAGCGCGAGATATTCGACGCTTATCGTCAGCGGCTGGAGCCGCTTCCCGGCGTGAGGATGAATCCGGAACCGGAGGGCGTCGTTAACGGCGCCTGGATGCCTACCGCCGTGTTCGCGCCGGAGACCGGGGTCACGCGCGAGGCGCTGCAGGCGGCGTTCGCCGAGGAAAACGCCGATGCGCGGGTGTTTTTTTGGCCTTTGTCGGGTTTGCCGATGTTTGAGCCCAAACCCGATAACCGCAATGCCTGGTCCTTGCCGGCCTGCGCGATCAATTTGCCCAGCTTCCACGATATGACGCAGGATGACATCGAGCGCATCGCGGGCGTGGTGCGCCATGTGCTGCGAAGCCGTTGAGCGGATTAAGAGGCATGCCAAGGAGCGGATGGGCTGAGCGATGACGACGCAGAGTCTGATTGAAACCCTGACTGGCGCGTTTGCGCAGCATGCCGCGCGTCCGCTGTTCGAGTCGGAGGAAGGCGACGTCGTTTCATACGCCGAAGTGCTGACGCTTGCCCGCCCATCGTTGGCGAACGAGTTGTCGCGGCGATTGGTGTTCTGCCTTTGCGAGAATGATATTGGCGGCTTGGCCGGTTATTTCCATTTGCTCTGCGTCGACGCGGTGCCCTTGATGCTGGCGGCCAACTTGCCCAGTCAGCAACTGCAGCCTTTGTTGGATGCTTATCGGCCCGCATTCATCTGGTTGCCGGCTTCTAGGCTGGCCGAGTTTCCCGGCGCCAAGGCCGTGTTCGCCTACCGCGATTACCGCCTGATCGCTCATGAGGAGGCCGACTATCGCGTTCACGACGAGCTGGCTCTGCTGCTGAGCACCTCGGGCAGCACCGGCAGTCCCAAATTTGTGCGTTTGTCGCGGCGGAATGTGTTGAGCAACGCCACGGCTATTGCCCAGTATCTGGCGCTGGACGCCGATGAAGTGCCGATTACCACGCTGGCGCCCAGCTATACCTACGGGCTGTCGATTCTGCACAGCCATGCTTTGGCCGGCGGCAAGGTTGCGGTGACCCGGAAGACTTTTTTCGAGCGCGGGTTTTGGAGCTTCCTGCAAGCCGTGCGCGCGAGCAGCTTCGGCGGTGTGCCCTACCATTACGAGATGCTGAAAAAGTTGCGCTTCACCGGCATGGAGTTGCCCTGCCTGCGCACGCTTACCCAGGCCGGCGGGCGGATGGCACCTGAACTCAGCCGCGAGTTCGCATTGCATTGTCAGAGCCGCGGCATGCGATTTTTCACCATGTACGGCCAGACCGAAGCCACGGCCCGGATGTCCTATCTGGCGGCGGACAAGGCGGCGCTCAAGGCGGGCAGCATAGGCGCGGCGGTGCCGGGCGGGGCCTTCTGGCTGGAGGACGAGAACGGCGGGAAGCTGGAAGGCGCGGAGGCGGAAGGGGAGCTCGTGTACCAAGGGCCTAATGTATCGATGGGCTATGCGAGCGGATTCAAGGATCTTGCCCTGGGCGACGAGCGCAAGGGCGTGCTGAGAACCGGGGACGTCGCGCGTAGGGACGGCGATGGCGATTACTACATCGTCGGGCGCTTGAAACGCTTTTTGAAACTGTTCGGCCATCGCATCAATCTGCAGGAAGTGGAGCAATATCTGCTGGACGCCGGCCATGTCGCCGCTTGCGCCGGCGCCGACGACAGGCTTGAGGTTTATGTGCCGCAGGGCGACGCCGCCTTGGCCAAGGAGATCAAGATCATGCTGGCGCGCTATCTGACGGTGACGCCGCAGTCGGTCAAGGTGATGGCCGCTGGCAATTTGCCGCGCAATGCTTCGGGGAAGATCCAGTATTCGGAATTGACGCCGCAAGCTTGGGAGATTCAAGCATGAGCGCGCCGGATTTCTCGCCATGGCTGGAGCTGGGGGCGTATTCGCTGGATGCGGCGGCTAAGTCCGCGGCGCTCTCCGCGGCTTTGCGGGAACTGACGCAATGGCATGCGGATCAGTGTCCGGAATACGCGCGGATCTTGGCATTGCAAGGCATGAAAGACGCGTCGGCCGGCGGGCTGGAGGACATCCCGTTTCTGCCTGTCCGCTTGTTCAAGGAGTTTGACTTGCTTAGCGTGGAGCGCAGCCAGGTATTCAAGACCATGACTTCGTCGGGCACCTCCGGCCAGCAAGTTTCGCGCATTTATCTGGATAAGGAGACTGCGGCATGGCAGACCAGAATACTGACCCGATTGATGGGAACGGTGCTGGGCAAGAAAAGACTGCCGATGCTGGTGATCGACTCGCCTAGCGTGTTGCGGGATCGGGCGGCGTTTTCCGCGCGTGGGGCCGGCATACTGGGTTTCTCCATGTTTGGACAGGATGTGACTTACGCGCTGAATGAGAAGATGGAGTTGGACCTGGATCTTGTGCAGGCCTTTCTGGAGGGGCATGCGGGGAAGCCTGTCTTCATCTTCGGTTTTACCTTCATGATCTGGCAGCATCTGGTGCTGCCGCTGCGGAAAATGAACAAGCGGCTGGCTATCTCGGGCGGCATCGTGCTGCATGGCGGCGGCTGGAAAAAGTTGCAGGATCTAGCGGTGGGCAACGAGGACTTCCGGCGCGCGCTTCAGGAGTGCGCCGGCGTGGAACAGGTGGTCAATTATTACGGCATGGTCGAGCAGACCGGGTCCATTTTCCTGGAGTGCGGGCATGGACATTTGCATGCCTCCATTTACTCCGACGTCTTGATCCGCCGACCCGGTGATTTCAGTCTCGCGAGCACGGGAGAGGAGGGCTTGATCGAAGTCCTGTCCCTTGCACCGCGCAGTTATCCCGGCCATGCGCTGCTGACCGAGGACCTGGGCGCCGTACTGGGAGAGGATGACTGTCCGTGCGGGCGACTGGGCAAGTATTTCAGGGTGGCCGGCCGAGTGGCGCGGGCCGAGGCGCGTGGTTGCAGTGATACCTATGCTTATGAAGCGCATGTCTGATATCCCCGTAGAGATTCTGGCCGGCGCAAGCCCGGAGCGGATTGTTAGTCGGCCGCTGCCGCCTTACTCGCCGAGCGTCGTCGCGTTTTTGGCGGCTCTTTCCAAGGCTTTGTTGGCGCGCCGGGAGCTGCGGCCTTATCCGGATATCGCCGCGTTTGCCTTCTGGTGCCGCAAAGCCAATCTGCGGCAGCTGGCCGGCGAGTTTGGCGCTGCCGGGCAAAGACTTGGCCGCGGCTTGGTCCTGCATATCGCTCCGTCGAACGTACCGGTCAATTTCGCGTTCTCGTTCGCCTTCGGTTTGCTGGCCGGCAACGCCAATATCGTGCGCGTGCCCGGCGCGTCTCATCCGCAAGTGGCGATGATTTGCGAGGAGATCGAGCGGTTGTTCTCCTTACCGGAGCACGCGAACATCGCGGCGATGAACGCCTTGATCCGCTACCCGCGCAACGACGAGGTGACGGCGGCGCTGTCCCGCGCCAGCCATGCGCGAGTGCTTTGGGGCGGAGACGAAACCATCGCCCATTTGCGAGCGATACCGACGCAGGCGCGTTGCGTGGATGTCGCGTTTGCCGACCGTTACTCGCTATGCGTGATGGCGGCGGAGGCGGTGCTGGCTGCGTCCGAGACGCAACTGGCGGGGCTGACCGAAGGGTTTTACAACGATGTGTTTTTCCTGGATCAGAACGCGTGCTCGTCGCCGCATCTGATTTTATGGCAGGGCAGCCAAGAGCAGGCGGAAGCGGCGATGCTTCGCTTCTGGCCGGCGATGCGGCGTTTGTTGGCGAGCAAGGGAAGAATGCCGGCCTTGCACGCTGTTGAGAAGTTTACGCATTTGTGCCGCACGGCCATTCGTTTGGACGCGGCCGCATCTTCAAGCAGGCATGCCAACGATATTTATCGCGTGCGTTTGGCGGAGTTGCCCGAAGGCATCGATATGCATCGAGGGCGTTATGGTTTCTTTTTTGAATATGTCTGCGCCGATCTGAATTGCCTGAAGCGGATAGTGGGCGAGCGTTATCAAACCCTGAGCTGTTTTGGTGTGGATAGGCAGCAGTTGATCCAGTTTGTCGTTGCCGAAGGCTTGATCGGTATCGACCGGGTGGTGCCGGTAGGCAAAGCGTTGGATATCGGTGTGATTTGGGACGGTTACGACTTGGTCGGCACGCTATCTAGAGTGATCAGCGACCGGTAAACTAAGGCTTTTAAACTTTCGACAGGTTAAGCGATGAGTCATCTTGAAAAATACGACCAGGCTTTCATGGAAACCTTCATGGTGGAGCAAAAGGATTTGGCTGCGCTGAAGTATCAAGACATCGCGGCTTGGGACAGCGTTGGGCATATGGCCTTGATGGCGGCGCTGGAAGATGCATTCGACATCGAGATGGATATCGACGACATCATCGAGTTTTCCAGCTATGCGGCGGGTCAGGCGATTTTGGCCAAGTACAACGTCGTCGTCGAGCCGGCGGCATGAGCACCCTGAACGGACCGGCGGCCCTCGACATCAAGGAGATCATCCAATGTCAGCGCAATCGGTATCCGGTGCTGTTGATCGACAAGATCGTGGAACTGCTGCCCGGTGAACGGGCTACCGGCATCAAGCGTTTTACTTACAACGAGTGGTTTTTCCCCGGCCATTTCGATGATGAGCCCAATGTGCCCGGCTTTGTGCAGATCGAGACCCTGGTTCAGGCCTTCATCCTCACTTTCTTGTGCAAGGATGAGTACAAGGGAATGAAGACCAACTTCGTCTCAATCAACAATATCCGGTTCAAACGCAAGATCGTGCCGGGCGATACCCTGCGCGTCGAAGCCAGCTTGAAGTCCTTCAAGCGCGGCATCGCCATCGGCTCGGCCGAAAGCTATGTGGACGGCGAGCCGGCGTGCAGCGCCGAATTCGTGGTGGCGGTGCCGGACATTCTCGATCAATTCAAGCCCAAGGCCGCGAGGGAAGCGTGATGATGCGGGTTGCGGACTACATCATGCAGCGGCTGGCGCAAGCCGGCGTGGAACATGTGTTCCAAGTGACCGGGCGCGGGTCTTTGTTCCTGAACGACGCCTTGGCCAAGCATGCGGCTTTGCGGCCGGTGTCCTTGCACCATGAGCAGTCCTGCGCGTTTGCCGCCTTGGCTTACGCCGAGCAAAGAGGCGGTTTGGGCGCTTGCCTGGTTTCGACTGGCTGCGCATCCACCAATACCTTGACCGGCGTGCTCTGCGCCTGGCAGGACGCGGTGCCATGCGTTTTCATCTCGGGCCAGAACACTTTGCGCGAGACCAGCCGCCACACCGGCATTCCCCTGCGCACTTACGGGCAGCAAGAGGCCGACATCGTGAGCCTGGTGAGCCCGATGACCAAGTTTGCGCGCATGATCTCCACCCCGGAGGAGATCGTGCCGGCGATGGAAGAGGCGCTGCGGCAAGCCATGTCCGGCCGCAAAGGCCCGGTTTGGCTGGACATCCCGCTCGACCTGCAAAGCGCGCTGATCGACCCCGAGCAGCTGGAGCGTCCCGCAGCCCCTCCAGACGCGCCGCCGCTTCCTGCGCCGGCAGACGTGGCCGCGGTGCGCGCTCGCTTGCGCGACGCGCAACGACCGGTATTGCTGATTGGCAGCGGCGTGCGCGCCGCGGGGGCGGAGGATTTGCTCAAGACTCTGGTCGAGCGCTGCAATATTCCGCTGACCTATACCAGCGCCGCGCCGGACAGCTATGGCGCGGCCCATGATTTGTCCATAGGCTCGGTTGGGTCGATGGGCTGCTCGCGCGCCGGCAATTTCGCGGTGCAGAACGCCGACTTCGTGCTGGTGCTGGGCTCGCGGCTGTCTTCGCTGACAACCGGTCCTGACTTCTGCAAATTCGCGCGCGGCGCGCATACCGTCGTCGTGGACATCGATCCGGTGGAACACAGCAAGGACGGCGTCCGCATCGACCAATTGCTGCAAGCCGACGTCTATGCCTTCCTCTGCGCGCTGTTGAGCGAGAATATGCCGACGGCTCCGGCGCCATGGGCCGACAAGTGTCGGCATTGGAAAGCGCTGTTCGGCGCGGTTGAACCGGCGTTCGCCTCTGACGACGCCGTCGATCTTTATCAGCTGGCCGAGACCCTGGGGCGGACGCTGCCAGCGCCGGCCACGCTAGTGACGGACTCTGGCCTGGTCGAAGTCATTCTGCCGACCAATATGCGTTTCGCCGACGGGATCCATTGCATCCATCCGGTTTCCCAAGGCGCTATGGGTTTCGCCTTGCCTGCGGCCATCGGCGCATGGCATGGTCGCGAGCATCCAGTGGTCGCCGTCATCGGCGACGGCTCCATCATGATGAATCTGCAGGAGCTGGAGAGCATCCGCTACCAGCGTTTGCCGATCAAGGTGGTGGTGATCAACAACAATGTTTACTCCATCATCCGGCGGCGGCAGCGCGATCTGTTCCGCAAGCGGACCATAGGCACGGATCCGGACAACGGCGTCAGTTGCCCCGATTTTGCCCAATTGGCCCAGTGTTTCGGTTTCCATTACCAGCGGATCGAGCGGGCTGGCGAACTGGATGCCGGCTTGGCCTCCATGCTGGCCCACGAAGGGCCGGTGTTGTGCGAAATCATGGGGCGCGTGGACCAGGGGTATATCGAGCTGGGCCATGCCCGCAGCGAAACGGACCGCAGGTTCGTGCGTCGCCCGCTGGAAGACCAGCAACCTTTTCTTGAGCGCGAATTGTTTTTGCGAGAAATGATAGTCGAGCCTATCGACCAGTAAGTCGGAGACCTTGCATGTCAGTTATCACCCTAGGCAATGGACGCCAAATTGGGGATTATCTAAAGCCCTATGTGGTCGCCGAACTCAATACTAGCCATTTCGGCGATCTGGGCATTGCGCGCGCGATGATAGACGAGGCCAAGGCGGCCGGCTGTGATTGCGTGAAGTTTCAGTCCTGGAGTGCGGAGACGCTTTATTGCGACAGCTATTACCAGGCCAACGCCATCGCCAAGCGCATCGTCAAAAAGTTTGCTCTGGACAGCGCCCAACTCAAGGAGCTGGCCGGATACGCCGCCGCGCAGGGCATCGATTTCGCCTCGACGCCTTACTCCATTCAGGAGGCGAAATTCCTGGTGGCCGAGTGCAAGGCGCCCTTTATCAAGATCGCTTCGATGGAGCTCAACAATCTGCCTTATCTTGAGCAACTGGGGCGTTTGGGCGCGCCGCTGGTGCTGTCCACCGGCATGGGCACTTTAGAAGAGATTCGCGAAGCCGCGCGCGTGATCGAAGCCAGCGGAAACCGTCAGTTGATCATCCTGCATTGCACCTCGATCTACCCGTCTCCCCCGCAACTGGTTCGTTTGCAGAACATCATCGGTCTGCGCAGCGAATTTCCGGCCTTCCCCATCGGTTATTCCGATCACAGCCAGGGAATCGAGATACCCGCCGCCGCGGTGGCGCTGGGGGCTTGCCTGATTGAGAAGCACTTCACCTTGGATAGCTCGCGCATAGGCATGGACAATCAGATGGCGACCGAGCCCGAAGAAATGCGGGCGATGATAAGAGCCTGCCATCGGGTGCACGAGGCCATGGGCGGCGCCGGACGCGTGCTGAGCGTGGAAGAGCAGGCTCAGGCGCGGAAAATGCGGCGCAGCATCGTCACCCGACGCGCTTTGCCCGCCGGCCATGTGTTGACCGAGGCCGATCTCGACGCCAAACGTCCCGGCGACGGCATCGCGCCATCGCTGCTGGCGATGGTGCTTGGGCGGACGCTCAAGCACGATCTTGGCGCTGAGACGGTGCTGAGCTGGTCGTCGCTGGCGGACCATGAGCCAGCCTCCATCTAAGACCGGGATTGGATATTGAACGTGATAACGCCTAATGCCATCCAGCCCCGCCTGGACGACGTGATCGCAGGCCGGCAGACGCTGGAGCTCGACATTCTGGACGATGACGGCCAGCTGTGCGGCGTGTTGCGGCCGCTGACGCGGGCCGATTTGGACGACGCGGAGATCATTCGCAAACTCACCGAGTGGCGCAATCAGAATATGGCGAACTTTCTGAGCCATTTTGTCGCGACGCCTGAGCGGACCCGAAACTGGATGAGCGAGGTGCTGTTCAAAACGCCGGGACAGTTGTTGTTTCTGGTTTGCGCGGATGGCCAGGTGGTCGGGCATTTCGGCTTCAAGGACCTGAGCCGCGACGAGGTTTTGCTCGACAACGCGATGCGAGGCGAGCGCCTGGGACATCCCAAGCTGTTTGTCCACGCCGGCAGGCGATTGGTCGCCTGGCTATTGCAAGAGGCCGCCGTGCGGCGCGTTCATGCTTATGTGATGACGGACAACGTGGCCTCGGTGATGATGAACAAGCAGATCGGCTTTGCCGGCTGGCTGCGTCACCCGCTGATCAAACGCGCCAAGGACGGGGAAACGCGCTGGGAGATGGGCGAGCCGGGAGAGGCCAGCCCCGATGCGCGTTATTGTTTCCTGCTCGTGATCGAACAGCCAGAGTGATGTTTTTCTCCGAGCTCGGGGCGGTTTCGCCGTTCCGCTGCCGGATTCCATATTGAAGGAAGCACCCAAATGGACGAGATTCAAAAGTTTGCTCGAGAAGTTGAGCAAAATATTCAAGGCCTGGCGGAAGACCAAGAGCTCCAGCAACTGTCGCGCGTCTGGACCCGCGAGGTGGCCCGGCACAAGTGGTCCTATAATTTCGCCTGGATGGGCCGGCCGGCGATCCAGTTTCCCAACGACGCCTGGGCGATGCAGGAATTGATCTGGCAGGTGAAGCCGGATCTCATCATCGAGGCGGGCATCGCCCATGGCGGCTCTCTGGTGTATTACGCTTCCTTGCTGGCCATGCTGGACATGTGCGAGGCGGTGGAGAGCGGCGTGGCTTGCGATCCCGCCAAGACGCGGCGAAAGGTCTTGGGCCTGGACATCGATATCCGCTCGCATAACCGCGTGGCGATCGAGAACCATCCGATGGCCAACTGGATTCAGATGATAGAGGGTTCCAGCGTGGCGCCGGAGACGATAGCCAAGGTCGCCGACATCGCCAAAGGGTATCGGCGCATCTTGGTGAGCTTGGATTCCAACCATACCCATGAGCATGTGCTGGCCGAGTTGAAGGCGTATGCGCCCTTGGTGACGGCTGGAAGCTATTGCGTGGTTTTCGACACCATCGTCGACGAGATGCCGGCGGAGCTCTCGGCGGATCGGCCTTGGGGGCCGGGCAACAACCCTAAAACCGCGGTGCGCGAATATCTGGCCCAGCATCCCGAGTTTGAGATCGACGCCGATATTCACCACAAATTGCTGATCACCGTTGCGCCGGACGGCTATCTGAAGCGTATCGCCTGAACCATCAAGACGGCTCGGGCTGCCAGACCCGCCACGGCGCCCGGCCGCTTTCCCACAGTTCGTCCAGCTGGATTTTTTCGCGCAGCGTATCCATCGGCTGCCAGAAGCCGGCATGCTCGAAGGCGGCCAGTTGTCCCATGGCGGCCAGCTTCGCCATGGGTTCGCCTTCCCAACTGGAGTGGTCCCCGTCGATCAAGGCGATGACTTCGGGCTGCAGGACGAAAAATCCGCCGTTGATCCAGCCTCCGTCTCCCGGCGGCTTTTCCTTGAAGCCAGTGACCCGGCCGCCTTTGGTCACTAGCGCGCCAAACCGTCCCGGCGCCTGCACCGCCGCCACCGTCGCCAATTTGCCGTGTTCACGGTGAAAGGCGATCTCCGCCGTCAGGTCGATGTCGGCCAGTCCATCGCCATAAGTGAAACAGAAGGCTTCACCAGCCGGCAGATAAGCGGCCACGCGCTTGAGCCGGCCTCCGGTCATCGTGTGCTCCCCGGTATTGACCAGGGTCACATGCCAGGGCTCCGCATGTTGGCGGTGTACTTTCATCTGGTTCTGGGAAAAATCGAATGTCACATCGGACATGTGCAGGAAATAGTTGGTGAAATATTCCTTGATCACATAGCCCTTGTAGCCCAGACAAATGATGAAGTCATTGATGCCGTGGGCGGAAAAAATTTTCATGATGTGCCATAGGATGGGCCGGCCTCCCACGCTGATCATAGGCTTGGGTTTGAGGTGGCTTTCCTCGGATATCCGGGTGCCGAGCCCGCCGGCCAGGATCACTGCTTTCATCTGCGATGTTCCAAGGCGTCAATCAACGAATGCTGCCGTAACGCTCGTGCAGCAGCACATCCATGAAGTTGGCGGCCGAGGTCTGCGCCTTGATGTATTCGGTCAGAATGGGCGAGGTTTCCTCGCTGATTTGAGGAAAGGACAAGCCATAGCATGCCAGGGTGTTGCGATACTTGAGCAGGCAGCAGCTGGTGATGCTGTTGATCATCATATCCCGTTCCGGCCCGGCGGGCAGGTTGCGCCTGATGACGTCTATGTAGGCGTTGATCTGGTTTTCGTAGCTGGCGAAACCGTCCAGACCGTCTAGCATCAGCTTGCGCTTATAGGCCTCCTGGTCGCCGTAGTCGTGAGCCTGACGCATGAAGAACAGAATTTCAGGATCGTAAGAGAACGAGCCTTGAGCGGCCATTTCAAACAACAGGACATGGTCGATGCCGACGATGGGCATCGCCACATTGCGGTATTGCACTTTGCGGAAGGCGGACATGCGGTTCATGCCGTAGGCCTGGTAGGCGTAGACCAGGCCCCAGGCCACCACATGCATGCGCGAGAAGGTGTCCATGCCGCGCGTATCGAAGATGCCGCCGATCTGGCTGCCCACGCCGCTTTCATTGAAAAAGGCGGAGGCGGTGACCGCCAGGACCACATCCGGCTGGTTGTCCAACTGGGCGACGCAGCGTTCGATGTATTGCTTGTGATACAAGTCGTGACCGGCGGCGAACATCATGTATTCACCGCGGCAGCGATCGAAAATCCGGTAGAAGTTCTGCGGTGCGGCCACCGTTTCCTCAGTGCGCAGCAAGGTGATGCGGGCATCCACCGCGGCATAGCTTTGCAGCAGTTCGTAAGTGCCGTCGTCTGAATGGTTGTCGGAGATGATCAGTTCGAAATCGCCGTAAGTTTGCCCCAGCAACGATTGCAAAGTCATGTCCAGATATCTTGCCTCCCGGTAGACGGGCATGCCGATGCTTACTTTTGGAATAGTCATTATTCTGCCTTGTATAGATTGGAAGTCGTTGCTGCTGCCTGCATTCTAGCCAAGCCCAATGAAAACCGGCGACTGCAAACCGCAGTCGGGGATGTCTTGAGCGTTACGGCGACAAGCGGTGAAGCCGCTGTTGCGAGCGCGATGGGAAGCGCGCTTATCCTACCCAGGCGGGATAGCGTGCCGCCGACTCCCTGCCCGGGAGGCGGGGAGGCCGAGCGCGGCAGACACGTCCTGTTGGGCGCGGCTGGAAGCGCGGGCCCGCTAGGCTGGGGCTTTACCGCAATGCGTACTGCCATGTTTGGAGTATCCGCGTTCAACTCAAGGCGCTCTGCGCAAATCAAGCTTATGCGCAAGGCCCGTCCGCCACCGTGTCGGCGTTGGCGGGCGCTGCCGCATTATAGCCACTATCCGGAGAGGGGACGCCGGTGGCCGGCATCGCCTGCATGCGGTAATCGTACCATTGATGACGCTTGCGTTAAGATCCGCCAACAAAATCCCTGATCCTGCGTTACGCCTCCTTGCCGTTACTTGTACTGCCTGCGTCGACGCGCCTTGGCTCGGGTTCTCTGCGTGGTTTTGTTAGCGGCTCGAAGTGTGCTTTGTCAGGTTCGCCTCGTTGCCGGAGGAGGGGGCCGTTCTGGACCGGTTCGGGGGGAAGGCGCCGTATCGCTTGGCGCTTCTTGCCGAGTCCCTGTACGAAGATGACATGGGATTGTGTCCGGCGGTCCTGTATCTTGTCGGCGTCCGCGGGCTATCCTTCGGAAAGGCCGGCCTGTCGCGTCGCAGGCGGGCGCTCATGCCGGCGTCGAGCTGCCGGAGTGCGGCCATGCTCTTTGATTTCGGGTATTTCGGCATGATTTGGGCTGTTGCCCATGACGTTTCTCAGTAATATATGGCAACCCGAATTTTAACCTGCCGTCTTAGCCTGGCGGGCTGTGCTGTCGCCATTCAGGAAACCAACAAGATGAACTCACTTTTTCTCACTGTCGAAACTCAAGCGGAGTTGGAGCAAGTCCAGGCCTATCTTGCCGCGCATGACCCCAATCAGTTTGAGTTGGTGCTGGTGATCAATGCCCAGTTGATGTCGCCGGCGCTGTCGACGCTGCAGGCCCGTTCCAAGGTGTGTTTGGTTCCGTTTGTCAATGGCTTGCCCATGCTGGACGCGCATAACCTGGCTGCGGCCGGCGGTGATTGGGTGGGCTTTGCTTGCGGTCTCTGCTTGCCTATCGATATGGCGCCGACCGCTGACGACGGCGCCCATTGGCGTGTGAGCGATAGCTGGGCTTGTCTGCCGGGCGGGGTGCCTTTGCGCCGCGAGCGCGCGCGACAGAGCGAAGACGATTATGGCCGCTTTCAATTGGACAGCACGGAGGCCTTCGCCGCTCATCTTCAGCAATGCGGGGAGCCCAGTTGGCTATTGGCGCAGCAAGCCAACGGCTGGCTGCGTAAAAGCTGGCTTTTGCAGTTGGCCGCAGGAGCGCGCCGTCTGTCGCCTCATCAATGGCTGCATCGTCGTTTGCGGCAGGCGTTTGCTGGCGGTGAAACCGTGGTCGTGACCCACGCGGCCCAGGCTGCGGCTTCCCATGTCGACGTGCTGGCCAAGGGGGAGGAAGAAAGAGTTCTGTGGTTGCAGCGCGAATTGGTGGGCTGGCTTGAGCTGCTGTGCGAGGTCTATGCCGACGAGTTGCTGGTTCGCTTGGCCTTGCAGGCGCTGTTGCCGGTCAATCGGCCATGGCTGCTGACCGATCGAGGCGCGGCCGACAACCTGGTAGGCCAGTTGTCCAGCGTATTTCGCCAGCAATATCCTCAGGCGCCGATGCTGAGAAGCCCGTTGCTGGAAGGCGCTCGCTGGCGAGTCATGGCTGAAGCGCAGATAGACCGGATCCAGGTTTCCAGTTTTGCTTATGCGGAATCGTTCGCCGCGCAGGCCGGGGTGATGACGCTGGCGACCATCCGTCATGAATGGACTCGTCTGGATCGTTTGCTGGGGGTGGAGTGCTTTGACGCAACCTTGCAAGACCCCGACGGGCAGTTCATGCAATTGATGGCGCTATACCGCGACGGGGATGGCCGTTGGGTGCTGCCGTCCTTGCTCGGCGCTTGGCCTGAGGACGCTTTGGATCGTCTGACCGATCTGTTGCAGGATGGCGCGAAGGGGATTCAGCCCAACCATGCGCAGGTTCGCGACTCGGCCTTGGCGCGCGAGCTCGAGCAGAGCGGAACCGGGCGTTTTCTGCCGGGGCTGGAGGGCTACGCAACCTTGGTTCAGCATGCTTTGCGCTATCGGACGGCTGCCGAGCTTGGTCCGCTGGGCCGGGTGCTGGACTGTGCGTCGGGAGCCGGCTACGGCTGGCATATCCTGGCGGACGCGGGCAGCATGAGCGATTACACCGGCATTGACCTCAATGCCGACGCGATTCGTTTTTCCCAGCGTTTCATCCCCCGGAACGCCGAGAATTGCCGATTTGAGGCGCGCCTGCTGAACACGCTGCCGCCCGCGGCCTACGATACGGTGATCTCGTTTGAAACCATAGAGCATACGGATGACCCCGAACTGTTTTTGTGGGAGCTTTCCGAGCGCATTGCCGCCGGCGGCCGGCTGCTGCTGAGCCTGCCCACTGAACGTTGGGCCGGTTCTCATCTGAACCCGACGCATTGGACCAACTGGACCGAGTCCAGAGTGCGCCGCTTGTGCTCGCGGGTGTTTGAAAAGGTGGATTTGCATCGCCTGCGGCTGTCGCTGGTGTCCCCGGAAACCTTCCAGTCCGGATTGTTGCATCGGAATTGCGCAGAGTCAGGCGAAGACGAAGGCTTCCTTCTGGTGCTGGAGCAGCCGAGGCCGCGGGCCTTGGCCAAGCGGGTGCTCGTTCAAAGACGCTTCGCGATGGGCGATGCGCTCTTGGCCGGCACGGTGTTGCCCGCTTTGCGCCGTAAATATCCGGATCGGCAATTATTGGTCAGAACCCAGGTGGTTGAGGCCTTCCAAGCCATCGAAGAGGCCGATATCGTCGGCTGCATGTCGCTGCTGCAGCGTCCGGACGACATTTTCATCGATCTGGACGGCGTTTACGAGCATGCCAGGGACTTGCACATCATCGAGGCTTATGCGCGGCGCAGCGGCGTTGCGCCGAGCGCCCCTTCGCTGCCGCGGCTGATGCAGGATTATCGGCCATTGGCCAACAAGATCGTAGCTTCTGGCTGGCTGGCGGCTAAAAAGCCGGAGCATCTGGTGGCCATCCATATGGCGGCAAGCTCGCCGGACCGCATCTGGCCGGCCGCGCGTTGGGGAGAGTTGCTGCCGGCGCTCGCCGCCCGCAATATCGGGATCGTGCTGCTGGGAAGCGGCAAGGACTTCACCTTGGACAACGTGCCCGAGGCGGCCAGAGCGGGCGTGGTGTCCTTGGTCAATGAGTTGCGTCTGGTCGAAACCGCCGCGGCGATTTCGGTTGCCGACATGCTGATCGCTCCGGATTCCGGGCTGATCCACATTGCCCATGCGGTTGGCACGCCGGTGCTTGGCTTGTTCGGCATGGCCGAGCCGGCGCAGCGCTTGCCGCTGCGCGGCGCGTCGCGAGGCTTGATCGCGGACATCGAATGCAAGGGATGCCTGGCTCAACTGCCGGCGGAAGCGGCGCCGCTGTGCCGTAGAGGACACGCGTATTGCATGGATATGCTGACGGTGGAGTCGGTGCTGAGCGCCGCCCTAGGCATGTTGCAAGCAGTGCCGAGCCATCAATGGCGCAGCCGCCTGCTGCAAAACATTCCGTTGTCGTATTCCTGGGGCAAGGCGAACCGTTTGCAGAACGAGGGCCAGCAGGAGATGGCAGTGCTGGCGAGCCCCGCTGCCGTTCCTTCCGAGGCGCCGCGCCGCAAGCCGAGAATCGGCGTATTGACCCGGGACGCCTTGGACGAGGCTTGTTATCGCTTGCGCTTGGGTGATGCCTTGCAGTTGGTGGGAAATGAGTTCGACCACTATTACTACAAGCATTCCGCCGCCTATCTGTATGACGGCGTGTACCCGTTCGACAGCGACGACGATTTCGTCCGGGAAATGGACATCTTCCTGGTGCAGCGCTTGTTCCCCAGGCCGGAGAGCAAGGCGCTGCTCGAAAAACTGGTCGAATCCGGCAAGCCCATCGTTTACGAAGTGGACGACTGGTTGCCGGAGATGCCGGAGTCGCACCTGATGTACAAGGAGTGCGAGTCTTCCTTCGAACAGATCAAATGGCTGCTGCCCAAATGCGCATTGGTGACGGTGACCACTGAGCCGTTGGCGGAGAAGGTGCGTCCCTTCAACGACAAGGTGTTTGTCTTCTCCAACACCCTGGCTCGGGACCGCTTCGTCACGCCCAGACCGCGCAACGACAAAGTCACCATCGGTTTTGCCGGCACCACGTCCCGCGGCAAGGAAATGGCGGCGATAGAACCGGCGCTGATGCGTATTTATCGAGAATACGCCGGCTTGGTGAAGTTTGTGTTCTGGGGCGAGGTCCCCAAATCCATGGTGGGGATGAAGGATGTCAGGCAAGTCACCTCCTTTGTGAATTACAGCAAGTTTCTGAACGACCTTGCTGACTTGCGCCTGGATATCGGCATTGCTCCGCTGGCTCACGGCGCGTTCAACGACAGCAAGTCCGATTTGAAGTGGCTGGAATACTCCGTCGTCGGCGCGGCGACGGTATTGTCCGATACGCCGGCCTACGCCTGGCTCAAGGACAGTGGCATGGCCAGCGTGGTGGAGAACACGGAACAGGCGTGGTTCGAGGCGCTGGCGGCCCTGGTCGAAGACGCGGACCTCAGGGAGCGGCGCATCGCGCTGTCCCAGCACTACATCAAGGAACGTCGGGTACTGGAAGACGCCGTGCCTTTATTGTTCGATCAATGGCGCCAGCTGCTGCCCAAGAGTTTGCGGCCAAACGGCATCAGCGAGATGGGCAAAGTCACCACGTATGCGTTCTCCGAGCCCGAGCAGTACGCGTTGCGAGACTACCGGCGCTGGCTGGGAAATCATAATTTGCGGGAAATTCACGCTGAGCAGTTGGCGGAGTCGATGTGCACCGCCTGGCAGAGCCGGCCTTGGTTCAACCTGATCGTATTGGCGCCGCAAACCCGCCTGACGCGCTTGGCGGAGAGCCTGGCCGCTTTGGAGAATCAGCTTTATCCGAATTGGAGGCTGATTGTGCTGTCCGACAGCGCAGTGCCGGATCCGGTGTTCAGCAGCAGCGATCAACTGGGTTGGGTGCAGTTGGATGATCTGACCGACTTTGAGGCGGTGGCCGCGACCATCAACGGCGTGATTTCCGAAGTGGCGGCCGACTGGACGTGGTTGCTGCCGGCGGGCTTCCGTCTACAGCCGCAGGCTTTGCTGCGTTTTGGCGAGGCCATCCATCAGCATCCGGATTGGAAGGCCGTGTACTGCGACAGCGACGTCGTTTCGCCGATGGGGGAGCGCTTCCTGCCTGCTTTCCGGCCGGACTTCTCTCCAGAATATCTGCGCTCGATGGACTACATCGGCGACGCGGTGGCGTTCTCCACGACCGCGCTGTCGATGCTGGGCGGCTTCCAGCCCTATCCCGGCGCGTACAACTTTGACGCCTTGCTGCGTCTGTTCGAACTGCAAGGCGCGCATGTCGTCGGTCATGTCGACGACATGCTGCTTTCCTTGCCGTGGCGGCATCCCGATCAACAGCCCTTGTGCCTGGCGTCCTGCCAGGTCGCATTGGAAGAGCATGCCAAGCGCGGCGACCAGCCCGCCAGCGTGGGGCCTGGCTTGGCGGACGGCACCTTCCATTTCGAGTACCAGGTTCAAGGCGATCCGCTGGTGTCCATCATCATCCCGACGCGGGACAAGCTTGAATATCTGGAGCCTTGCATAGACAGCGTGCTGCAACGCACCGGCTACCAGCATTTTGAGCTGATCATCGTGGATAACCGCTCGGAGCAGCCGGAAACCCAGGAGTATTACCAGGCGCTGCAGGCGAGCCATCCCGGACGCGTCCAGATCGTGGCATATGATCAGCCATTCAATTTCTCCGCCCAGTGCAACCTCGGCGCGGCGCACGCGCGCGGCGATTATTTGCTGCTGCTGAACAACGACACCGAACTGGCGCTGGAAAGCTGGTTGGAACGCATGCTGGCGACAGCTCAGCAGCCGGGAGTGGGGGTGGTGGGGGCCCGTCTGCTGTACCCGGAAGTCGGACAAATTCAGCATGCCGGCATTGTGCTGGGTTTGCCGGGCGGCATGCACTCGGTGGCGGATCACGTGTTCGAGCCGCAGGATATGAACCTGCCCGGCTATATGAACCGCGCGGTGACCATGCAGAACTACTCCGCCGTCACCGGCGCTTGCCTGATGGTGGCCAAGTCCACCTACCTGGACGTGGGAGGCATGGATGAGGAAAAATTCCAGGTTTGCTTTAACGATGTCGATCTGTGTTTGAAGGTTCAGGCGGCGGGTTGGCGCAATGTCTACAATCCGTTTGCGGTGATGTACCACCATCACGCCAAGAGCATAGGCCGCACCACTTCAGACCCGCGCGTGGCCTTGCAGGCCGCGGTTCGCGAGCGTGGAGAGATGGAGAACTTCCTGCATGCCTGGATGCCGGTGTTGAAGCGCGATCCCGGCTTCAACCGGCATCTGTCCCTGCGCAAACGCAGAATGGAACTGGAAACCGAGCGGCACGTGTCTTGGGATCCGAGCCTGGGCGGCCGGCAACGGGTATTGGGCGTGCCGGTGCCCGGCGGTAGCGGCGAGTACCGTTTGAGCCAGCCTTTGTCGGTGCTGCAAGAGCACGGCTTGCTGGACGGCGAGATTCTGCAGCCCGTGCATGGCTTGCCCTCTCTGGTGGAAATGGCGCGCATGGCGCCGGATGTCTTATTGCTGCATACCGCGGTGAACGATGGCGTTCTGGACGCGCTGGGGCAATACCGGTCCTACTTCCCTGGCATTCGAACCATCTTGGGCATTGACGACCTGGTGGGCGGCACGCCGCTGAAGAGCGACTTGTATGACCACTGGCGGCGTCATTACCCGGACGCCAAGCAGCGTCTGCGCCGGGCGCTGAAAATGTCCGATGCGCTGGTCGTGTCGACGGAGCCTTTGCGCGAATTCACTCGGGACATGGTCGACGAGATTGCGGTGATCCCCAACCGGCTGCGTCGCAGCATCTGGAGCGAACTGCAAACCCAGCGT
This sequence comes from Chromobacterium sp. LK11, assembly GCF_001043705.1. Taxonomy (NCBI): domain Bacteria; kingdom Pseudomonadati; phylum Pseudomonadota; class Betaproteobacteria; order Neisseriales; family Chromobacteriaceae; genus Chromobacterium; species Chromobacterium sp. LK11. The sequence continues at coordinate 390,956 of NZ_LDUR01000016.1, forward strand.
CGCGTGGGCGCCAAGCCCAGAGTGGGGTGGGTGGGAGCGTCGCAGCACCGCGGCGATCTTGAGCTGCTGTTCGAAGTGATCAAACAGACTCACCAGGAAGTCGACTGGGTGTTCATGGGCATGTGCTTGCCCCAGTTCCGGCCGTACGTGGCCGAGGCGCATCAGGGCGTTCCCTTCGGCGAGTATCCGGAAAAGGTCGCAACCTTGAACCTGGACCTGGCGGTGGCGCCCTTGGAAATGAACGCGTTCAATGAGGCCAAGAGCAATCTGCGCTTGCTGGAGTACGGCGCGATGGGGTGGCCGGTGGTGTGCACCGACATCTATCCGTATCAGACCAACGACGCGCCCGTGTGCCGCGTGCCGAACGATGTCTCCGTCTGGGTTGAGGCCATTCGCAACCGCGTGCACGATCTGGACCAGGCGGAGCGGGAAGGAGCCATGCTGCGTGCCTGGGTGGAACGTGATTATTGGCTGGAAGACCACCATGAGGACTGGGCCAAAGTCTTGCGCGGCTGAGTCTTGGCGATGACAGGAGAGCCGCTTTGCGATCGTAGAGATCCAAAGCGGCTCTTTCTAATGGGCGGTTTGAATGGCGTTGATTGGTAAAAATACCATTTTGGTCAAGTTTATTAACCTTTGGACGATCTAATGGCTGTGCTGCGGAATACGGGCGCTCCGGTTGACGCAGTCTTGATCTCAAGGGGAATCACATGGCTATTACAGTAAACACCAATATTGCGTCGCTGAACGCTCAGCGCAACCTCAACCAATCCAGCAACTCCCTGCAGGTTTCGTTGCAACGCCTGTCCTCCGGTCTGCGCGTCAACAGCGCCAAGGACGACGCGGCGGGCCTGGCAATTTCCCAGACCCTGACCTCCGCCATCCGCGGCAACAACCAGGCGATCAAGAACGCCAACGACGGTATCTCCGTAGGTCAGACCGCGGAAGGCGCGCTGGGCCAGATCGCCAACAATATGCAGCGCATCCGCGAAATCGCGGTGCAGGCCGCCAACGGCTCGGTGAGCAACACCAACCGCTCGCAGCTGCAAAGCGAAGTGGACCAACTGACCCAGGAAATCTCGCGTATCGTGCAAACCACCCAGTTCAACGGCACCAGCCTGTTGTCCGGCGGTTCGGTACTGACCTTCCAGGTGGGCTCGTCCGGCGCGGCGACCAACCAGGTGTCGATTTCCTCCACCGACCTGACCTCGGCTGGCACGTTGAACGCCTACAACTCCAGTCTGACCAATACTGGCACCATCAGCGTGACGACGCAGGCCGGCGCCTCCGGCGCCTTGTCCTCGCTGGACGCCGACATCGCCCAGATCTCGAACATCCGTTCGACCTTCGGCGCGGTGCAGAACCGGTTTGACGCGGTGGTCTCCAACCTGCAGAACTACACCGAGAACCTGACGGCGGCCAACAGCCGAATCGTGGATGTGGACTTCGCCGCGGAAACGGCTACTCTGACCAAGAACCAGATTCTGCAACAGGCCGGCACTTCGATCCTGAAGAACGCCAACTCGCTGCCGCAGTCGGCACTGACGCTGCTGCAGTAATGAAGGACGGGGGCTTTGTCTTTTTGGGCAAAGCTCCGTTTTACTTTGGCGCTGGGACGGAGAATGGCATAGTTTGAGTGAGGTTTTTGGCAAAATTCACGTTTTGACCGTAAAGTTTATAGAAGCCCTGACGATATGGTGAGTAAGCAAGTCGCTTTGCCCAACTGAACATCAGGAGAATCACCATGGCTATTACCGTCAACACCAACATTGCTTCGCTGAATGCGCAGCGCAACCTCAGCAACTCCAACAACTCGTTGCAAGTTTCGCTGCAACGTCTGTCTTCCGGCCTGCGCGTCAACAGCGCGAAGGACGATGCCGCCGGTCTGGCGATTTCCCAGACCCTGAGCGCCGCCATCCGCGGTAACAACCAGGCGATCAAGAACGCCAACGATGGCATCTCCGTAGGTCAGACCGCGGAAGGCGCCTTGGGCCAGATCGCCAACAACCTGCAGCGTATCCGTGAAATCGCGGTGCAAGCGTCCAACGGCTCGGTGAGCAACACCAACCGTTCGCAGCTGCAAAGCGAAGTGGACCAGCTGACCCAGGAAATCTCGCGTATCGTGCAAACCACCCAGTTCAACGGCACCAGCCTGTTGTCCGGTGGCTCGGTACTGACCTTCCAGGTGGGCTCGTCCGGCGCGGCGACCAACCAGGTTTCGATCTCGTCGACCGACCTGACCTCCGCGGGGATTTTGAACAGCTACAACTCGAGCCTGACCAATACCGGCACCGTGAGCGTTACGACTCAAGGTGGCGCATCGGGCGCGCTGTCTTCGCTGGACGCCGACATCGCCCAGATCTCGAACATCCGTTCGACCTTCGGTGCGGTGCAGAACCGGTTCGACGCGGTGGTGGCCAACCTGCAGAACTACGTGGAAAACCTGACCGCAGCCAACAGCCGTATCGTGGATGTGGACTTCGCCGCGGAAACTGCTACCCTGACCAAGAACCAGATTCTGCAACAGGCCGGTACTTCGATTCTGAAGAACGCCAACTCGCTGCCGCAGTCGGCACTGACCCTGCTGCAATAAGTCTAGAATGATGGTATGAGCCAGCGGCGGCTCCGGTTGGTTGGGCAACCGGAGCTGCGCGCGTCAGGAGAGTTGTCATGCAAATACCTTCTTTACAATCGCTGCCGATTGCCAACGCGGGCGCATCCGCGCCGCGGCAGCAAACGGTGGAGTTGGCGCAAAGCGGGCAGGGCGCCGACAAGGCCGCTTCCGCTTTGCCGGACAATGCCCAGGCCGTTGCCGCCGCCGGACAGGCGCAGCAACAGCAAGCGCAGAACACCGCGGCCAAGGAAAAACCATCGGTTACCGAGCAGTTGCAGTCGTCGTTGAAGCAACTGAACAGTGTGGCCTCGCTGTACAATAACCAGCTGGAGTTTTCGGTGGACAAGGATACCGATCTGCAGGTGGTGAAAGTCGTGGACAAGGAAACTCAGAAGGTAATCCGGCAGATACCTTCCGAGGACGCGATCCGGATCGCCAAGGCGATCGGCGACTTCAAGGGCATGCTGCTGAAGGACAAGGCTTGAGTCCCGGGAGCGGCTCAACAAATACACATTAAAGGGTGATGAACATGGCAGGGATAACCACATCAGTCGGCGCGCTCGACGTCCAAACCATCGTAAGCCAGTTGATGGCGATCGATTCCCGGCCATTGGTCGCCAGTCAGAAGAAGCTGGACGGCTACAACACCCAGTTGAGCGATCTTGGCAAGATCGGTTCCGCGCTGTCCGCGCTGCAAAGCGCGATCACCAGCTTGTCGTCGGGATCGTTCTTGCAGGCGTTCAAAGTGTCCTCCAGCGATACCTCGGTGGCGGGCGTCAGCACCACCTCCGGCGGCGTCAACGGCACCTACGTCGTTAACGTGGCCAAACTGGCGACCTCCCGGCAACTGGTGTTCGACCAGTTCAACGGCGCCGACATCAAAGACGCGCAAACGGAAATCACCGGCGCGCCCAATGAGCTTAAGTTCACCATCAATGGCAAGGAACAGACGGTCAAGCTCAGGGACAATCCGGGCGACAAAGTCACCCTGCAGTCCATTTCCGACAAGATCAACGCCGAAGGCATGGGCATCAACGCCTCTGTCGTCAAAAACGGCGACAACTACAAGCTGGTGGTGGCGTCTACCGCTTCCGGCACCGACAATAAATTCACCATCAGCGCCGGCGGCGCCGATTCCGGCGGCACCAGCGGATCGACGCTGGCTGGCTTGACGCAAAGTCCAACCGCCAACGGCGAGTCCAAGGACGCGGCCAACGCCGAATTGACGGTGAACGGCGTGCAGGTGACCTCCGGCAGCAATAAGGTCAGCGGCGCGATTCCCGGCGTTGAGCTGGACCTGTATAAAGGCGGGACCGGCGTTTCCACCACGGTGACGCTGAATCAGGACACCGCTGGCATCGGCAAGAATCTGCAGGGCTTTGTCGACGCCTATAATCAAGTGCTGAGCGCGATCAAGGATGCGCGCGGCGGCAGCATGAAGGGCAATGCCTCGGTTTTGTCGATTCAGCAAAAACTGCAGGATGTGCTGACCAAGTCCATTCCCGGCGTCGATCCGGTTAACTCCTTTGCCTACCTGTCCCAGATCGGGATCGCCATTCAAAAGGACGGCACTCTCAAACTGGATCAGACCAAGTTCAACGACGCCTTGAAAAAGGACCCGACCGCGGTGAAGAACCTGTTCGGGAACACCAGCAGCAACGGGATTGCCCAGTTGTTGAACAAAGAGATCAACAGCCTGCTGGGGCCCAGCGGCGTGGTGGAAAGCAGCAAGAGCTCGATCAACTCGCGCATCAGCACCGAGAAAGCTTCGCAAGACGCATTGACCGCCCGGCTGACCGCGCGGCAGAAACAATACATCCAGCAATACACCGCATTGAACTCGACGCTGGCTAAAATGCAGGCTTCGACCAATAATTTGAGCGGTCTGATGTCTCAGGTGTGAATTTGGTTTTTCGTCATGATTTTACGCTGAGGCCGGATCGGGCTGCACCGCCCGCCGACCCGGCATTGCCGGTGGTAACACTATGCTGAACTCCAGAATGTTGAAGCAATTCAACAAGGCTTATGAAAACGACGCCTTGAAGGCCGCGGTATACGGCGCCAGCCCGATCGGGATCGTGGTCATGCTGTACGAAGGCGCGATCAAGGCGATCATGACCGCCGGCATCGCGATCGAGGCCCAGCGTTTTGACGAAAAGGCGCGCATGATTTCGAAGGCGATGGACATCATCGAAGGCCTGCGCATCGCCTTGGACGTGGAGGCCGGCAGCGAGGCGGCGGTCAATCTGAACGAGCTGTACCTCTATATGAAGACTCGTTTGGGGCAGGCCAGTCTCAAGAACGATCTGACCATACTGGCGGAAGTCCGCAGCCTGCTGGAAACCGTTCTTCCCGCCTGGCAGCAGGTCGACCGCAGCCAGCCCGCGGCCAGCGCGGCGGCGGGGGCATGACGGCGACGGCGCGCGCGACGGCCTTGGGGCCGTTGCTGGCGGAGCTGGAGGCCTTGACGCCCCAGGTGTCCGCCGCGGTGTCGGCCAAGGACTACGAGCGCTTCAGCGCCTTGCAGGCGCAGCAGGAAAAGCTGATGTCTCGGTTGTTGGCCTCGCTGACCCAGGAGGCCTTGTCGGGCCTGGAGGAGACCCAGCGCGACAGGCTGCGCGAACTGGTGCGGCGGCGCGAGGCGATCCAGGCGGATCTGACGCAATGGTCGGAGGCGCTGCGCTCGGAACTGGTGCTGATCAATCAGAACTCCCGGGTGCTGAAACACTATCGTTGACCGCAAGCCGCCGCGATTGCCCGGCCGGGACGGCGGGGCGATTTGATGGCGGGTTGGCCTTGGGTTGTTGGAGGTTTCGCCATAAAATTAAGTCACGGCGGAAACTCTTCCATGGGGAACCAAGATGTCCGGCACCTTCTTCCCATACCTGATGGTCGTGCTCTGGCTGATGCTGGCCATGGCGGTAGCGTATGTCTACTGGCGCGTGCTGCGTTTGGAAACCAAACGCGACAGCTTGACCACCATGTATCTTGATCAGCAGCAACAGCAGATCAGCGCTTTGCAGCGGGATATGTCGCGGTTGTTGTCCCGCGTGGAGCAGCAGGCGCACACGGATGTCGGACTCAGCCCTTACAACCAGGCGATCGAGATGATACGCCAGGGCTTGACGGCTTCCGAAGTGGCCTCCCGCTGCGGCATTTCCCGCAGCGAGGCCGAGTTGATCGTTTCCCTGTATCGAAATAGTCCCACCTCATGATTCCGTCGATCAATACCGGCGTCTTGCCGGCGCAGCAGATCAACCCCTCGCAGCTGTTGGGCGAGGGCGCCAAGCTGTTGCTGGAAACCGCGACCCTGCCCAGCCGGCTGCCGACGCTGCTGCTGGGCGAGCAGGTGACCGCGCGCGTGGCGGACCGGCTGGACAATAATCAGCTGGCGGTATTGATCAAGAATTCGCTGTTCACGCTGAACCTGCCTCAAGGCGCGACGGTGAGCGGCGACACCTTGCAGCTGAAAGTGGCGTCCTTGCAGCCGGCGCTGACCTTTTTGCTGCAGGACGGCAGCAAGGAGAGCGCGGAGCAAAACAAGGCCAGCTCGGTGCAGGTGGCCTTGAGCCCCGCCTCCAAGTATCTGACCCATTTGTTGTCCACCCAGACCAGCGACGCCGGCAAGCCGGTGCTGGTCAACGCGGCGCAGCAGCCGCCGCCCAAGGTGGCGGAGGATTTGCAGCAGGGCGTGGCCAAGAGCGGCCTGTTTTACGAGTCTCATCTGAAAGACTTCGCCGACGGCCGCACCAGCCTGGCCGAGATCAAACAGGAGCCTCAGGCCAAGATGAGCCAGGCGCTGACGAACGCCGAGCACGCGGCGACCAGCGCTCGGCCGCAGGCGCAAACGCAGGAGTTGGGCAATCTGGTGCAAAGGCAGCTCAATGGCCTGGAAAACCAGCAACTGCAGTTTCAGGGCATGGCCTGGCCCGGCCAGCCGATGCAGATGGTGATAGAGCAGGAAAAGACCGAGGCCGACCGCGAGGGCAACGGCCAGCAGGAGATGCAAGCCTGGTCCACCAGCCTGTCCCTGAATCTGCCGGCGCTGGGCGGCATGGCGGCGCGCATCCGTCTGGTGGGCCAGACGGTGCAGGTGTCCTTCGCCGCCGAAGACGAACAGGCAGGGCAGTTGATCACCCAGAACGCCAGCCGGCTGGAGGCGGGCTTGGCCTCGGCCGGTCTGGCCCTGGCCAGCCTGGTGGTGAAGGACGATGGCGCGGCCGCCGAGTGAGGACAAGCGCCGCTCGGCGGTGGCCTTGTCTTACCAGGAGGGCCACCGTTCCCCCAAGGTCGTCGCCAAGGGTTACGGCGAGCTGGCCGAACGCATCATAGACCGCGCGCGGGAGGCCGGCGTGTTCGTCCATGATTCGCCGGAGCTGGTGTCCCTGCTGATGCAGGTGGACCTGGACAAGAACATCCCGCCGGAACTCTACCGCGCGGTGGCCGAGGTGCTGGCCTTCGTCTATTTTCTGGAGCACCACGCCTCCGGCAAGGATTATGAATTCGAGGCCTGGCTGGGCGGCCGCAAGCCGGCGCCCCTGCCGGAGCCCTGATTTCCCTCCGCCGCGCGCTGGCGTTGCGGCGCGCTTCCCCTTATCCTCGATGAATGTCGTCGTTTTCATCGTGGAGTCGCAAATGAAAGTCGGTTATATCGGTCTGGGCATCATGGGCCGTCCCTGCGTATTGAATCTCTTGAAGGCGGGCCACCAAGTGGCGGTATGGGCGCGCAGCCGCGAACGGGCGGAAGCCTTGTTGCAGGCCGGGGCCAGCTGGGCGGACAGCCCGGCCGCCTTGGCCGCTCAGGTCGAGTTGCTGATCACCAATGTGTCGGACACCGCGGACGTTGAGCAGGTGTTGCTGGGCGAGCAGGGCGCGGCGCACGGCGCCGGCGCGGGCCTGGTGTGCGCCGACATGAGCACCATCGCGCCCAACGGCGCGCGCCGCATCGCGGAGCAGCTGGCGTCTTTCGGCGTGGACTTCCTGGACTGTCCGGTCTCCGGCGGCGAGGTGGGCGCCGTCAACGGCACGCTGACCATCATGGTGGGCGGCAAGGCCGAGGCGCTGGAGCGCGCGCGTCCGGCCTTGCAGGCGATGGGGCAGACCATCACCCATATCGGCGCCAGCGGCGCCGGCCAGGTGGCCAAGGCTTGCAACCAGATCGCGGTCGGCGTCGGCGTCGCCGCGGTGGCGGAAATCATGAAGCTGGCCCAGGCTTGCAATGTCGATCCCGCGCCGGTGCGGGCGGCCTTGCTGGGCGGTTTTGCCCAGAGCAAGGTGCTGGATGTCCACGGCCAGCGGATGATAGACGACAATTACGCGCCGGGCTTCAAGGCCAAGCTGCACGCCAAGGATATGCGCATCGTGCTGGAGACGGCGCGCGAGCAGGGTATCCGCCTGCCTGAGGCCGAACGGGTGTCGGGCCTGATCGATCAGCTGGTGGCGGAAGGCGAGGGCGAGCTGGACTCGTCGGCGATCGCGCGGCTGATCTGGCGGCAAAACTGAGACGGGAATGAGAAACGGCGAGGAGAGATCCTCGCCGTTGTCGCGGAAAGAGGGTTGAGCCGAGCTCAGGCCACCTTGTCCTTCAACTGTTTGCTGGGCAGAAACACCACCTTGCGTTTGGCGGCGATCTCGATGGTTTCGCCGGTCTTGGGATTGCGGCCGGTTCGCGCGGCGCTTTCCTTGACTTTGTATTTGCCCACCACGGTGGTGATTTCATCGCCGTTGGCCAACGCGTTTTGCAGCACTTCGTCAAAAGCGCCCAATACTCGGAGCACGTCGGCCTTGCTCAGGCCGGATGTCTCGGCCAACGCCGCGATCAGTTCTGCTTTGGTCATGTTTTGGTCTTTCCCTCAGGTCTAGGAGCGCTTGCCGCGGCGGCCCCGGCCGCCGGCGCCGTGCTTACTCGATATTCTGGATCTGCTCGCGCATCTGTTCAATCAGGACTTTCAACTCCACCGAGGCTTGGGTGGTTTCGGTGGACACCGATTTGGACCCCAGAGTGTTGGCTTCGCGATTCAACTCCTGCATCAGGAAATCCAGGCGCTTGCCGGATTGGCCGCCGGCCTTCAGGATGCGGCGCACTTCGCTCAGATGGGTGCTGAGGCGGGCAAGTTCTTCGTCGACGTCTATCTTCTGCGCGAACAGCGCGAATTCCTGCTTCAACCTGTCTTCGTCGACATTGCCCAGCGCCTCTTGCAGGCGGCTGGACAGTTTGGACATATGGGCGTCCAGAATGGCCGGCAGCTTGGGCTTGATGGCGGCGACGATGGCTTCCATGCCGGCGATGCGCTCCTCCAGTACCGCCTTGAGCTTTTCGCCTTCGCGGCCGCGCGAGGCGTTGAAGTCCTTCAAGGCCACGGTCAGGCTTTCCGCGCACAGTTGCTGCAGCACTTCCGGCGCCAGTTCATTGGTTTTCATCACGCCCGGCCAGCGCATCAGTTCGCCCACCGACAGGCCGCGGCTTTCGCCGGCCTGTTCGCGCACCTGCTGCGAGACTTCGATCAGACGCTGCAGCACGTTCTGGTTCAATTCCAGCGTCGGCACGGCGCTGTCCACCTGATTGATGCCTACGCGGCATTCCAGCTTGCCGCGGCTGACCTTGGCGGAAATCAGCTCGCGCAACTGCGGTTCGATCACGCGCAGCTCTTCCGGCAAGCGCATTTGCAAATCAAGGTAACGGTGGTTGACCGAGCGAATTTCTAGGCTCAACAAGCCGCCGGGAAATTCCCTGCTGGTTGCGGCAAAGCCTGTCATACTTAAAATCATCAGACACCCCCTTAGATGAGCGGATTGTTTACTTTCTCAAGGCTGGGCCCGAATTGCTTTGCTAAGCTCAATCCAAGGCCTGTGGACACTATAACAACTGACACCCCATGACTCAATCGAACCAGCAGACCGCTTTGCCGGCAGGCTCCCGGCTGGGCGAGTACACGATTGTCCGCCAACTCTCGGTGGGCGGCTTCAGTGTTGTCTATCTGGCGCTGGACGATCAGGACAACAAGTTCGCGATCAAGGAGTACTTGCCGCGCAATCTGGCGATGCGCGACGACGACGGCCACGTGACGGTGCCGCACGAGCTGGACCGCGAGGCTTTCAATCTGGGGCTGAAGTGTTTTTTCGAGGAAGGCCGGATTCTTTCCGGCATTTCCCACCCCACCGTGGTGCGCGTGATCAACTTCTTCCGCGCCAACCAGACGGTCTACATGGTGATGGAGTACGCCGACGGCCGTTCGCTGGTGCGCGAACTGGAGCTGGCCGGCGGCCGGCTGGACGAGCGGCGCTTGCGCAAATGGTTCGCCGCGCTGTTGTCCGGTCTGCGCGAGGTCCATCTGCAGCGCCTGCTGCACTTGGACATCAAGCCGGCCAATATTTATCTGCGCCGCAACGGCGCGCCGCTGTTGCTGGACTTCGGCGCGGCCAGGCAGACCCTGTCTCGTCGCGACAAGCATTTCGCCTCGATGTACACCCCGGGCTTCGCCGCGCCCGAGCAATATGAAAAAGACGCGCCGCTAGGGCCCTGGACCGACATCTACGCCTTGGGCGCCTGTCTTTACGCCTGCATGGGCGGCGGCACGCCGCAGATTTCCAAGGAGCGCAAGGAAAGCGACAGGCTGACGCCGGCGAGCAAGGCCTTCCGCCATTTGTACTCCCGCGAGTTGCTGGAATTGACCGATCAGTGCCTGGCGCTGTCTCCGGAGGAGAGGCCGGCGACGGTGCCGGGGCTGCAGAAGCGCCTGATGGCGGAGGAGTACAGCCCGCCGGAAGAACTGGCGGGCAGCAAGTGGGTGGGATGGATAAAAAACCTGACTGGCGGACGCTCATGATGAGGGGATAGCCATGAAACTATCGATCTATCAGGAAAGCCGCATCGGCGGGCGGGCGTACAACCAGGACAGGCTGGTGATCGCGCATTCGCGCGACGCCGTGATGCTGGCGGTGGCGGACGGCATGGGCGGGCATCTGCGCGGCGAGGTGGCGGCGCAGATCACGGTGGACCTGCTCAGCGAGTTGTTTTACCAGCAAGCCACGCCGCTGTTGACTCATCCCAACCGTTTTCTGGTCAACGCGGTCAGCACCGCGCATCAAGTCATCCTCGATTACGCCGCCGATCACAGGCTGCCGGAGGTGCCCAGCACCACGGTGGTGGCGGCCATCATCCAGCAGGGGCAGCTGTACTGGTGCCATGTCGGCGATTCCCGGCTCTATCTGCTGGACGAAAAGGGCCTGCGGCTGCGCTCGCGCGACCATTCCCAGGTGCAGCGGCTGATCGATCAGGGCCAGTTGAGCGAGGACGCCGCCAAGGTGCACCCGGAGCGCCACAAGATTTACAACTGCCTGGGCGCGGCCAGCGATCCGGACATCGATGTCGGCGAGAAGCAGAGCGTGGGCGTCGGCTGCTCCATCCTGCTGTGTTCCGACGGCCTGTGGTCGCAAGTGATGGACCCGGAGCTGGAAAAAGTCTTTTTCCGCCGCAACGTCAGCCAGGTACTGCCGGCGCTGATGAACGTGTCGGAGCGACGCGCGGGCGCTGGCGGAGACAATCTGTCCGCGGCGGCGGTGACGCTGCTGGACGAGACCCAGGACTACGGCGAGCGCGAGGATGTGCTGGATACCGAAACGGCGACGCCGCGCCAGCTGGGGCGGGTGATTCTGGACTCCAATCTGGAAACCATGCATCAGGAGATTCTGGCCAGCCGGGTCGCGGGCAAGCGCGACTAAGCGCCGTCGTCGGTGGCGACTGATATAATCGTCGGCATTTACCGTTCTGGACGATGACATGATGCGACCTTCCCAACGCCCGGCCGATGCCCTGCGCACGGTGCGGATCAGCCGCCACTATCTCAAGCACGCCGAAGGCTCGGTGTTGATCGAATTCGGCGACACCAAGGTGATTTGCACCGCCAGCGTGGACGACGGCGTGCCGGGCTTCCTGAAGGGCAAGGGCCGCGGCTGGGTGACCGCCGAATACGGCATGCTGCCGCGCTCCACCGGCTCGCGCATGCGCCGCGAGTCCTCCGCCGGCAAGCAGTCCGGCCGCACCCAGGAGATCCAGCGCCTGATCGGCCGCTCGCTGCGCGCGGTGGTGGATCTGGAGAAGCTGGGCGAGCGCCAGATCCAGATCGACTGCGACGTGATCCAGGCCGACGGCGGCACCCGCACCGCCAGCATCACCGGCGCCTATGTGGCCCTGGCCGACGCGATCGGCCTGCTGCTGCGCGAGGGCAAGCTGAGCGAGAACCCGCTGCGCGACCAGGTGGCCGCCATTTCGGTGGGCTTGTACCAGGGCATGCCGGTGCTGGACCTGGACTACGCCGAAGACTCCAGCTGCGATACCGATATGAACGTGGTGATGACGGGCGACGGCCGCTTCGTGGAGGTGCAGGGCACCGCCGAGGGCGAGCCGTTCGGCGATCAGGAACTGCAGGCGATGCTGGGCCTGGCCCGTTCCGGCATCCGCGAGCTGGTGGCGCTGCAGCGCCAGGCGCTGGCGGAGTGAGGGCGCAAGCCCGGAATAGTAAAAAGCCCCGTCGCCGGGGCTTTTTTCATGGCTTGGCGCTTTTGCGGATGAACTGTTGCAGCGCATCGTAGAAAATCGGCGCGCTGACGCTCATATTGTCTTCCTGCTTGCGCCGCGCGGCGATCGGGGCGGAGCTTTGCACCGCGACGATGACCGCTTGTCCCGGCCCCATCACGAAGACCGGCGAGCCGCTATTGCCCTCCAGCGTGTCGCAGCGATGGGTCAGACGGCCGTCCGGGCGCAGCTTGGTGGCTTCGCAGGCGTTGTGCACCAGCAGATGCTTCTGGTCGTCGATGGGATAGCCGCCCTGGGTCAGGGTCCAGCTTTGCTGGTTCAGCAGCGTGCGCAGCTGTTTGGCGTTGCCGCTGAACACCGGCAGCACGCCCTGGGTGTCGCCCAGCGGGGTGGCCAGACGCACGAAGGCGAAGTCGCGCGGCGCGATGCGCGGCGGAATGTAGAGGCCGTCGGCGCGACGGTCCAGGCCTTTGAGGAAGCCCTTGTCCACTTGCACTTCCAGGATCTTGCTGCGCGCGGTGTATTCGTCGCCCCACAGGCCGACGGTGAAGCTGACCGCCGGATCGAAGCGGCCTTTCTCGTCGACGAAGCAATGACCGGCGGTCAGCACCACGTCGCGGGCCACCAGCGCGCCGGTGCAAATGGTGCGGGAACGGGTTTGCAATTGTCCCACCGCGAGCCAGGGTTGATGGTCGGGGCGGGTGCGGACGCGGTCGTCCTGGCCGAAGAACAGAATCTTGTGTTCCGCGGAGATCTTGGGGGCGGCATGAGCCAGCGGAGCCAGCAGCAGGCTGAGGACAAGCAGGGGGAGTTTCATCGAGTGTGGCCTTGCAAATGAAAACGGGGCGCCGAAGCGCCCCGAATTATGTGCGATTGCCAGCGGTGCCGGCAATGCTCGCCGCCTGATTACTTGGCAGCGGAAGCAGCTTTTTTGGAAGCTTTCTTCTCGGCTTTCTTGGCCGGAGCGGAAGCTTCTTTCTTAGCGGCTTGGGCTTTCTGAGCAGCGGAAGCCTCTTTCTTGGCTACGTGCTTTTTAGCTTTCTTGGCTTTTTTGGCCGGAGCGGAAGCGTCGGCTTTAGCAGCTTGAGCTTTCTGAGCAGCGGAGGCTTCTTTCTTAGCTACGTGCTTTTTGGCTTTCTTGGCTTTTTTGGCCGGAGCGGAAGCATCAGCTTTAGCGGCTTGAGCTTTCTGAGCAGCGGAAGCTTCTTTCTTAGCTACGTGCTTTTTGGCTTTCTTGGCTTTTTTGGCCGGAGCGGAAGCGTCGGCTTTAGCGGCTTGAGCTTTCTGAGCAGCGGAAGCTTCTTTCTTAGCTACGTGCTTTTTGGCTTTTTTGGCTTTTTTCGGAGCGGAAGCGTCGGCCTTGGCGGCTTGAGCTTTCTGAGCGGCG